>JBEVDW010000167.1:0-3768 GCA_040513115.1 Steroidobacteraceae bacterium | reverse complement strand
ATCGACTCGCGTCGTACTGCTCAACGGTCACACCGGCGCGCATGCAGCCGGTCACGTGATCGAATCGTTCGGACAGTTCGTGATCGGCGGCAACTTCGCGGTCGGTGTCGTGGTGTTCGTGATCCTCACGATCATCAACTTCGTCGTGGTGACGAAGGGCTCGGGCCGTATCTCCGAAGTGAGCGCGCGCTTCACCTTGGATGCGATGCCCGGCAAGCAGATGGCAATCGATGCCGACTTGAACGCCGGCCTCATCACGCAGGACGAAGCCAAGACGCGTCGCGGCGAGGTGCGCGCCGAAGCGGACTTCTACGGTTCGATGGACGGTGCGAGCAAGTTCGTTCGCGGCGACGCGACGGCGGGCATTCTGATCCTCGTCATCAACATCCTCGGCGGTCTTGCGATCGGCACGATGGCGCACGATCTCGCCTTCGGCGAAGCCGCCCGCGTCTACACACTGCTCACGATTGGCGACGGTCTCGTTGCGCAGATTCCTGCGCTGCTGTTGTCGACCGCGGTCGCGATCATCGTCACGCGCATGTCGGGCAAGCAGGACATGGGCGGCGAGCTGCAGAAGCAGTTGTTCGGTCAGCCGAAGGCGCTCGGTGTGGCTGCCGGTCTGCTGGGAGTGATGGGCTTGATTCCGGGCATGCCGAACCTGCCGTTCCTGTTGATGGCTGCTGGCTGCGGATTCGCCGCTCGTCACCTGAGCAAGCGCAAGCAGGCAGCGGCTGCAGAACCGGTCGTCGAAGAAGCGCCACCGCCGCCACCGCCGCAGATCGACAATCGCGAGCTCACCTGGGACGACGTGCAGCCGGTCGATCTCATCGGTCTCGAGGTCGGCTATCGCCTCGTGCCGTTGGTAGACAAGGCGCAAGGCGGCGATCTGCTCGCGCGCATCAAGGGTGTGCGCCGGAAGCTCACCGGCGATCTCGGCTTCCTCGTGCAGGCCGTGCACGTGCGCGACAACCTGGACCTGTCGCCGAACGCGTATCGCATCGTGTTGGGCGGCGTGCCGGTCGGCGAGGGCACCGTCTATGTCGAGCGCGAGATGGCCATCAATCCGGGCAAGGTATACGGCAAGGTCATCGGCATCGACACCGTCGATCCGGCGTTCGGCATGGAAGCAGTGTGGATCGAGCCCGCGATGCGCGATCAGGCGCAGACGCTGGGTTACACCGTGGTCGATGCAAGCACCGTGATCGCCACGCATTTGAGTCACGTGCTGCAAACGCATGCACACGAGCTGCTCGGCCACGAAGAAGTGCAGCAGCTGCTCAATGGTCTGGCGAAGAGCGCGCCGAAGCTCGTCGAAGACCTGGTACCGAAGGCGTTGACGCTGGGTACGGTCGTGCGCGTGATGCAGGGACTGCTCGCCGAGCGCGTGCCGGTGCGCAACTTGCGCACGATCATCGAAACGTTGGCCGACCATGCGGCACGCACGCAAGACCCCACGCAGCTGCAAGCGCAAGTGCGTGTCGCGCTGGGGCGGCAGATCGTGCAGGAGCTCGTCGGTCTGCAGAACGAATTGCCCGTCATCACGTTGGAGCCCGATCTCGAGCAGCTCCTCACCCATTCGATGAGCGGCAATGCCGCCGCATCGCCCGGTCTCGAACCGGGCCTCGCCGATCGCATGCAACGCCGCATCGCCGAAGCGGCACAGCGTCAGGAGCTGACGGGCGAGCCCGCCGTGTTGCTCGTGCCGCCACAGTTACGCCAGAGCCTCGCCCGCTTCGTGCGCTCGATTGCACCAAACATGCACGTGCTGGCGTGGAACGAGATCCCCGACAACCGCAAGGTGCGGTTGGTAACGGCAGTGGGGAGATGAAGGTGAGGAAGGCGCTGGGTTGTCGGGCGCTTGGTCAGACACAGATGAAGCAATTGCACATGAATACATCGGCCACGAATGACCCCGGTTTACGCAGACGCTCTGGCCAACAGCCCAGAGCCTATCGCCGATCGCCCTCCAGCGGAGCATGCCCATGAAAGTCAAACGCTACTTCGCCAAAGACATGCGTCAGGCGTTGCGCCTGGTGCGCGACGAACAAGGGCCCGATGCGGTCATCTTGTCCACCGAGAAGGTGAACGATGGTATCGAGATCGTCGCCGCCATCGACTACGACCCCGAACCTGCGCCTGTGGAAAGCAGGCCGCGTGCGGCGAGCACGGACTTCGCTCAAGAGCTTGCGGCGAGCACTCGCCGCGAACGCGAAGAAGAACCGGTCATCGGCATCGAGCGCGCCAACATGGGCGATGAATTGCGCACGCTGCGGCGCATGCTCGAAACGCAGCTGGCAACGCTGGCGTGGAACGACCTCACACGTCGCGCGCCCGTGCAAACCGAATTGTTGAAAGAGCTGACGTCGTTCGGTCTCGCGCAGGATCTCGCGGCCGAGTTGGTGACACAGTTGCCGGCACGGCAGGAGTTCGCCGAAGCCCATCGTTACGCGCTGGCGTTGCTGGCGCGTCGTATCGACGTCCGCGAGGAGCGCTGGATCGACCACGGTGGTGTCGTGTCATTCGTCGGTCCCACGGGCGTGGGCAAGACGACACTGATCGCAAAGCTCGCCGCGCGTTGGGTACTGCGGCACGGCCCCAACAGCCTGGCATTGATTTCCGCTGATGCCGTGCGCATCGGTGCCGCGGATCAGATCCACACGCTCGGCCGCCTCTTGGGCGTGCCTGCCTATGCGGTGGAAGGTGCGCGCGATCTGGCGCCGACACTGCGCACATTGAAGGACAGCCGACTCGTGCTGATCGATACGGCGGGCCTGAGTCAGCGCGATCCGCGTCTCGCCGCCGAGCTCACCCTGCTCACGAGCGCGCACGCGCGGATGGAAACGTGTCTGGTGTTGTCCGCGAGCGCGCAGGCCGGTGCCATCGAGGAAAGCGTGACGCGTTTTGCACCGGCCGAAGCGGCGAGTTGCGTCGTAACGAAGGTCGACGAGGCAACCAGCCTCGGCGGCATCATCTCAACCCTGATTCGCTCACGATTGCCGCTTGCGTACGTGAGCGAAGGTCAGCGCGTACCGGAAGATCTCAACCCCGCGCGCGCGCATCAACTCATCGCGCGCGCCGTTGATCTCGCACGCAAATCCGGCGCAACTCCTGACGAAGATTTGTTGCAAAGAAGATTCGGGGCCGTGGCACATGCACTCGCATAACAACGCTCGGCAACCCGTCGCCAACACTCGAGGTCGAAAGTAATGGAATCCATGCAAACAGCCGGGTTAAGACAACTCACCGTGCCGGGGCCGGTGCAGGTGATCGCCGTCACGGGCGGCAAGGGCGGGGTGGGCAAGACCAGTGTCTCGGTCAATCTCGCGACCGCGATGGCGCAAGCCGGACGGCGCGTGATGTTGCTCGATGGCGATCTCGGTCTGGCCAATGTCGATGTGTTCCTTGGCCTCACGCCGCGGCACACGATGGCGCACGTGCTGTCGGGCGAGCGCACGCTGGAGGAAATCATCCTGGAATCCCCGCAGGGTTTGCAGGTGGTTCCCGGAGCGTCCGGCGTGGCAGAGCTCGCAAACCTGTCCGCAGCCGAGCATCTGAGCCTGGTGCAGGCGTTCAGCTCGCTGGCCACGCGGCTCGATGTGCTCGTGGTCGATACCTCCGCAGGCATCGCGCATAGCGTGGTGCAGTTCACGCAGGCGGCGCAGCACGTGTTGCTCGTCGTGTGCGATGAGCCTGCATCGCTGACCGATGCCTACGCGCTGATGAAAGTGCTGAGCCGCAATCACGATGTCAGCCGCTTTCGCGTGCTCG
>JBEVDW010000166.1:0-2758 GCA_040513115.1 Steroidobacteraceae bacterium | reverse complement strand
GAACGCAGGGTGCGCCGCGTCGGCAGCAGGTGGCGTCAGCGCGAGCTCACTGTACGAGGTGATCTCGAAATCGCGCGCCTCGCCTCCCGAGTTAGTGATGGATACGCGCCGAACCTCCGCGTCTTCCTCGGGGGATACGACCACTTCCAGCTTCGTGGCCAGTGTCGCGTCCACGCGCAGGAACTCCGCACGATCTTCTGTGAATGCAACGTTGTAGCTGTCCGGCTCGACGCCGCACGGTTGATAGCCTGGTGACCATACGGCGCCGCTCTCGACATCGCGGATGAAACAGTAGCTGCCTGAATCATCGCGCGTGAGGTCCTCGCGCCAGCGCGTTACGCCGATGTCGCCCCAGCGGCTGTAACCGGAGCCCGCACCGGTGAGCATGACGGCATACCGTCCGTTCGAGAGGATGTGCGTCTGTGGCGTGGCGGCATGTGGCGTGCGCAGCCGCCGTACCTCGGGAAGCGCTGTGTCGCTGATTCGTGCCGATGCTTCGACTTCCTCGGCTCTTGGATGGGAGACCGACACGTCGCGCGGCGTGCGCTCCTGCAACAGCAACTCGGTTGCTTGCACGGTCGGCTCCGCATGGAATCGCTCGCGCATCCTGCCGTCGAACAGAACGTTGGCAATGCCGATGATGGTCATGCCCTGGTGATGCGCCATGTACGCCTTCACGATGACGACGTCAGTGTTGGCCGGCAGCCGCGAGCGGGTGTAGTCGAGTGCTTCGTAGTAGCCGTGCCGGCCCAATGCGCCGATGCTGGCGAGGCGCACGAAGTTCTGCAGTGCTGCGGCTGGGTCCACCATCGCGGCAAGGCCGGTCGCATAGGGCGCGATGACGACGTTCTCGCTCAGGCCGCGTTTGAGCCCCAGGCCGGGCACACCGAAGTTCGAGTATTGATAGGTCAGCTCGATATCGCGTGCGCTGTAGGCCGATTCGGAAACGCCCCAAGGCACTTCACGCGCAATGCCGTAACTGATCTGCCGGCGCACGATCAGGCGGCTGGTCTGCTCGAGCAGGCTGCCTGCCGGTGCCCGCATGACGAGAGACGGCATCAGGTATTCGAACATCGAGCCCGACCAGGAGATGAGCGCCGCGCCACGACCGATGTGCGTGACTGCACGGCCGAGCCTGAACCAATGTCGCGTCGGCACGTCGTTCTTGGCGATCGCGAAAAAGCTGGCGAGACGCGCCTCGGACGCGAGCAGGTCGTAGCAGTTCTCATCGAGCGTGCCATCGGACGCGCGATAGCCGATCGACAGCAGCTTGCGTTCGGGATCGAGCAGAAAGCCGAACTCCATCGCGAGTGCCAGTGAGCGCATGGCCGCTTCGAGTGCGAGCAGTCGCTCCTGGATCCGTCGGTGGGCGTCGGCCGTCAGAACGATGTCTCGATGCCAGCTCTGAATCGCACGTTGAGTCGCCTCTGCCCAGAAGAGCAGGTCACTCTGCGCAGCATCCTCGTCGCTGACCAAGGCTCGGGCCCCGTCGATCAGAATGCTTGCATGGGTGCCGGCGGCGGCGAGACAGCTTTCGATGTCTGCTGTTCTCGCAGTAGCTCCGCGCAAAGCCGATTCGATTCCTGTCAACGCCTCCGCGAGTTGCTGGCGCGTGAGTGTCTGGGTGCGTTGGCCATCGGTCAGCGTGAGTAACGCGTCGCGAGCCAGACGGGCCGTGTCCGCAATACCGTCGACGTGCGCATGGTTCCTGACGGGAACCGTGATCCACTCATTGCACGCATTGGCGACTGCAATGAGATGCGCCGCCAGATTTCCGCTATCCACAGACGACACGTACATCGGCTCGAGGGGACGCAGGTCGCGCGTGTCATACCAGTTGTAGAAGTGCCCGCGAAAGCGTTGCAGTCGCTGCATTGTGGCCAGCGTCGCTTCCAGGCGCTCAACGCTCTCCAGTGTTCCGGCCCAGCCGAAGTCGCGCGCACTGACGGCACAGAGGAGATACAGACCGATGTTCGTCGGTGAAGTCCGATGTGCCACGACAGGCTGTGGATCCTCCTGAAAATTATCCGGCGGGAGCATGTTCTCCGCTGGTGTGACGAAGGTTTCGAAGTAACGCCAGGTCCGACGCGCGATGAGGCGCAAGGCTTGCCGATCTGCTTCGGAGGCGGCCACGCGCCCTGCGACGGCGGGCGAAGTGCTGATCAGGAGCGCGATGGCGGGCGCCGCGAGCCACAGGATCACGAAGGGCAGGTCCACCCATGCCGACGGTGATCCAGCGACGCTGACGAGCAGCGCGGCGCACAACGCAATGCAGACACTGCCGCTCATGCGCCGGTACATCCCGACGAGATCCAGCCGCGAGGCGAGCTGTGCCTGCGCAGCGGTGACCCATTCGAGCAAGTTGCTCCGGCTCACGCTCACGCGATAGAGCGTGCGAATGATGGCGTCGACCATCAGCCACGCCTGATGCGCGAGGAACGTGATGAGCATGGCGATCTGTGCAAAGGCCAGTGCGAAGTCACGAGTCAGTGCGCGCAAGTGGCTGCGGGCGACGATGTCTCGACGTGGGATGATCGCCGCGAAGGCGGGAAGCAATGCGGGTAGCGCAATCGTCGCGATCACGAACGTCGTCCAGGTGAGTGCGGCTTCCAGCGGCAGCAGCCATCCCACCAGCAGCGCAAGAACGCAGCTCGGTGCTGACAACGTACGGCGCAGGTTGTCCAGCATCTTCCAGCGACCGAGCAGCGGTAGTGCGCCGGTCCCGCGGCGTGCAGCATCGGCACGCCCCAGTAGCCAG
>JBEVDW010000165.1:0-13810 GCA_040513115.1 Steroidobacteraceae bacterium | reverse complement strand
ATGTCCTCTGCGGTCGGGACCCCCACGCAAAAGGCCGTCGACACCTGGCTGGGTCGCTGGAATGGTCCCGAGGGGACGTACCTGGTACTCGCAAAAGAGAACGAACGCTACGACGTGACCATCCACGATCTGGACGCCCCGCGCACGTTCGCCGGCACGATCGAGAACGGCGAGCTCACGTTCGTACGAGATGGTGCGCGGGAGCGTTTGTATCCGACGGATGGCAGAGGGACAGGAATGAAGTGGCTGGCCGGCAAGCACAGTTGCCTCACTGTACGCGCTGGCGAGGGTTATTGTCGCGATTGAAGCTCTGCTCGATGACTCACCCAGCGCCGACACAGCGGTTCCGTCCGCTCTGTTTCGCGCGGTACAGAGCTTTGTCCGCGCGCTGAAATGCAGCACTCGAAGAATCGCCCGCCGACAATGGCGTGACGCCGCTCGACACAGTGATCGTGACGGGTGTGCCGCGGAAGTGAAAGCCGAGTCCCGCGATCGCGGTGCGCACGTCGTCGATGACGCGTATGGCGTCGTCGAGCTGAGTGCCCGTGAGGATCATGACGAACTCTTCGCCGCCGTAGCGCGCCACGAAGTCCGTGCTTCGAATCCGAGTGGCCAGGCACCTGGCTACCGCCCGCAGGACACGATCGCCCGCGCGATGCCCGTACGTATCGTTGACGCGTTTGAAGTGATCGACGTCCAGCACGGCGATGCACGTGGGCTGTTTGAAACGTTGCCAACGCTTCAACTCATCGTCGATGCGCTGCTCGTACGCGAGACGGTTCGGAACCTTCGTGAGCATGTCGATCGTCGAGCGCTGCTGCTCGACTTGCAACTGTTGCTGGAGCCGGCCTGCCTCGGCTTCCAGCTCGGCGATGCGCGAACCCATCTGCTCGTTGCGCGCCCGCATCGCGTTGGCCAGCGAAGTCCCGCGCTGCCGGAACTCTTGCAGATGGCAGTCAACGGAGTCGAGACGACCGCGAACCTGCGTGCGAATCTGCTGCAAGTCGTTCGCGGACTCCACGCTTTCGCCCATCGCCTTCATCTCGCCGGCGAGCTGGACGTTCAGTGTTTCGCTGCTGGCCTGGGATTCGGTCTGGCTCTTGTTCTGCTCGGCCACGAACTGTCCGATCTCATCGAGCTTGCCCACCATGTGATTGAGCAGCACTTCGATCTCATCCTTCGCGTGCTCGATGCGCTTGATTCGGGAAGCAACGATTTCGGTGAGTGACGACAGTATCTCCGGCAGTGCTTCGTCGGAGATCGAAGCGGACAGACTGGCATCGAGTGCATCGACCCGTTCAACCAGCGCGGAGTCGCGGCGGAGCTCTGCAAGCAAGACGGTCAGAGTCGAACGGATGCGCTCGTCATCGAACAGGGTGCTATCAGGACGCTCCAGTTGCACACGCATCGGCTGTGCGGTGGGCATGGGGGGCGCTGAAACCGCGGGTGGCGCCGGCGCAGGCTGGTCGAGCGCTTGTATCGCATCGGTCAACGCCGGTGCGATCTGGTCGAGCTCATCGTTCGTCGCTTCGCGTCGAATCGCCGTTTGCATTCGCTTGATCTGATCGTCGAGGCGCGATGACTGTCCGAGTGCGGCCACGCAGAGGCGCCCGACGAGGCGCTTGAGTGAAACCTCCAGCGCACGAAACTGCTGCTGCTCCTTCTCGAGCGAGCTCAGGCTGTCGAAGTACTTGCTGCGCCACTTCTCTACATCGGTACCGGCCATCACGACGCATTACTCATTTCGTTCAAGTCATGAGCCGCGATGATCTGCTGTTCGCCCGCGCATGAATGCGGTGGAAGTCATGGATTTGCTGACTTGCTTCGTCGCGGCAGACGCCCAGACCTGGGGACCGAAGTGGCAGCGCTCGTATGCAGCGTGAAGCACGTCTCGGATCAGAGCGTTCGGGCGCGAGCAGCCCTGATCTCAGCTTTGGTCCTATAGCTGATCACGGTGGGGACTCCACGCGCCGGACTACTACACCTCCCACCTACTTGACGACCGGCGAGTCGTGGGCCGATCGTCCTGCCCGCCGATCGGTCGATAGCCACGAACAACTTCAACAATCGGAGTCTGCAAATGAGCCTGATCCTCTCCTGGCTGATCCTCTCTCTTGCGGTTTGGGTTACCGACGCCGTTCTGCCGGGGTTCCACGTCAAGAGCCCGAAGAGTGCGTTGCTCGTGGCCGCCATCTTCGGCGTGCTCAACTTTCTCCTGGGCTGGCTGCTCTTCGCGGTCTTCACCGTCGCGACGCTGGGCATTGCCTGGCTGCTCGCTTTCATCACGCGCTGGATCATCAATGCCATCCTGCTCGTCCTCACGGACAAGCTCACGGATCACCTGAAGATCGACAGCTTCGGATGGGCGTTGGGTGGCGCGCTGGTGATGTCGCTGGTGGGGACGGTGGGTGAGTGGCTCATAAGGTCAGTGTTCCATTGACGCTTCGGAGCGTCGAGCAGGATTCACGTGTCGCGCTGCTATGATTCGTGGCCTCGATCGGGGTCACTTGAGGAGCAGCACATGAATCAACTAACAACGCGACGTGATCTTCTCATCGCCGGCGGACTGGGCATCCTTGCATCCGCCGGAGTCGTTTCAACGGCGGCAGCCAAGAACGTGCCGCCACTGACGGAGCGCGAGAAAGCCAACATCAAGCTCGTCCAGGAGTTCATTCAGGCGTGGAACCAGAAGCCCGTCGACATCGACAAGATCGTCGAGAAGTACTTCGCCCCGAATGCCACCGTACGATGGACCGACGATCAACCACCCGCGATCGGAACTGCCGCTGCGATTGCGGCGGCAAAGGCTGGAATGCCGCCAGGCTCCTGGGCGGAGATCAGACTGGACAACCTCTTCGCAAAGGGCCAGCTCGTCGCGACTGCGCGACTCGATGTGATCAAGATTCCCGGGCAGCCGGATCAGGTGTTCGATACCGCAGGTCTGCACATCATCAAAGATGGCAAGTTCATCGAGTACACCGACTACGTCGTGAAGTAGCGCCCACTCGCGATGGGTGCGTGTCACTCACGCACCCATCGCCTGCGTAACGCGCAGCACCGATTCATTTTCACGGTGCACGATCCCACAAAGAACCACGTAGCGATCCCAAGTCACGCGACAGCTGGATCGCACAAACGAGCGCGGTTGGAGCTCGCGTTGTTTATCTCGGAACCTACGTACTGAACTTGCGATTGAGCTGCCATGACAAACCGGCAGTCCCGACGCGCGTGCGTCATTCCTTGCTTCATTGGTGTGGTCACGTTGCTCACGGGATGTGGATCTGACGGCGGATCCGGATCGAGCGGTGCGAGCGATAGCAGTAGTGCCAGCAGCAGCGCTCCACTACCCAGCAGCGCTCCACTACCCAGCAGCGCTCCACCACCCAGCAGCGCTCCACCACCCACTGCTTCAACAACAGCCGCCCCAGCATCCACATCGATCACCGGCGTGAATTTCGACTGGAGCTCGCATCAGCGCATGGCTGAAGGCAGCGACAACTGGCCGGCGACATGGTCCGACGATGATCATCAGTATGCGATCTGGGGTGATGGCGGCGGCTTCGGCGGTACCGAGCAAGAAGGCCGCGCCAGCATGGGCGTCGTACGCATTGAAGGCGACGCAGGCAATTATCAAGCGATCAATCGGTACGGGGGCGTGGGCGCTGAATGCGAGTCGACGCTCGATGCGAAAGCGCATGGCGCGCCGTTGAGCATCGGTGGCGTTCTCTATGCGTGGCTCACACCCGGCTCAGGTCCAGCGGAATACGACGTCTTCTCCCTTTATCGAAGTGGCGACAAGGGGTGCTCGTGGACCAGGCTGAATGTCGCTTTCGAGCATGCCAACACGGGTATCAGCTTCGGCAGCTTCGTGCAGTCCGGCAAGGACAACAGCGCGGCGCGCGATGAATACGTGTACACCGTCGCCGTCGAGGTCACGGACACGACCACGCTGAACATCGTGCAGCGTCCCGGTAAGATCATGCTTCTGCGCGTGCCACGAGGCTCGATCGAAGACAGGAATGCCTACCAGTTCTATGCAGGACTCGACAGCGCCGGACAACCGACATGGTCTTCGTCCTCTGCCGACAGACTTGCGATCTATGAAGATTCAGATGGTGTCGGACCGTTTCCGCAGATGACCTACATTCCAGGCATCGATCGACTCGTGTACACGAACCAGCACGGCAACGGCACCGACAACGCTGGCATGGAATCGTTGCTCACCATGGCGGAAGCCCCGCAACCGTGGGGACCATGGACTGTGTTTCACAACGACCTGTTCTTCCCTGAAATACAAAGAACCGTCTTTCAGTGGAATTTCGCGCCCAAGTGGTTCCGCAACAACGGCCACGAGTTCACGCTGATCTTCTCCGGAGTCGAGAGCAACGACTCCTGGAATATCATCAACGGTACTTTCAGCCCCTCCTGATCGCTGTGTAACCCGCCAATCTAATTCGTAGTTCCTCGCGGTGACCGAGCTCCCGCGGTCACCGCGAACCTCTCACGCGCTACCAGTAGCGTGGCGCGCTGTAGTAGTCGTACACCTTGTCTCTGAACTGCGTGCCGTCGCCTGCGGTGAGCTCTTCCATCGAGTATGCAGGTGCCGCTTGCAGCTGCTCCTTCGTCAGATTCACGACGTACGCATTTTTCTCTGGATCGTAGTCCAGCGTGCTCCATGGCAATGGATGATATTTCTCCCCCATGCCGAGAAAACCGCCGAAGCCGACGATGGCGTACAGGATGTGGTTCGACTCCTTGTCGAGCACGATGTCCTCGACTTTGCCGATGCCCTTGCCCGACGGGTCTTTGACGCTCGTGCCAATGACTTTCTTGGCTCGAATCGCCGATGTATGTCCGCTAACAGTGGTCATGCGCTGCTCCTCGCTCAATTGGATCCCGTCGAAGGAAGTCTGCAGCGAGGCCAAGGTTCCTACTGGAATTGACGAAGGGCGGTCAGCGAAGGGCTGTCAAAAATTTATTGCCCGATCTTCAGACAGCAGCGTTGCTACATCGACTTGATCTTCGAACTGCACGCGGCGCGAATCAGGATGCACACGCCGGATCCACACGTGATCGATGCGATGCGGATGACGGCCGCGAACCTCCCGGAAGATTTCCGGATCGTGCTCGCCATCGTCGCCGATGAGCGTGAACGTCACGTGTGCGACGCGTGCGAGTATCTCCTCGATGCGCTTGAGCTTGTATGTCATCTGGTCCCGCAACGGCTCGCGCGTGGCGTCGTTCGTCACGCGCTTGGTGATCAAGACTCCCGGAGGAAAGCCGTGATGATCCAGCACGGCTTGCAGCGGCATGTGCAGCTGCCGCGGCGATGCGGACACATAGAACACCGGTGCCGCGGAGGGCAGCGAATTGCGTGCTGCGAGGATGCGAAACAGTTCAGGCATGCCGCGCACGATCTGGCGCTGCAAAGGATTCTTCAGGAACGTATTCGCCAGCATCGTCGACCAACGATTCACATCCGTCACCATGATCGTGTCATCGATGTCGGAGATGACGCCGTGGCGATTCTCCGGCGGTGGCAGCAGCAGAGGAATCCGCGCCTGGGTTCGGCCGGCTGAAACCTCGATCGGGTGCCATCCGCCCGCAACACCATCGAGCGCCTGCATCTCCAGGTGGAAATAGCCTTCGACATCGGTGCGCACCTCCCAACGTCGGTCATACAGCGCCACGTTGACCGGGAAGTGCGCTCGTTCTTCGTTGAAGACGAGTCGCAGCGTGCGCGAGAGATTGACGAAGCGCGAGTCGCTCGTCCCCAAAGGGCGAGAGACTTGGTGATCGATGACGCGGCCCTCGAGCACAGCGTGCCCGTTCGCCCCGTAGGCGTAATAAAGAACCAAGGCGTCGGGTCCGGCACTGGTCGGGTCGCGCTTGAACTGCCGCAACACGGCGCCAAAGCGCCGCCGGCCGCGAGCCGCCTCCACCATCCCGGGCAGCGAGGCCGATCTCGCTCCAGTGCGCGAATCGCTAAGGGTTGCCATCGAATCGACTCCAGTGCTGCATGCGAATCGAACCCACACGCACCGCGTGTAGTTTCATCCCCGGTGTCGGTGTAGTGAGGATATCCATGGGCTTCATCGGGTGGATGGCACTCGTCGGCGTACTGTTGCTCGCCATGGCGCTGTCATCCGCCTGGATTCGGCGCTTGCCGGTATCGACGGCTGCCATCTACCTCGGTATCGGCTGCGTGATCGGTCCGTGGGGACTCGACCTGCTGCGCATCGATCTGAGTCACGGCGCACCCTGGCTCGAGCGGTTGACCGAAGTAGCCGTCATCCTCTCGCTGTTCATCGGTGGATTGCGACTGCGATTGCGCTTGACCGACTACGCGTGGCGCGCGGCCTATCGACTCGCCAGCGTCGTGATGTTGGCAACGATTGTGGGTGTCGCGCTCTTCGCGGTCGTCGTGCTCGATCTTCATCCCGCGCTTGCCGTGCTCGTGGGCGCGATTCTGGCACCGACGGATCCGGTGCTCGCCAGCTCCGTCGCTGTGGGTCATTCGCAAGACACGGATCGCTTGCGCTATGCCTTGTCGGGTGAAGCCGGTCTCAATGACGGCGCGGCCTTTCCGTTCGTGATCCTTGGCCTGATGTTGCTTGCGCCGGATCTGACGGCCGGCGAGCTGGCACGCTGGAGTGCACAGCGCGTGGTGTGGGCGATACCTGCTGGACTCACCGTGGGCTACGTGCTCGGGCGACTGGTCGGTAGTGCGGCGATTGCGTTACGCACTCGCAATCGAGATACCGCCGCGCCCACGGATTTCCTGGCGCTCGCACTGATCGCCCTGTCGTACACGATTGCCGATCAGATCGGCGCGTGGGGATTTCTATCGGTGTTTGCTGCGGGACTGGGGTTGCGTCGAACGGAGCTGCGCACGGTACAGTCCGATCCGCATCCGGACGCGCCTTATAGTGACAGCGAGGAGCATCCACCGGCGGAGACGCTCGTGGCACCCAACACTGTCACTGCAAAGGAAATCGAACAACCCGCAGTCGCTGCCGGTGTCATGGTGGCGGAGGTTTTCTCATTCGGCGACACGCTCGAGCGCATGCTGGAAGTGCTGCTCGTGGTGATCGTCGGCGTCAGCCTGGCCAGTCACTGGGAATGGCGTGGCGTGCTGCTCGGATGCGCGCTCGTCGCGCTCATTCGACCGATCGCCACAGTGCTGCTGCTGATCGGCTCGCCTACAACGCTATTGCAACGATGGTTGCTGGGCTGGTTCGGGATTCGCGGTATCGGCAGTCTGTACTACCTGGCGTACTCGATGGCGCATGGGTTGCCGCAGTCCAGCGCGCCGGAGCTCGCGGATCTCACGATCTCCGTCGTTGCGGTTTCGATCGTGGTCCACGGCATCACGGCGCAGCCGCTCATGGAGTGGTACGAACGCAAGCTAGGCGGTCGTTGATGCATGCGCGTACTCGATACTCGTGATCCGCTATAGCGCACCATCCGGCGTCACGCTAGGGTTTCGCGCCTGAGCTCGACTGGGGGGACGGTCATGAGCAGATTCTTTCGTTGGCTTTTCATCGTAGCCGGTGTGGTCGTACCGACGCTGTTGTCGATCACCCGAGCCGGAGCGGAGAGCCCCGCCGTGTGCCAGGCATACGCAACCGAGGCCGTTAACGACTACAACCAGGCCGCCGCAGCACGATGTCCTTTATCGAACGCGCGCTGGCAGCCCAACTACAACAATCACTATGGCTGGTGCCTCAACGCGCCGACTGCGTGGGTGCAATCCGAAGCCAACTTCCGCCGCAACGAGCTGGCCGTGTGCAAACACGAGCAGCGTGCATCGCAATGCCGCGAGTATGCGATCACGGCCCAGAGTCAAGCGCAGAGCGGCGTGGGCTGCGGTTTCTCCGGGGGGCGTTGGCACAACAGTTATGACCTGCACCTAGACTGGTGCCTGCACAATCCCATCGAAGCGGCGAACGCCGAGTTGAACACGCGGTACCTGTTGTTGGGCGTGTGCGGCCGCGACCCGAGGTTCCTCGCGTGTGACGCCTATGCGAGACGCGCCGTCGCTCAGAATCTAGAAAACGAGCGCCGTAACTGCGGCTACACCGGAGGGCGCTGGCAGAACAACTACGAGAATCATCTGGGGTGGTGTATCAACGTGGATCAACAGGCGCGCGATTCGGAGAGCCGTGAGCGCGAAGGTCCGCTGAGCCAATGCCGCACCTGGCCTGCTCGCGGTGCAACGGTGGCGTCCGGATGCGCAGTGAGCACCATCGTCCGCAACGACCAATGCCGCAACGTCGATGGCACCGGCTCATCACTGCAACCCGGCGGCTCACAAGCGGTGGGCTGTGGTGCATCGGCGCAGGAAGCACGCGAACGCGCCTTGTTCAGCTATCGTCAGACGTTCGGCGCGCTCAACGACGGTGATCAGCCGGCGAACGGCTCCTGCACGTACGATACGGAGGATGTGGCAGGCTGCCTATGTCTATAGCGCTCAACGACCTCGCGTGCGCTGCGTTGAACTACGCAGCCGATTGCGAGCTCTGTCCAAATGCATCCTGTCCGCGCATCAACAAATCCCACTGCGCCCAGTACGCGCGCATGTGACCTTCATCGGTGGAACCGCAGACTTCCAGCCGCGAGTCACCGGGCTTCATGCCCTTGCTGATCTCGTTCCATTCCACCGCGCGATGCTTGAGGCCGCGTTGGCAGAGCTCGAGCATTTCCACGTCGTCCGAAGAGCCGAAGCCAGCGGGTCCGAGGAAGCCGACGAAATTGTCCAAGCGCAATGCAAGCATGCGCGGCGACTCGTCCACAGGCGCAAGCGCCCACGCATTCACCCGCATGCGCGTCGCGCTGATGGGCTCGATCACGCGCACGGTGAAGCCAACGTTGTCGTTGATGACGAGGTTGGGGAAGATCACCATGTTCTTCTGCAGATCGGCGATGCGCGCGGCACGCTGTTCACCGAAGCGTTGCACGAGACGTGCACGCGTCGCATCGATCTCCTGCTTGAGATCCGCGCCCCATGACGGGATCCACTGTGCAACGGGCCGGCCGGAGGCAACCCACGACTCCAGGCTGCCATGCCCGTTCCCCAGGCCACGCGCCTCGCCGAGCTTCGAATATTCGTTGACCAGGAAGGACAGGGCGCTCTCCTTGCCCGAGAGCTTGCTTTGATCGTCGAGGAATTCGAGATAGCTCACGTGAGTCGGCAGCAGGTGATAGCCGTCGTAGCTGTTCTCGCACAGGAACTTGTAGTTCGCGTTGATGGCATAGGAGTGCTCGCCTTTCACGACCGTGACGTCGCTGCCTTCGCCTTGATCGCACATCAGATCCAGGAAGTCCTTCGCTCCCGCCAGGTAATCCGCCAGGCTGATCGCATTCGCATCGAAGTTGAGGAAATAGAAACCGCGGTAGTGCTCGAGGCGCGGCACCCGCTTCAAGTTCAGCGCGCCATCGGCATTGATGTTCTCGGGAAAGCCGCTCTGCGCATTCATCGACAGAAGCTTGCCTTCCGTGTTGTACACCCAGCCGTGATAAGGGCAGGAGAAAGTCTTGGCGGTGCCGCGCTTGTCGCGGCACACCAGGGCGCCACGATGCAGACAGGTATTGAGAAACGCGTTAGGCGTGCCTTCGCGCGAACGCACGAAGATGACGTCGCGGCCGGCGATCTGACGGCGCACGAAATCGCCCTTCTCAGGGATCTCGGTCTTGTGTCCGACATAGAGCCAGCACTTCTCGAAGACGCGTTCCATCTCTTCCTGGAACACCTCCTCGCTGCGATAGGCATCGCGATGCACCCGGAAGCGGCGTGCGTTCTGATCGATGTTGACGAGTCGGCGGCCACTTACGGGTGCATTGGACATGACGGCTCCTGGGCGGGAAGTTCATGGGCCTGGCGAGCAGCATTGTTACGGAAGGTCAGGGGCAGACTCAATTCGCGCTTGCGACGACCCGTTGCATCCTGACCGAACCCCGACCGTCCCCATACGATTCTGACCGCACCTGTGCGTACGGTGTCTGCTGCCCCGGCTTGCCGTATCAGGAGCCCACCTGTTCGCGTCGCCGCATCGCTCGGAGCATCCTCGCCGACATCAGGGCGGCGCTGACTGCAGCGGAAGAACTGGAATGTCCAACCAGGACCTGCTGGCTGCGGTCGATCCGCAGTGCATCGAGCCCAAGGCTGCCGGCCCACACGCTGATGGATCTGGGGCGCGCGATGACGCGGCACCTGAGTGTGAGCACGGTGCCTGACGCGCGTAGCTGCAATGCGGCAACGCGCCAGCGTTCGCGGGATGCACGCCGCGAAAATCTCGCGACTCGTTGAGGCCGGTTGCAGCACTGTCGCCATCGAGCGCATCGCTCGTGCGCTGGCGATCTCACCGCGCACGCTGCAGCGGCGGTTGGAAGACGAGAGCACCAAGTTCATCGGCCTGCTGGACGCTGAACGGCGTGACGTCGCGTCGTCGTGTCTGAAGGATGCGAACGTCGCGATCAAGGACGAGCACTTTCTGTCGAGCGTTTCGGCGGTGCACTCGCGTGACGCCAGCGGATTATCGGAGCTCGGTGGCGTGCGCATCGCACTCTCAAACTCTCCACCCTAACCCTCCCCCGGCGATCGCGGGGAAGGGTAGTGCCTCACCAGCTTCGACAGCTCATCCCACCAATCAACCGCCCTCGTGTGCCACGCTGACCTTCGTCTCGGTGGGCTCGTCGGTGTTGAACATGGCGCGGAAGATCTTCCAGTGATCACCCTCTTTGCGCCACACAGTCATGTATTTGCCGTACTCGATGTCTGCTCCGCGTCTCGTGTCTCTGAACTTGTAGGTACCCGTTTCGAGCGCAAGGTCACCGCGCACCATGCTCATTTCCGTGGTGGTATCGAACAAGATCATCGGACTCATCTGATCGGCCAGGTATTGCTTGATCTCTTCCCTGCCCTTCACCACTGGCCGTTCCTGCGTCAGGATTTCCGCATCTTCCGTAAAGAGCAGCCCAGCCTTTGCTGGGTCGTCGGTCCCGACCGCTTCTTCAAACGCGCGGGTCACCTCAGTAGGCAACGCTCTTGGTGAGTGATTGCTACATCCAATCAATCCACAACTCACAAGTCCGCACACGATAGCAAGCGCTTTCATGACAGACCTCCAGCTCATCGCGAGCCAGTACCGTACATGTGAGGACGCTAACCCTCGACAGCGTCAAGCCGTATAGCGGGAAGCGCGTAGGAGGCCTTCTCCGTGCGAAACGGTGCTGTCGCACCTAGACCTCAATGGGCAGGTGCAGTGCGCTACGGGTGCTTGTCGATCACCACGGCCACCGGCTTCATGATCTGCACGCCCGCCGCACGCAGCCGATTGAGTGCATCGAACAAGATCATGCTGCGCACACCGTAAGCCATGCGCGGCGAGCGTACGAAACCGGCGGCATTGAAGACGACGTTGGTGCCTTCGACGCCGTCGATCATCACCGCGGGCGCGGGATCACGCAGAATGTCCGTGTGATTCTGCAGCGCTTGCATGAGCTCATTGCGAATCTTGTCGATGTCCGAGCCCAGCGGCAGTGGCAACTTGAACTGCACCAGGCCCAACGCACTGTGGTGAGTGACGTTACGCACCGCTTTCGTGATGAACTCCGAGTTCGGCACGATCACCGTGGAACGATCGCCTTTCTGAATTTCAGTCGCACGAGCATTGATGCGCCGAACGTCACCTTCGATGTCGCCCAGCGAGACCCAATCGCCTACGCGCACGGGGCGTTCCGCCAGCAGGATCAACCCCGACACGAAGTTCTGCACGATGGCCTGCAGTCCGAACCCGATGCCGACGGCGAGTGCGCTCGCAACCCACGCGATCTGCTGCAGGCTGACGCCCAGCGCGGAGAGGGAGAGCGATACGACGACTACATAGCCGACATACGTCAGGATGGATGCGACTGAGTCGCGCATGCCCGTGTCCATTCGCGTCAGCGGTAGATAACGCTGTTGCAGCCAGCGTTGTCCGCTACGGACCGCAGCGAAACCCAGCACGATGACGATGACCGCGCGCGCGAGATCGGAAGGGCGCAAGCGGATCTGCCCGATCGCCAATCCCTCCTCCGCGCGGGTCGCATGTTCCAGGAACTCTGCCGGCCCGGCTCCATAGGGCGCCAACAGCAGGAGCAATGCGAAGAAACCGACGGTGAATTGCGCGAGCGCAGAGAGCAGCACCGCGGCCTGCAAGCGTGCCGAGACGATGCTCGACGTGCCTACGTGGGACTGGTCCACGCCCTTGGGTGCGAGCAGGCCGGTGATCGCATGCGCGAGCACTCTGGCGAGCAGCAAGGCCGTGCACAGCACGATCAGCGCCCACGCGAACTGCTTGATGATGAAGCCGCCGAGCGCCAGATAGCCGAGGAGTAGACACACTGCGCCTGCGAAGAGCACTGTCCAGGCGGCTGCGACAGCGACGCTCGCCCATATCGGCATGGCATGCGCTGGCTGTACTGCGGCCGACGGCATGGATCCCCAATGCGGAAAGTGGCGCGGAGCCACGCGTTGCAGATACGTCGCGAGCACCAGCCCGAGCACAGACGCCATCAACGCTTCGATCGCAACCGTGCTCGCGAGGCTCAGGTTGATGGCCGCAGCGACCTGCTCGACGAGCGCCGTGAGAACGATGACGACGGCGAACCCTGTGGGAAACGTACGCAACTTGCTGGCCACCTGCTCGGGCAGCACGTCCAAACGCCAAGGCGGAGCGCACGTCGCAACCAACGTTGCGCCGAGTGTGACGATGTAGGTACCGAAGCCCGCGCATGCAACGAGCGTATTGAGCAGCGTCTCCGTTCGCTCCGAGGCTTCCGTGCCGGCGCTCAGCGCGGCCGTGAACCAACGTGCAATCAATGCGCTGGTGAGTGTCCAGAGAACGACGTAGGTGAATGCGCGCAGCGAGGGGTGGGATTGCCGCGCGATCATGATGCGGAGAAGCAGGCGAGTCAGCATGGATCGTGCAACGAGCGTCGCGAACGCTGCGACGAGCGCGCCGATCCATGCGCCCGTCGGCACCCGCTGCAAGGTTCGAAGAAGCTCCGAGGTTGCCGTTGCCACGCGGACGGCATCGCGTCGTGCTTCATTGCGCAACTCGGCCCAGAAGCGCTTGCCCAAAGGCGAGTGCAGTCGTTCGCTCAATCGCCCTTGGAAGAGTGTGCGCCGCTGCGCGGCGATCGCGGACACCGCCTGCTCCGTTTCGAGCAGCAGGAGGCTGGCAAACCGCGCCTGACCATCGAGCGCTGCACGTGACTGCTCCAAGGAGCGACGCTGTGCGGCAATATCTTTCTGCTCTTTGACGTCTGTGGGTGCGGCGCCGAGCTCTGCGATACGAGCATCGAGACTGGCGAGCTGAGGCGCAATCTGAGCCGCTCCCTGCTGTAGTCGAGACTGGATGTCCTGCAATCGAGTGCGTAGCTCGAGCAGCTGCGCATCATCTTCGGCTTGAGGTACAGCCTTCTGAACTGCTGTCAGCTCGCTCCGTGCGGCATCCAGAGTCGTGCCGAACTCTTTGTCCTGAGCCATGACGGGGGCGAGGAGCTGACACGCGATGAGCGCCAGCGTCAGCCAAAGAAAAACGGTCCGGCGGTAGTAAGGTCGGCAGGTCACGGCAGGTCCAGATCGGTGTAAACGTCACGGGGAGTTTAGGGCAATGACGTCTCAGAACCGATTGGGATCCTGCCATGACGGGCAAACGAGGACTCAGCGGTACCCCGCTGAGGCACGCGTTCGACTCGTTGCATTGACGCTTTCCGCTGACAGCTTCGTGGCGGCGGACGGGTCGACCCGCTCGCCCAGCGAGGG
>JBEVDW010000164.1:0-19401 GCA_040513115.1 Steroidobacteraceae bacterium | reverse complement strand
GGTGTCTGTGCATACGCCGCGACGGTGGCGACCAGACATATGATTGCCGTGAAGAGCCGACTCCATCCGATGTTTGCGCTACGGGATTTCATCGCTGCAAAGCATAACTGGTCGCACAGTCGGCGGTGAGTGTGCCACGGGGATATATACCCGTTTGCCCTCGTCACGCCGTCGCAGTACACGATGGGTGGCGTGCACTCTCACTCAGTGAGTACCCGCATTCGTGAACTGAGGTTGCGCCTCCGGCGGTAGCGATTCGCGCAGGAACAAATCGGCGCTTCGTGCCACCGTTCAGTTTCGTGCACGTCGTAATTACACACGCACGCAGTATTTCCAGGCTATCAGGTTCAACCGTGTTTCCGCGCAACGCTGGTTGCAAATAGTCCGCGAAATTTTTGTTTTCAAGCCAGATGCTTGAGTGCTCTGCGGCGTGCAACACACACCTTCCGCAGTGGCATAGCTCTTGCTCCCCTCCAGCACAACAGCCGGCGATGAACGGCTGACTCGACCATGTAGCTGACGGAGGTTTCCCATGGCACAGCAAGATCGATTTTCGAATTCGCGCGAACGCGGGCGCGAAGACCGTCGTCGTACCGGTGAGCAGGATCGGCAGCAAGGTAGAGAGCCCGACCGTGACTACCACGAACAGTGGGGTCGTCATCAGCCGCGGCAGGGTGGCGCGTTCGAAGACCGCTATTCAGGTCGCGGTGGCAACGAGTCGCGTGGCGATGAGGCAAGCCAACGCGGCGAGTGGCGTGAGCAGTCCTTTGGCCGCGGCCGTTACGAGGACGAAGACTATCTCCGCGTCGGCGGGTCTTATGGCGGCCAGTACGGCTCCCGTGACTGGAATGACGACGGGCAAGACCAGGGTCATGGCTACGGCTCGCAAAGCCATCCCAGCGGCATCTCGGGTCGCTACGGCAGCGACTACTCGATGACGGGCACCGAGTTGCCAGGGCAATGGGAACGTGGCTTCAGCGATAGGAGTCGCGGCACCCCGGGCGGCCGCGCCGGTCAGGGATACGGCAGCAGCTGGTCCGGCGGCGTCGATCAGCCGCAACGTCAAACCTTTCGCGGCCGCGGGCCGAAGGGCTACGAGCGCAGCGACGAGCGCCTGAAAGAGATCATCTGCGAGCGGCTCATGGACGACCCGAACATCGATGCGGGTGAGATCACCGTAGAAGTACGTAATCGTGAAGTGACGCTCGACGGCATCGTCGAGGATCGCCGCGTCAAGTACGAGGTGGAGGAGCTCATTGAGCGCTGCGGTGGCGTGAAGGATGTGAAGAACCAGTTGCGTGTGCGGGCTCGAGGCAGCGAATCGGGTGACGATCGCAGCAGCACGCAAGCGACACCATCGGAGTCGAACTATGGAACGAGCGGTCGCTCCGGCATCACCGGCAGCACGGCGAGCTCCGGATCATCGACGACGAGCGGTCACAGCCGCTAGACGCGGTAAAAGTCTCGGGGCACGTACCCGGGACGATGAGCTCACAACGGAGAACACTATGCGTACTTGGAAATCCGTCGCGTTTGCATTGGCCGTAGCAACGACCTTGAGTGCGTATGCAGATGATCGAACTAACTCGAGCTCGGGCAACACACCTAACTCCGCCGCGGACACACGCTCCGGATCATCGACGAACGCGGCGATGCCGGATCGCACCGAGTCCACGACCAGTGGCACGAGCTCCTCGAGCACGCCCGCAGCGGGAGCTTCGAGCTCGGACATGATGAGCGATCACAGCCATATGACTGGCTCGACCGCTGCGACTCGCAACGATCCCGAGCTGCAGAACCTGACCACTGAGAAGTTCTTCAACAAGGCCGCGGCGGCTGGCATGAAGGAAGTGCAGGCGGCCGAGCTCGCATTGCGTAGTAGCAAGAGCGATCAAGTGAAGTCGTTCGCGCGCCAGATGGTGTCCGATCACACCAAGCAGAACAGTCGACTCACGACGCTCGCGGCGCAGAACAACGTGCAAGTGCTGAAGGATCTGCCAGCGAAGGACAAGGCAGATCTCGATGCGCTGCGCGCCGCCACGGGCAGCACGTTCGATACCACGTTCTCGCAGCAGATGAGGACGGATCACGAGAAGGCCGTAGCGCTGTTCCAGAGCTGCGCGAACGGCAACAAGATCGCGAGCGACGTACGCAAGTTCTGTCGCGACAGCTTGCCTACGCTGGAAGAGCACAACCATGCCGCGGGCAATCTGGAGACACGTCCCAACACAACACGCGCGGCATCCACGGACGAGTAACGCAGCGTGGCGTAGTCGTGCCTCCCCGCGTGCGGGAGGCACGATGTGTTCGCCGACCGATTCTCCTCACGTGCGTGTCGGCAGCTTGAGCACGCCTTCGAATTGCTCTCGCCGTGTGTGGTGAACCACGCACCACTCTGCCGGAACTGCACTCTCCCACCTTGAGTTAACGTCCCGTGATCGACGTTGCCGTCGCTCATGCGCGTGCGGTCACACGCGCTGCACGTTCTCATCGCCAGTGCCAATCCCTTTCGCGATGAGTCGTCGATATACCGGAGAGCGCATGAGCACGAGGTACATGAGCGGTTACCCGTCGACCGCAGGATGGCGGGGAGGCATGGATTCGATCACAGGTGCATGTCGCGATCGCATCGGCATTGGTCGACTTCTCGGCGGTTGCGAGCCCATGCAGATCGTGTGCGATCAGATCCGGCGCGTCGCACCGACTCGGGTGAGTGTTTTGATTACCGGGGAAAGCGGCACGGGAAAGGATCTCGTTGCGCGCACCGTTCATCGTTACAGCGGCCGCAAGGACCTGCCCTACGTGGCAGTGAACTGCGGCGCGATTCCCGAGACGTTGGTCGAGGCCGAGCTCTTCGGCTACGAGAAAGGCAGCTTCACGGGTGCCATTCGCTCGCAAGCGGGTTACTTCGAGCGCGCCGGGCGCGGCACGCTGTTCCTCGATGAGATAGGCGACATGCCGCTCGAGATGCAGGTGAAGTTATTGCGCGCGCTCGAGTCGGGCGTCATCACGCGCATCGGCGGTCAGCGCGAGGTTCCGGTGCAGGCACGCGTGTTGGCTGCGACCGCTCGCTCGCCGAGCGAAGCGGTGGCGGCAGGTCGGCTACGTTCGGACTTGCTCTATCGACTCGCGGTATTTCACATCGTCGTGCCTTCGCTGCGCGAGCGTGGCGCCGATGTAGATCTGCTAGCGCGACACTTTCTCAATCGTCTCAATCGCAGCGAGAAAACGCGCAAACGCTTCTCGATGGATTCGCGCCAGTTCCTGCGTGAAGCCACCTGGCCCGGCAACGTGCGCGAGCTGCACAACGTCATCCAGCGTGCTTTCATCCTGGCAGATGATGAGCTAGATCTGCGTGCCGCCACGATGGTCAACCAACCACGCGGTGCGCAACGCAGCGATGAAGGTGTGATCATCGTGACGCCGGGCATGGCGCTCGCGGACATGGAACGAATGATCATTTCCGAGACCCTGAAGAGTTGCCGCGGCAACAAAACGCGAACTGCGGCGGTGCTCGGTATCAGCTTGAAGACGCTCTACAACCGGCTGAACGAATACCGCACGCCCTAGCCCCATCGGCCATCCCGCATGGCGTGACATCGGACTAGAATCCTCGCGTCCTGCAACTTGGGGAACGCGATGGACATCAACAAGCTCGTCACACGGGTACGGCGTCTGTTATCGGCTCCGAAGAGCGAATGGCCCGTTATCGGCGCGGAGCCCACGACAGTTTCCGATCTTTACAAAGGCTATATCGCGATCATCGCGGCGATTCCCGCGGTCATCACGTTCCTGAAGATGAGCGTGATCGGCATCGGCGTGCCGTTCATGGGCACGATGCGCATCGGCATCGGCAGCGGGCTTGCGCAAATGGTGCTGACCTATCTGCTCTCGCTCGCGGTCGTCTACGTCATGGCGTTGATCATCGACGCGCTCGCCCCTACGTTCGGCGCTCAGAAGAATCGCATTCAAGCGCTGAAGACGGCGGCCTATGGCTACACCGCCGTGTGGATCGCCTATGTGGGGCAACTACTGCCGTGGCTGGGTGTGCTCATCGTGATTGCCGGCGTGGTGTACAGCGTCTATCTGCTCTACGTCGGTCTGCCGCATACGATGCACAGCCCGCCCGAGAAGACGGCGGGCTACACCGCGGCCACGATTGCTGTCGGTATTGCCCTCGGCATAGTCGTGTCCATTGTCCTGGGTGGCGTCGGCATGATGGGCGCCGGCAGCATGAGTGCGGGCGGCTATAGCGCCAACACGAGCACAGATATCGAGTTCGAGAAAGATAGTCCCGGCGGCAAGCTGCAGCAGTGGGCGCAGAACATGGAGGCTGCCAGCAAGCAGATGGAACAGGCTGCAAAGAGCGGCGACGGCAACGCGCAGGGTGAAGCACTTCAGCAGTTGGTCGGCACCGCACTGAGCGGGGGCGACGCGCACGTCGCATCGTTACCGCCCGAACAACTGCAGCCTTTCCTGCCGGAGACCATCGGCGACTGGAAGCGCAGCTCGTTCAACGTGCAACGCAATGCCGCGCTCGGCGTTCAGATGTCCGAAGCCACGGCGCGCTATGAAGCCGATGGCGGCCGCGCCATCGACGTCGAGATCATCGACATGGGATCAGCAAAAGGTCTCGCACAACTCGCCGGCTGGATGGGCATGGAAAGCGAAGCGCAATCCAGCAGCGGCTACGAGAAGAGCTATCGCGACGGCGATCGCCTGGTGCACGAGAAGTGGGATCGCAGCGGCGCGGGTGAATACGCCGTCGTGGTCGCAGAGCGCTTTGCGGTGGCGGCGAAAGGCCAGGCCAAGGAGATCGACGAGTTGAAGGACTTTGTGCACTCGCTCGAGTTGAGCGAGCTGGAAGATCTGCGACTCGCGGGCGTGGAAAGCGAGTGACGATTCCCTCCCTTCCCTGTCAAGCGGGAAGGGGCTCGATCATCCCAGCATCCGCGACCCCGCCGCCGTGGCCGAACGCCGCATCGCGCCGCTGCCACTCAACAACACGTGCTCCTGCAAGCTCGCAACCACATCCTCCATCACCGCGCTCCAATCTCCGAGCTGTGCTTGACGGAACAGACGCATGGTTGGATACCACGGCGTATCGTTGCGCTCGAGCTGCCAGCGCCAATCGCAATCGGCCGGTAACAGCGTCCACACCGGCAAGCCCATCGCGCCGGCGAGATGGGCGGTGTACGTGTCGGCGGAGATGATGAGATCGAGCCGCTGCATGCGGCTCGCGAGTAATTCGATTTCCTTGCATGCGAGATCGGTTGCGCCCATGGCACGCAGCTCATCGGCATCGGCGGGATACTCCAGCGAGTACAGCTCGACACCGTCGACGTGTTGCAACTGCCGCAGCTCTTGAACGGGTAAGGAGCGCTCGGGCGACCCCTGACCACTGCGCCAGATCAGACCGACTTTGAGCAGCTCGCCCCCCGCACTGGGCACGCGGGAAATCATGCGTGGGAAGAGATAGGGGACGTAGCTGCTCACGCTTTCCGCCGTGGCGCGCAGCGCATGCGCCAACTCCCTGCTCTCGATATCGACGTCGTACAGGAACTCGGGTTTTCCATCATGGATGGCCGAGACGCGGTCCACGCCGGGCGCGGTGGCAATCAGAGACAACAGCTCAGGCTGTACCCACACCGTCACTTCACGCGTGATTCGCCGCAGAGGCGCTGCGAAGCGGATGAACTGGATGGTGTCGGCCATGTCGTGATAGCAACGAATCAACACGCGCCGGTTCGAAAATGGCTGGCCGCGCCAGATGAATTGCTCATGGCGGGGCCAATCTGAACACTCTTCGTTACGTGCCAGGCGATCAGCCAGCACGTCGTCGCAAGTAGCCCAGGCAGCATCGAAGTCGCCGCGGAGCAGCGCCGCGGTCCAGGTGTCAGTGCGGTTCGGCATTGTATTAACCAGCGTTTTGTAGGGCACTTACCTGCAAACCAGGCGTGAGTGCCGCGGGGCCATCTATCCGATCTGACTGAACGTCCGAAACTGCCCTAACGATCCCCCTGACGGTCCCATTGTTTGCGCGGCGCACGCAGCCGCGCATGCGGTGTCATGCAGGAGCGCGGCACTTGATGGCCACCATGCACGTTATGGATGAAGTCCACGCCAGAGGACATCGACCACGTTCGACTCTGCGGCCCCCCGCGCCGTGGCGTGTGGTCACCGAGAAACTGCACATGACTGACGCCGTGCCCCAACCCCGCAAACTTCTCATGACGGCCGATGCTGTCGGCGGCGTATGGACGTATGCACTCGAGCTCTGTGCGGGGCTCGCCGCGAGAGATGTCGAGATCGTCCTCGCGACAATGGGTCCTGAACCGACGCGCTCGCAGCGCCAGGCGGTGGAGCGCATGCCGCATGTGCAGTTGGAATGCTCCGATTTCCGCCTGGAATGGATGCCGGATCCTTGGGATGACATCGAGCTCGCAGGAGAGTGGTTGCTCGATCTGGCTGAAGTGCATCAGCCCGATCTCGTGCATCTCAATTCCTACGTGCATGCAGCGTTGCCCTGGGCGATGCCTGTCGTGGTGGTGGCGCATTCGTCCTTGTGGTCGTGGTGGCAGGCGGTGCACGGCACCGATCTGCCGCCCGAATGGCATCGCTATCGCGCAGCCTTAGCGCAGGGCTTGTCGTCTGCCGACGCGGTGGTCGCACCGACAGAGGCGATGCTGCAGTCGTTGCATACCTATGTTGATGCCCATTCGGAAGCGCGAAGCGACACGAATCCATTCCAGGGAACTGTGATTCACGACGGTATGGACGTCACACCGCTGCGCGTCGATGGACGGCGCGCACCGTTGATCTTCGCGGCGGCTCGTTTGTGGGACGAGGCCAAGAATATTCGAGCGCTCGATCGCGCCGCGCGGGGCCTGGCATGGCCTGTCTACGTGGCCGGCGAACTGATTGCGCCTCATGGCCAGGAAGTGGAGCTGATGCAGGCACGCGCACTCGGACCGCTATCGATGACCGAGATGCAGCAATGGCTCACTCGTGCATCGATCTTCGCATCGCCCGCGTTGTACGAGCCTTTCGGGCTTTCCGTGCTGGAAGCTGCCATTCAAGGCTGCGCGCTCGTGCTCGGCGACATCCCTAGCCTGCGTGAAGTGTGGGGTGACGCCGCGTGGTACGTCCCGCCGCGCGACGCAGAGGAGCTCGCGCGGGTGCTGACGAGTCTCATCGGCGATCCTCATCAGTTACTCACCTACGCCACTCGGGCTCAGGCGCGCGCATGCAGGTATTCACGCAGCGCCATGGCGCAGGGCTATGAGGAGGTCTATGCATCGTTGCTCTCGCGTCGACCGTTGATCGGCGATTCGCGTACGCAAGCGCGGCACATGCAGCGCCGCAGCTGAACCCCCTCCTGCAACTTCCCACCTTCTCGTGCATTCTGTTTAACGCACTTCGTTACGCACATCCGCCAACCAGCCAGGAGCAGGCTCATGACCTACATACCGCGAGCGGCGGGCAGGATCATCGGGGGCCACAAGGAGGAGGGTTCGAGCGGTGAGCTGATGGAAGCGTCGGCGCTCATGCGTGAACCCGTCATCAATGCAATCGGCGAGAGTCTCGGCAAGATTCGCGACATCGTGATCGATGTGGTCAGCGGTCGCATTGCGTATGCAGTGATCGAGTTCGACGACTTTCTGGAATTGGGCGACAAGTTGTATGCCGTCCCGTGGCTCGCGCTGACACTCGATGCGGACAACCGTTGTTTGATTCTGAACGTGGACAAACGCCGACTGAAGGAGGCACCCGGTTTTGAGAAAAATGACTGGCCCGGTCTGTGCAAATCCGAATGGACAGTTCAGGTAGACACCTTCTATAGCTCGGAACCGTTCTGGCGTTATCACGCTTAAGAACTCTGGAAGGCGCTATTGCGCGACGCGGAAAAGTGGCGTCGAGCCCCTTGCGCCTGGCAGGAGCAAAGGTTCCGTTTCGGCAATGTTGTCACCCGCATTCGAGTCCGCACCTTCTCTACTGCGCGAAGGCGATACTTGCTGGAAAGTGTCGACTGCGCGCCGCGCTACCTTGCTGATCGATGGTGAGGAGTATTTCAACGCGCTGCGTTCGACCCTGCTCAAGGCACGCAGGCAGATACTCATTGCCGGCTGGGACTTCGATACGCGCGCTCAGTTGCCCGCCTACGGGCCACCGGAAAGTGAACTACGTACAGCTCCCACCGAGCTTGGCGAGCTGCTCGGCTACTTGATCCGCACGCGCCCGGGCATCGAGATCCACGTCATGCGGTGGGACTACCACCTCATTTATTGGCAGGATCGCGAATTCACCACACAGCGACGGTTGGAGAAGCTCGGCGTGCGCTTTCACAGCGATGGCGCACACACCTTCTTCGGCTGTGTCCATCACAAGGTGGTGCTCATCGATGACGCCATCGCGTTCTGCGGCGGTATGGATCTCACCCACAAGCGCTGGGATACGTGCAGACACGATCCACAGGACGGGCGTCGCTGCAATCACAAGGGTACGACGTACACGCCCGTGCACGACACGCAACTGTGCGTGACCGGCCCCATCGTTGCAGTCCTGGGCGAATATCTGCGCGAGTGCTGGCACCTTGCGACGGGCTCATGCCCCAAGCCGCTCACAGACAGCACCACGCAGTGGCCCGATGGTCTGCGCATCGATTTCTGCAACATCCGTGTCGGTGTCTCGCGCACGCTGCCGCCACGCGGTCCACAGCCGGTCGTGCGCGAGGTCGAGCGGCTGTATCTCGCCGCTATCTCCGGCACGCAGCGCGAGCTGTACATCGAGAATCAGTACTACACCAGCACCGTGATCGCACAGGCGATTGCCGATCAGTGTCGCCGCGTGCCGCAGCTGCAAGGCTTGTTGGTGGGATGTGCGCGACCAAAGACGTTCTTCGAAACGCATACGATGGGCTACGGACGCACGAACTTCTATGACGTGCTCGCTGCCAGCCCCGCGCGCGAGCGGGTGCCGCTGGTCGCTGCGCTGGATAGCAGCGGCAATGGCATCAATGTGCACTCGAAGCTCGCGATATTCGACGATCGCCTGTTCACCGTGGGCTCCGCCAACCTCAACCGTCGTTCGATGGGCTTCGATGTCGAATGCAATCTCGTGCTCGAAGCGCGCGATGAGGGCCAGCGCCGACGCGTGCGGTCGTTGCGCAATCGCTTGCTGGCCGAGCATCTGGACCTGACGCTCGATGAAGTGCCGTTCGCCGTTCGTCAGCACGGTTTGGCAGGGCTGCCCGCAGCCATGCAACGCCGGCGCAAACTCATACCCGTGCAGATGAACGAGCCGAAGCCGAAGCTGGGCCCGGTACTCGTGCCGTTCTTCGATCGCGAGCAGCCCTGGCAGTCGCTCTTGCCGCCCGCGCAGCGCGACACGGTTGTGAAGTGGCAATCGGCGGTCGTGTTGCTGGCCGTTGCCCTCGCCGCCGCACTGCTCGGGCATTCCGTGTTGAGCGATGAGGAAGCGACGCTGGCGTCGCTGCAACGGCTGATGATGCTGCTGGGAAGCGGGTGAGTCGCGACTGACTCGCTTTTCCTGATGTCCGGCGAGAAGATCGGAGCGTAAAAACCTCTGGCCGTGATCGCACGGGGTTCTCGCAATGCAGCGTGCGGGCGTTGTGATGATGGCTTGGTCGCTCGGACTCCCACTCTGCATGGCGACCGCGGGCGACGTTGGCCTTTCCCAAGTGCCTGTTGATACCCCGACCCTCGAAGAAATCCTCGTTGAAGCACCTGAACCGCGCTACGTCGCGCCGACGCTGCGCGACCGCATCGGCCGCGTGTGGGCGCCCGTCATGATCAACGGCCAGGGACCCTTCCGCCTGGTGCTCGATACCGGCGCGACGACGTCGGCGATCGTGGGCTCCGTGGCCGAGCGCCTGGGCATGCCGACGTCGACCGCGAACACGACGAAGCTGACTGGTGCGACTGGCGCGCTGATGGTTCCCTACGTCGTTGCGGATCGGCTCGAGATCGGCGATCTGCTCGTGGAGAACGCCAAGCTGCCGATCGTGCCGGATGTGTTCGGCGGTGCCGAAGGGGTGCTGGGCACTCAGGGGCTGGGTGACAAACGCATCTACATCGATTTTCGCAAGGATCTCATCGAGATTGCCTTCTCCCGCGGCAAGCCACACCCCCAAGGATTCTCCAGCCTGTCATTCGACATGGCACGCGGGCGATTGGTCATGCTGAAACTACGCGTGGGCGGGGTGCGCACCCAGGCGATCATCGATACCGGTGCACAGCACACGATCGGTAACAACACCTTGCGTGAGGCCCTGCTGCTGCGACGGCGTGAAGTGCAGGACGCCGACATCATCGGCGTCACGCTCGACATCGCGCAGGGGGAAAGCATCGCCACGCCACCGATCGCGCTGGGCGACATCGAGATCCGCAACCTGCGCATCACGTTCGGCGACATGTTCATCTTCGAGCATTGGAAGCTCAATCAGGAACCGGCGCTGCTCATCGGCATGGATGTCATCGCCTCGCTGGAGACGTTCGTCATCGACTACAAGCGACGTGAGGTGCACCTGCGCGCTCGGCGGTAGAGCGCCGCCGACGAAACCGCGGCGCTCTGTCTCGCGCCCTCGATCGTGTCAATTGCCCTTCTTCCCTCGACTGGGCGGCTCGTCGTCATCTTCATCTTCATCCTCGTTCTCGTCATCGTCCTCGTCATCCCAGTCTTCGTCTTCGTCCTCATCCTCATCCTCATTCTCATCCTCATCTTCATCCTCGTCATCATCTTCTTCGTCGAGATCCTTCTCGTCTTCTTCGGAAGCGTTCAACGTGTCCTCATCCAGCGTGTCGCGTTCGATGAACTTGAAGAAGCGGCTGACGTGACCGTCCGCGGTTCTCTCCTGATACAGAAACGCGAGCTCGTTGCCATCGAAGGCCTGGAAGAACTCTTCCCAGCCGATCTCTTCCAGGCTGTCTTCCTGCGGGCCGAAATCGATTCGTAACAATCCATCCGGGCTTTTTGCGCGGCGCGTCGCTTTGACGGCAGCGGGATGACCGCCGCGTGCTTCCGCCCAAGAACGGATCCTGTCGTGATTGGTCGTCGCTTGTGCTCGTGCCATGAGGTGCTCCTGCAAATCGAATGAGTGGACCCGCTGAGAATCGCGCAGTCTCGCAGGTGAGTGATGGGAGCAAGTTGTGTGCCAGGAACTTGTGGCGGGAGGCGCTCGCTCCACCGGGCTGAAGCGTGAGACTTCCTGATTCCTGGTGCAGGCACTTCCATACCACGCCTGCAGATTTGCGCTGGCGTGTGATTGCTACACGCCGTGAATGCGCTGTTCGCCCGCGCGGTTAGTCTTCACTGCGCGTACCGCGGGCGCGCGTGCCTTGAAATACTTCCGCAGCAGTTTCAAATCGGCAACGAACTCGCCGTAGGCGCGTTCGCGGGCATCGTGACCCGGCATGCGTAGCAACGCGGACGGGTGAAACGTTGCCATCACATTGCCGTAATGTTCGTGGCGCATCACCACACCGCGTTGCTGCGTGATGCGAAAGGATCTGCCAAGCAGCGATTGCGCGGCCGTGGCGCCAAGGCAAACGATCAGCGCGGGCTGCACGAGTTCCAGTTCCTGCAACAGCCACGGGCGACACGCAGCGATCTCGCGCTCGATCGGTTTCTTGTGCAGGCGGCGTTTGCCGCGCGGTTGCCACTTGAAATGCTTCACTGCGTTCGTCACGTAGATCGAACGCCGATCGAGACCCGCATCGTTCAGCGCACGATCGAGCAGTTGTCCTGCGGGACCCACGAAGGGACGGCCTTCGAGATCCTCATTGTCGCCCGGTTGCTCGCCCACCATCAGCACCGGCGCGGGCGCGGGACCTTCACCGAAGACCGTCTGCGTGCCGAGCTTGTAGAGCGGACAATGGGTACAGCCGCGAGCGGCTTGCCGAACCTGGTCCAGCACGACCGCTGCTTTGCGTGATGGCATGGCGCGTCTCCCGCAATGTGTATTGGGGAAGGAGGGGAGATGGCGGCGAGTTCCTCAAGCGGTCGTGGTGTTTGCCACTAAGCGCCACTCCTTTTCGCCACGGTCGTCGCGGCAGCAATCATCGACGACAGGTCAGACAGATTCGCCGGCACGATCAACGTGCCCTTTGCATCCTGCGCCAGCTTCCCGAACTGCTTCAGGTATTCCTCCGCGACTCGCAACTGCATGGCCTCGAGGCCACCGCGACCGCTCAGCGCATTACCGACGCGGCTCAACCCTTCCGCGGTGGCCGTGGCGATCGAGAGGATCGCTTCGGCCTGACCATGCGCCTCGTTGATCTGCTGCTGACGCGAGGCTTCGGATTCCTTGATCACGCGCTGCTTCTCGCCTTCGGCTTGATTGATCTTCGCATCGCGTTCGCCTTCAGAGGCGAGGATGACGGCGCGCTTCTCGCGCTCGGCGCGCATCTGCTTTTCCATCGCCTGCAACACATCGCGCGGGGGATTGATGTTCTTGATCTCGTAGCGCAGGACTTTGACGCCCCACGGGGCCGACGCCTTGTCGAGCTCGGTCACGACGTTCGCGTTGATCGCCATGCGCTCCTCGAACGTGCGGTCGAGCTCGATCTTGCCGATCTCACTGCGCAAGGTCGTTTGCGCAAGCTGCGAGATGGCGAAACGGTAGTTGGTGATGCCGTACGACGTGGCCTTGGCATCGAGCACCTGCAGATACAGCACGCCGTCCACGCCCACCTGCACGTTGTCCTTGGTGATGCAGATCTGTTCAGGGATATCGACGGCGTCCTCTTTCAAGCTGTGCTTGTACGCGATGCGATCGACGAACGGCACGAGGATGTGGAAGCCAGCTTGCAACGTGCGGCTGTAGCGCCCCAGCGTTTCGACGATGTAAGCGCTCTGCTGTGGCACGACCGTGGCGGTCTTTGCCAGCACGATCAGGATCAGGACGACGATGGCCAATACGCCGATCAAAGTTTCCATGAATGACGACTCCCCGTAAGTATCAGTGTCCGGATCAGTGTCCGGTGCGGGCGCGAAGACGCAACGTCAGCCCGTCCATGCCGATGACTTCCGCTTCCTCGCCGAGCTCGAGCGCTCTGGCGTCTTCGTTGATCGCGGACCAGGAGGTACCGCGGAACTCGACCTTGCCGCTCTCGCCCGGTGCGAGCCGGGCGCTCATGCGAATGCGATCGCCCGCTGCGACGCGTTCGGCCACAGTGCCTTCCACGCGTCGCACGCGCTCGTAAAGACGCTTGCGGAAGGCGACCATCAAGAGCGCGGCCAGCAGCCCCATCGTGAGCCACTGTGCCCACGCGGGCAGCACGATGCCCGCAAGCCCCAACACCCCGACGACCAGCGCGGAGAAGCCGAAGAACACCAGATAGAACTGCGCATCGATGACGAACATCTCCGTCCCGAGCAGTGCGGCGCCGAGAATGATCCAGCCATACCAGGGCATGAGTGAGCTCCCACCGATCGTTCTTGTTGAATCCTGCGGGACGGAGTGTAGCCGGGAGCGATGGAGCACGAACAACACAATGCCACTGAAGCTGGGCACACGCGTCCCTTCTCCCGCTTCGCTGCGCTACGCAGGGGCGGGAATGCAGGCGCCACCATTCGCCACAATTCCTCCCGCGCTCCGGCAGAATCCACGCCCATAACAAGCGGCAACGGTTGCCGGAGCGTTCATGAGCGAATCGACTGGCCTGGGGAAGCGCATCGCGGACGTGGGCCGCGTGGCTGCACGAGCGTTTGCAGCGGTCTTTGGCCAGTTGCGGTGGCAGCCACCGACATGGGCTGCGGCGATTGGCCAGCGTGTGCAAGCGGGGAGCGCCAGAGCGGTCGCGACTGCGCGACGTCATCCGCGTGCAATGGCAGTCGGTGTAATCGCCTTTGCGCTCTCGATACTCGCGGGACTGTGGCTCTGGCAGTGGTACCAGAGTCGGCCCAAGCCCGTGGAAGTCACGTTTGCCGTCACCGCCCCGCCGGTGACGTGCTATGCCTGCGAGCCGCCGGGCAAGCCCAATCCGCTTCTCATCCGGTTCAGCGCTTCCGTCGCACCCCTCGATGCCGTCGGCAAAACTCTCGAAGAGAAGCGCACGGGGATTGGCATCAAACCTCTCATCCGCGGCACGTGGAGCTGGGATGACGACAAGACGCTGCGTTTCCAGCCCGAGGATGATTGGCCGGTCGGCGAGCAGTACTCGGTCGAGCTCGGCAAGCGTGTCGTCGCGACCCACGTGCGGCTGCAGGCGTATGACTTCGAGTTTCGCGCGCCGGTGTTCCAGGCGCGCATCGCAAACACTGAGTTCCACCAAGACCCTGTCGTCGCACGCAACAAGAAAGTCGTCGCGACGCTTGCCTTCACGCATCCCGTCGACCCGGCCGAGTTCGAACGCCGCATCACCCTGAAGATGTTCGATCGCGTGACCGACACGAGCGAGCGCGAGCTCGCGCCGCCCTCGCACACGGTCGTGTACGACAAGCTGAAGCTCAACGCTTACATCCACACCGGGGAGCTGGAGATTCCGCCCAAGCGCGGCCGACTGCAGTTGAACATTGCGCCCGGCGTGCGTGCGGCTCGTGGTGGCAACGAGACAGCGGAAGCCTTGCAGGCGCAGGTCGACGTGCCTGGCTTGAACAGCCTGGGCATCGAGCAGCTCGCGCTGGATCTCGTGCGCGATGAGCGCAACGAACCGAATCAAGTGCTGATCGTGAGCGCGTCGTCCTCCGTGCTCGAAAGCGAGATGCCCGCCAAAGTGAAAGCGTGGCTGCTGCCGCTCAAGCATCCCGATGCGAAGCTTCAGGGGCAGCATGATCGCTATCGCCTCGGACAGCCGTTCCAGTGGTCCGAGGCCAATCTGCGTCCGGAAGCACTCACGCCGGAAACGCGATTGGAGTTGAAGCCGATTCCCGGAGAACGCGATCACTACGAGTTGCACAGCTTCCGCTACGTGGCGGAGCCGGGCAGGCAACTGTATGTGCGAGTCGAGCGTGGGCTCAAGTCCTTCGGCGGTTACGTATTGGGTGACAGCGTCGAGCGGATTCTGTCGGTGCCGGAGTTTCCTCGCGAGCTCTCGATCCTGCATCAGGGCTCGCTGCTCGCGATGTCGGGCGAGAAGACGCTCACGGTGTTCGCGCGCAACGTGCCGGCGATTCGCTTCGATGTCGGGCGCTTGCTGCCGCGTCAGCTGCAACACCTCATCAGTCAGTCTAGCGGCTCCTTTGCGCTGCCCGTGTTTCAGAACTGGGCGTTCGATGACGCGAACATCACTGAGCACTTCACGCGCGTCGTTCCCCTGCCCAACGCGTCGCCACGCGAAGCGCACTACGAGGCGCTGAACCTCGGCGAATACCTGCACAAGGACCAGGACGATCGACGTGGCATTTTCCTGTTGCGTGTGCAGGCATGGGATCCGCAGAACGATCGACCGCTCGCCGGCTACGCGGCGCAGGAATGGAATGCCGCAAAGCAGGCGCTCACGAGCGATGCGCGCCTCATCGTCATCACCGACCTGGGGCTGCTCGCGAAGCGCTCCGTCGATGGCTCGCGCGATGTGTTCGTGCAGAGCATCGCCACCGGCGAGCCGGTGGTGGGTGGCACCGTGGAAGTGATCGGACGCAACGGTCTGCCCGTCGTCAGCGAGACCACGGACGACCAAGGCCACGTGCGCTTCCCCGATCTGAAGGGCTACACGCGCGAACGGCAGCCCGTGTTCTATCTCGTACGTCGCGGCGGCGACAGTTCGTTCCTGCCGCTCGATGAGCGCGGCCAGCAGCTCGATCTGTCCCGCTTCGATATCGGCGGTGTGGAAAGCAACGCGGATCAGCGTGCGCTGTCGGCATACCTTTTCTCGGATCGCGGCTTGTATCGCCCTGGCGAGCAGATTCGCATTGGCGCGATCGTGCGTAGTCAGAACTGGAGCGGGTCGCTGGATGGCGTGCCGCTGCGCCTGGAGATCACCGATCCACGCGGTGTCGTGATTCGACGCGAGACATTCGTGCCAGGGCCCGCGGGATTCGGCGAAATCCTGCAGGACACGCAAGTGAGTGCTGCAACGGGCACGTACACGGTTGCTCTATCGCTCGTGCATCAACAGCGCTCCGCCGATCTCATCGGCTCCACGACGGTACAGGTGCGCGACTTCATGCCGGACCGGTTGCGCATGCAGACGACGCTGTCCGCGCAAGCGATCGATGGTTGGGTGCAACCGACTGCCCTCACCGCGCAAGTGAAGCTGGAAAATCTCTTCGGCACGCCCGCCGAGAATCGGCGCATCACCGCGCAAATGACATTGAGCCCGCAGTTTCCGGCCTTTCGCCAGTATCCGGACTATCGCTTCTTCGATCCGCAGTACGCGCGCGAAGGCTTCAGCGAAGCGCTCGGCGAAGTCACGACGGATGCCAACGGCGAGGCGACGTTGCCACTGAACCTGCAACGTTTTGCGCGCGCAACGTATCGCGTGCATGTGCTGACGCAGGGTTTCGAAGCCGATGGTGGCCGCGCCGTGAGCGCGGAGGTCACACAGCTGGTGTCCAACCTGCCGTACCTCGTCGGCTACAAGGCGGATGGTGATCTCGACTATCTGAGCCGCGATTCGAAACGCGCAGTGCAGCTGATCGCCATCGATCCGCAGGCGCAGCGGACGGCCGTGAAGGGGCTCAAGCTCCAGCGCGTCGAGATCAAGTACGTCTCCGTGCTCATGCGGCAGCCGAGCGGCATCTATAAGTATGAATCGCGCCGCAAGGAGAGCGTGATCGCGGAAGAGCCGATCGATCTGGCGGCGACGGGGAGCGTTGTGAACGTGGCGACCGATGCCCCGGGACAATTTGCTTACGTGATCCGCGATGCCGCCGGGCAGTCACTCACACGCGTTGAGTATCAGGTTGCAGGTGCCGCGAACGTCACGCGTGCCTTGGAGAAGAACGCCGAGCTGGAGCTGGCGCTCTCGAAGAAAGACTACGCGCCGGGCGAGGAGATCGAAGTCTCGATTCGAGCGCCGTATGCAGGTGCCGGATTGATCACGATCGAGCGCGAGCGCGTGCATGCGTGGCGCTGGTTCAAGACGAGCACGACCAGCAGCGTGCAACGCATTCGCCTGCCGCAGGGATTGGAAGGCAACGCGTATGTGTCGGTGAGCTTCGTGCGAGATCCCGGCTCGAGCGAGATCTATACGAGCCCGCTATCGCATGGCGTGGAGGCGTTCTCGATCGCGACGGATGCGCGTCGCGAGAAGGTTCAGCTCGAGGTGGCGTCGCTCGTGAAGCCGGGTGCGCCATTGAAGCTGCGGTACCGCACCGATCAGCCGGCGCGCATCGTGCTGTTCGCCGTGGACGAGGGCATTCTGCAGGTCGCGAAGTATCGCGCGCCGGATCCGCTCGGCTACTTCTTCCAGAAGCGTGCGCTCGAGGTGTCGACCACTCAGATTCTCGATCTGATCCTGCCGGAGTTCCGCCATCTGAACTTGAACGCGGCGGCAGGTGGCGATGCAGAAGGCCTGCTCGGCAAGCATCTGAATCCGTTCCGGCGCAAGGGCGAGCCACCGGTCGTCTTCTGGTCCGGCATTCTCGACAGCGACGCGACGACGCGCGAAGTGAGCTACGCCGTGCCGGACTACTTCAACGGCACGTTGCGAGTGTTTGCGGTTGCAGTTGCCGACGAGCGTATCGGTGTGGCCGATGCACGCACGCTAGTGCGCGGCGACTTCGTGTTGTCGCCGAACGCGCCAACCACCGTAACGCCCGGAGATGAATTCGACGTGAGTGTGGGCGTGTCCAACAACGTCGAGGGTTCTGGCCCCAAGGCTACGGTGCAAGTGGAGCTGAAGACCGACGCAGGTCTGCAGGTCATCGCAGAACCGAAGCAGGAGGTCGTCATTGCCGAAAGCCGCGAAGCTGCGGTGCGGTTCAGGGTGCGTGCACAGGATCGATTGGGCGCGGGTGCGTTGACGTTCTCAGCCAGCACGACAGGGGGCAGTGCACAGCGGCGCATCGATTTGAGTGTCCGCCCCGCGACGCCGTACATGACTCAGCTGCAGGCGGGCGTGCTCGACAAGCGCAGTCGGGAAGTGCCGGTCACACGTTACTTGTATCCCCACTACCGTACGCTCGAAGCGGGTGTCTCTGTGTTGCCGTTGGGCTTTGCGCACGGCTTTGCGAGCTATCTCGCGAACTATCCGTATGCATGCACCGAACAGATCGTGAGCCAGGCGGTGCCTGCGCTCGTGCTCGCCGCGCGGCCGGAGTTCGGTTATGTGCGCAAGGAGAACGGTGCGAGTCTGCCGGCACTGCTGGCCGAGCTGCGCTCGCGGCAGAACGATGCGGGGGCTTACAAGCTGTGGCCCGGTGGCAATGAAGTCGTGGAGTTCGTTTCGATCTACGCGCAGCACTTGCTGATCGAGGCGCAAGAGCGTGGCGACTCCGTGCCGCAGGATCTGCTCGATCGTGGTAATCAGTATCTGCGTGCGCTGGCTGCCCGAGACGGCAACAACCTGACCGACGAGCGCAATGCGGCCTACGCCATCTACTTGCTCACGCGTCAGGGCCAGCGCATGGCGGCCGAGCTGGCGGCGATCCAGAAGCGTCTGGATGAGCGGTATCGCGACACCTGGCGTCAGGATCTCACGGCAGCGTGGTTGGCTTCGGCACTGGATCTGATGCAGCAGCGCGACGGTGAGCGCTTGATCAAGGGTGTACGCACCGGAGCAGGCGCCGAGCTCTACAACGATGCGATGACGCAGGATGCATGGCTTCTCTATCTCACTGCGCGCCACTTCCCCGAGAGGTTGGCGAGCTTGCCTGCAACGCACCTGTCGACGTTGGCTGAGCGCGTGAATCGCGGCGAGTACCACTCGCTCGCTGCGGGCACGACGTTACTGGCATTGGATGCGTATGCCACCGCAGCGGGAGACAAGAATGCCGAGTTGCGCATCGCGGAAGTGCTGCACGATCGCACGGCGCGTGACTTGAAGCTGCCTGCAGGGTTGTTCCCCAAGACCTCGTTCACCGCGGATGCGGTGGCGCTGCGATTCGGCAATGCGTCTGACCTGCCGGCGTACTACCTGGTCGAGCAGTCGGGGTTCGATCGGAAGCCGCCCGCGCAGGCGCTCAAGGAAGGGCTGGAAGTGATTCGCGCGTACACGGATGCGCAGGGCAAGACGCTGACTCAAATCAAGATGGGCCAGGAAGTGGAGGTGCGGTTGAAATTCCGTTCATTGAAGGGCCAGCCGATCTACAGCGTGGCGTTGGTGGACCTGTTGCCCGGTGGCTTCGATCTCGTCGTGCCGCAGGCGCCGGCGGAGAGTCGGTTTGCTGAGGCTGTGCCGGACGGCGAAGAGGGGAGCGGCGAGGGTGCGTACACCGGCTGGACCTGCGCGGTCTGCGCGAGTGGTTCGCAAGCGCAGTTGCAGTACGCGGATATGCGAG
>JBEVDW010000163.1:0-14899 GCA_040513115.1 Steroidobacteraceae bacterium | reverse complement strand
CGGCGACGAAGCGGTTATTGGGAAATTCGTAGATCTCGTGCGGCGTGCCCACCTGCACGATGCGACCCTGATTCATCACGCCGATGCGCGACGCTAACGTCATCGCCTCTTCCTGATCGTGCGTCACGACGATGAACGTCACGCCCAGTCGTTCCTGAATGCCGACTAGCTCGAACTGCGTGTGTTCGCGCAGCTTCTTGTCGAGCGCACCCAGCGGCTCATCGAGCAGCAGCATCTTGGGCCGTTTGACCAGTGAACGTGCCAGCGCCACACGTTGCCGCTGACCGCCTGAAAGCTGATGAGGCTTGCGTCGCTCGAAACCCTGTAGCCTCACGATGCCGATCATCTCGGCTACGCGCGCGGCGATCTCCTGCTTCGGCAAGCCTTCCTGTTTCAAGCCGTAGGCGACGTTTTGCTCCACCGTCATATGGGGAAAGAGCGCATATGACTGGAACATCATGTTCACGGGGCGCTCGTAAGGTGGCACCCCGTGCATGTCGACACCGTCGAGGTAGATGTGTCCCGACGTGGGCTGCTCGAATCCCGCGAGCATGCGCAGTAGCGTCGTCTTGCCGCAGCCCGAACCGCCGAGCAGGCAGAAGATCTCGCCTTGGTAGATGTTCAATGAGACGTCGTTGACGGCGACGAAGTCACCGAACTTCTTGGTTACCCCTTCGATGCGAAGATAGGGTTTGGCATTTGGCTCCTTCCATGGAGCCTTGCGTTCATCCGGTCGCGCGGACATACGACGGGTTTACTTGCCCGTCATGAAGCGTGTCCACATCCGTGTCATGAGGCGCGTCGTCTCTTCCGTGTCGGTCATGTCGGGCGCGAGCTTGGCCTTGACCTCGGGCGGCGGATACACGCCGGGATCGCTCCTCACCGATGCGTCCACGAGTTGATCGGCCGCCGCATTTCCGTTGGCGTAGTTCGTGAAGTTGCTCACCGCCGCGATGACTTCCGGCTTCATCATGTAGTTGATGAAGGCGTGCGCATTCTTCGGATGCGGCGCATCTTTCGGGATCAGGTAGCTGTCGTACCAGCTGATCGTGCCTTCCTTCGGGATCACGTACACGATGTTCTGGTGCGTGTTGTTCTCTTCAGCGCGATCGCGCGCCTGCAGAATGTCGCCGCTGTACCCGATCGCCAGGCAGATATCGCCGTTGGCCAGGTCCGTAATCATGCGCTGGGTGTCGATATAGCGCAGGAAAGGCCGCACCTTCATCAGCTCCGCGCCGGCAGCTTCCAAGTCCGCCGGATTCTGGCTGTTCGGATCCTTGCCCATCGCGGCGAGTGTCATGCTGAACATCTCGGTTGCCGAATCCAACACCACGACACCGCACTTCTGGAAGTTCTTCGCGATCTCCGGATCGAACACCATCCGCCAGCTGTCGACCGGCGCATTCGGCAAGGCTGCCTTGATCTTTGCCTCGTTGTAGCCGATGCCCGTCGTACCCCACATATGGAGCACGGCGTGATCGTTGTTGGGATCCTGGAGGGCCAGCCGTTCCTGGATGGTGGGATCCATGTTCTTGAGGTTGGGCAACAGGGACTTGTCCAGCTTCTGGTAGTAACCCGCCTTGATCTGGCGCTCATACGTAGAGGCCGAGGGCACCACAACGTCATAGCCGGAATTGCCAGGCGCCAGCTTGCTGTCGAGCTCTTCGTTGCTGCCGAAGTTGGCCACCGACACCTTGATGCCAGTTTCCTTCTCGAAGTTGGCGATCGTGTCCTCCGCCAGGTAGTCGTTCCAGATGTAGAGGTTCAGGACCTTCTCTTCGGCCGGCGCCCCCGCTTGTGATGCATCACCAGCAGGTGCTTCCTTCTTGCCGCAACCGGCCATTGCCAGCGCTACTACCGTGCAGCTGGCGGCAAGTCGGAGTGTTGGTTTCATAAGGGAGGATCTCCTTAGGAATTGAGGATTGGATGCGAGGACGTGCTCAGGAGCGTAACGCAGCAATGTGGCGCTGGGTAGCGCGAAGCACATGTGATTTTTTCTGGTGCGCTCGCCCCCACCCTCAACCCTGGCGCGCCACTTCCTCCGGTCGTCCCCCGCGACGCTTCGGAACCCCCTGACGAGGGGCTACACCGGGGAGGGAGCAGATAAAGTCGCGAGTGAGGACGCAGGGAGAGGGGTGTGATTGGGGCATTCCCCTAGCCATCACACTCAAACATTCAACAACAGATACTCACGCTCCCAAGAGCTGATCACCTGCAGGAACGTCTCGTACTCGCTCTCTTTGACAGCCGAGTACGCCAGCACGAATCGCTCGCCGAGCAGATCGATCAAAGGGCGGCATTCGCGCAAGAGTCGGAGCGAGTCTTCGATATTGCGCGGAAGCGAGAACGGCAGCTCGTGCGCGCTGCCAGTGACGGGTTCGCTGGGTTTCAAGCCTTCCACCATTCCCAGGTATCCACACGCAAGGGACGCGGCGATGGCGATATAGGGGTTGGCATCGGCACCGCCGACACGATTCTCGACTCGGCGTGACTCCGTGCTCGATACCGGCACGCGCAACCCCGCCGTGCGATTGTCGTATCCCCACTGGGTGTTGATCGGCGCGGAATGGAAGCGGGTGATGCGGCGATAGGAGTTCACGTTCGGTGCAAAGAGCGACATCGCCGCCGGCAGGTACTTCTGCAAGCCGGCGATATGGGAGAAAAAGAGCTGCGAGGGCTTGCCGTCCGGCTCGCTGAAGATGTTCTTGCCGGTACGGCGGTCGAGGATGCTCTGGTGAATGTGCATGGCGCTGCCAGGCTCGCGCGCCATCGGCTTCGCCATGAAGGTTGCATACATCTTGTGGCGGAGCGCGGCCTCGCGGGCCGTGCGCTTGAACAGGAACACCTGGTCCGCCAAGGACAGCGCGTTGCCGTGCAGGAGGTTGATCTCCATCTGCGCGGCGCCGTCTTCGTGGATCAGCGTATCGATCTCGATGTCTTCTGCCTCGCAGAACGCATACACGTCGTCGAACAGGGGATCGAACTCATTGACCGCTGCAATGGAATACGACTGGCGCCCTATCTCGGGGCGACCGGAGCGCCCCACGGGCGGCTTGAGCGGATAGTCCGCATCGATATTGGGTTCTACGAGGAAAAACTCGAGCTCCGGCGCGACCACGGGCTCCCACCCGTGCTGGGAATACAGATCGAGGATGTGCTGCAACACATACCTTGGAGCCATCGTCACGGGCCGACCATCCGAATAGAAGCTGTCGTGGATCACCTGGGCCGTCGGCTCCGCGGCCCAAGGCACGACGCGAACCGTATTCGGATCGGCCTTCAGCACAATGTCGATCTCGGAGGGGCTGATCGCACGTTCGTCGTCGGGATAGTCGCCCGTCACTGTCTGCAGGAAGATGCTCTCGGGCAACCGCATGCCCTCCTCTTCCGCGAACTTGGCCGCGGGCATGATCTTGCCGCGCGGTATACCGGCCATGTCCGGGATGATGGCCTCGACTTCCGAGATACCGTGTTCTTTGAAAAATTGTTGAATGACGCTCATGTCCGCCTCGATGCGCGCGCCCGCGCCGCCTCACCAAAGGCAGCGAACAGAGCCCGCGATAATGGGTTGTCCTGGAATTTCCACTCCGGATGCCACTGCACGGCGAGCGCAAAGCTCGCGGCATCCTGCGCACGGAAGGCCTCGATGATGCCGTCCGGAGCGCGTGCCTCGACCACGAGGCCGGGCGCGAGCAGTTGCACACCCTGCGAGTGCAACGAGTTCACTCTCACGCGGCTAGTGCCCGCAAAGCGGTGCAGCCATCCGCCAGGCGTCAGCTCGATGTCGTGCGCAGGGCCGTACTGAATATCGAGCTCGGCCTCTAGATCTTCCCGATGATCCGAATACCCCTCGACCTCGTGGATCTTCTGCCAGAGGGTGCCGCCGAAGGCGACATTCATCTCTTGAAAGCCGCGGCAGATGGCGAGCAGTGGAATGCCCTCCCGTACGACGCGCCGAATCAGCAGCAGGCTGGTCGCGTCGCGCGCGGGATCGTGCAACGTACCTGGGTCACTCGCGGGGCCTTCGTAGTGATGCGGCTCCACATTCGATGCGCTTCCAGTCAGCAGCAACCCATCCAGTAGCCCCAGTAACTGATCCGTCGCGAGCGCTTCGCCCAGCGACGGGATCAACAACGGCACCGCATCCGCTCCCCTGGCAACCGCGTCGATGTATTTCTCGCCGACGCAGTGAAACGGGTGATGACCCAGCACGCGGCGGTCCGCCACGATGCCGATGAAGGGTTTGGGGCTGGACATGCGATAGATCGGAAGCGAACGGGGGCGCCGTTCACGCCCGACATTTAACCACAGCGCACCCCCGCGCCGCCCGCCGCGACTTACCGACAGGCGACATAAATTCCTTATAAACAATGACTTACAAGCACCCCTGGAGTTGCCCGCCACGGTTCTGTCTCCTATGCTGCAGGCAAACCGTCTTTTTTGAGCTTCAGCGTGATCCCTGCCAACAGCACTTCCTACTACGAAGCGACAAGCCATTCGCGCCCGTCCCTGCCGACTCTCGAGGGCGAGATCGAGGCTGACGTCTGCGTCGTGGGCGCCGGCATTGCTGGCTGTTCTGTCGCCCTGGAGCTGACATCGCTCGGTTATCGGGTGGTCGTTCTCGAAGCGGAGCGTGTCGGGCACGGTGCGTCGGGCCGCAATGGCGGGCAAGCGCTGGCCGGTTATGCCTGCGGACAACATGCGCTGGAAGCCGAGGTGGGATTCGAGGCTGCCCGACGCATGTGGGATCTATCGGTCGAAGCCATTGCGCTGCTGCGCGAGCGGATCGAGCGGTATGCCATCCAGTGCGACTTACAGTGGGGACATGTGCAAGTCGCGATCAAGGAGCGGCAGCGCGTTGAGCTGTTGGCCGAACAGGAAGAGCTGCAGGGACGCTACCGGTATGGGCAACTGGAGTTCATCGATCAAAGCGACATTCGTGAGCTGTTGGCGACCGAGCGCTATGTTGCCGGATTGTTGGATCGTGGCAGTGCGCATCTGCACCCACTGAACTACACCTTGGGACTGGCTCGCGCAGCGCTGGGCGCCGGCGCCCAGATGTACGAGCACTCGGCGGTCGCTCGTATCGATTACGCGGACCCCGCCCGCGTCTTCACGCAATCAGGGAGCGTGCGCGCCCGTTTTGTCGTGCTCTGCGGCAATGCGTATCTGAATGGCCTGGTACCCGCCTTGCGCTCCCGCATCATGCCCGTGGGCACGTACATCGTTGCGACTGCGCAGTTGGGCGAACAGCGCGCGACTGAATTGCTCCGCCGCAACTACGCAATCGCCGATGTGAATTTCGTGCTCGACTACTACCGCCGCTCGGCGGATCACCGCTTGTTGTTCGGCGGGCGCGTGAGCTATTCGGGCCGCGATGTATTCGACACGGCACGTGCCACGCGTCGTCGCATGCTCCACGTCTTTCCGCAATTGGCTGATGTTGAAATCGAGTATGCGTGGGGCGGGTACGTCGACATCAGCATGTCGCGAGCGCCGGATTTCGGCCGGCTGCGCCCGAACATCTATTACTTACAAGGATTCTCCGGCCACGGATTGGCGCTGTCTGGCATGGCCGGCAAGCTCGCCGCTGAGGCGATCGCCCAGCAGTCGCAGCGCTTCGATGTGTATTCCAAACTGAAGCATCGCGACTTCCCGGGTGGACGCTGGCTGCGCATGCCCAGCCTCGTGCTTGCGATGCTGTGGTATCGGATGCGGGACCTGCTCTAGCCCGCCTACCCTTCGTAGATGCAGCCGCTCGTGCACGTCTCGCGAATGATGATGCGTGACAGCTGCGGCAGTTGCGGCTTCAACGCGCCCCAGATCCATCGCGCCAGGTTTTCGCTCGTGGGATTTTCCAGCCCTTCGATGTCGTTCAAATAGCGGTGGTCGAGCTGGTCGTGAATGGGCTGAAAGGCTGCGCGCAAATCGGCGAAGTCCATGATCCATCCGGTGTGCTCGTCTACTTCACCGCGCACCTGAATCTCGATGCGAAACGAATGGCCATGGAGGCGGGAGCACTTGTGCCCTGTCGGCACATGCGGCAATCGATGAGCCGCTTCGATGGTGAATTCGCGGTAGAGGTCCAAGCGGGGCTGCCAAGTCAGAGGAGCTGGGGCCTCAACTCAAGGTCCGCGTCCAACCTTGACTGGCGGGACGCACGACAGGCGTCAGGCGGCTTTGCGGCGGCGTGAGCTCGATGCGCAGCTGCAGGTGCCGCACGTGCACCGAATGCTGGAGCAATCGCCGCACACGGTGAAATCCACGGAGCCGAAATGGCGACGGCACTGCTCGCAATAGGGTTTGCGACGATTCGCACGCGCGCTGCGATAGCTGGTCACGGCTGCTTCGTTGGCGGCAGCAACATCCACGCTGCAAGGAGCCAAATCTTTGCTGACGATGGCACGCATGAACGTGCTGGCACCCATTGCACCGAGCTTGAACAAACGCATTTGTTCGCGCGCGAGCCCCATCTGCGCAACGGGGTCATAAATGACAACGCCCAACTTGGGATGCGAGAAGACTTGGAATGCGTCGGCGGCCATGGCGGGACCTGCAATCAATCGGCAACACTAATTTCAAAACCATGCAATTCTGCTGCAACGCAGGAGCAATGGCAATCGGGGATAGCGCGATCAGCCGTACTTTTACATCGAGATGATGCGCTGATGCGCAGCAAAAGTGGCGCTTACGTCAAACATTTCTCGACAAGGGCTCCGTGCTTTACCGCTGATGCAGCAAAAAAGCGTGATGAATGCGCTGATTCCGGGCGAAATCTTTCGGGATGGTTGCAGCAGAAATGTCCTCGATGTCGAACGCCCCTGATAACGCGTCGGAATCGATACGAAAGCGCGTGTAGTTGTTCGAAAACACGATCGTGCCACCTGCAGCCAGCAAACGTTTCGCAAGCTGCAGCAGACGCACATGATCGCGCTGCACGTCGAAGTCATCTTCCATCCGTTTCGAACGCGAATGCGTGGGCGGATCGATGAAGATCAAGTCGTAAGGCTTGCGTCGTTGCTGCTGTTGTTCTTCGGCGAGCCATGTCATGCAATCCGCTTGCACGAAGCCGTGCTCGGGTCCTGCAAAGCCGCTCAACAACATGTTGCGCTTGGCCCAATCCAGATAGGTGCGTGACATGTCGACAGTGGTCGTTCCGACCGCGCCGCCACCGGCTGCGTACACCGTTGCGGTGCCGGTGTATGCGAATAAATTGAGGAATCGTTTGCCTGCCGACAGCTGCGCGATGCGAGCACGCGTCAGGCGGTGATCCAGAAACAAGCCCGTATCCAGATAATCACGGAAGTTGACCCAGAAGCGATGCGGGCCTTCGATGACCTGATGAAACTCACGTGTGCCTTCCAGCTTTTCGTATTGCGACAAGCCGGCCTGCTGTTGTCGCACACGCAGATGAATGCGATCGCTAGGCAGCTGCAGCACGTCCGGGATCACACTCAATGCCTGCTGCCGCCGGCTGCGCGCTCCTTGCGGGTCGATCGAAGCGGGCGGTGCATACTCTTGTACGTAAGCCCACTGCTCCGACTCATTGCCGTAAAGATCGACAGCGAAAGCGTACTCAGGCATGTCGGCGTCGTAGACGCGATAACAATGAATGCCTTCGCGCTCCGCCCAGCTCTTGAGCTGTTTGAGATTCTTGCGCAATCGATTCGAAAACATCTGCGCGCCGGGCGACTCGCGCAGCGCCTGTTGCCGCTCCTCGGGCGATGGCAACGTTCGCAGACGGCTGTTCTCCAGCCCGAGGTCGAAACGCAGCAGGCGACATTCGATCTTGCCGTTGAATAAGGTGTGACTGCGCCGCGCGTTGATTCCGAGCTCGCGCGCGATCGGCGGATTGCCGGTGAGTATCGCAGCCTGCCAGCCATCGAACTGCTCACGCAGCTGCTCACCGAGCGAGCGATACAAACCGCGCAACTGATCGAGGTCACCGATGCGCTCGCCATACGGCGGGTTGACGACGACCAGGCCCGTACCCTCAGCTTCTCGCGCCAACTGCTCGAGGTCGCGCCGTTCGATGTGCACGCGACCACGTAGTTGAGCGCGCTCCACATTCTCCAATGCTGCGCGTACAGCCTGCGCATCGCGATCGTATCCGCGGATATCCAGTCGCCCTTGCAAGCCGGCTTCACGCCGCTCACACGCTTCACGCTGCAAGTCGGCCCACACACGTGCATCGTGTTTACGCCAGCCGAGAAAGCCGTAGTAGTCGCGTAGTGATCCTGGTGCGATGTCGTACGCCATGAGCGCCGCTTCGATCGGCAGCGTTCCCGAACCGCACATCGGATCGACGAGTGCACCACCGTCTGCCGCGATCTGAGGCCAGCCGCTGCGGATCAGAACGCTCGCAGCAAGATTCTCTTTCAGCGGCGCAGCAACACCACGAGCGCGATAACCGCGACGGTGGAGACTCTCGCCGGACAGATCGATGCTGAGGGTCGCGCGGCCGCGATCGAGCCGCACGTCGACGCGCACGTTGGGCCGTTCAAGTTCGATGGAAGGTCGCTCGCCACTGTGCTGTCGAATGCTATCGACGATTGCATCCTTCGTGCGCAGTGCGCCGAAGTGAGTGTGTGTAATGCCGCGCGAGCTACCCGCGAAGTCCACTGCCAGGGTGCCGCCGGGTGCAATGTGCTCCCACCAGGGAATCGCACTCACGCCATCGTACAGCTCGACCGCGGAATCAGCCTGGAATGTCGCAAGCGGCATCAGCACGCGGCTTGCAATACGCGACCACAGACAGGCCCTGTAGGCGTGCTCGATATCGGTGTCGAAACTCACACCCAAGCGCGCCTCACGCAACTGAGTGACACCGAGCTCGCGCAACTCGGTTGCGAGCAGATCAGCCGTGCCCGGCGGACAGGAAGCGAAAAACTGCATACGTGGGCTCAGCGGGCGCTGGTCAATGGTCGGGCTCGGACACGCCCTTGCTGTAGCGCGTTGAGAGTCATGCGGTAGATGCGGAGATCGAACTGCAAGGACACTGACGCCCGCGCCAGCTCCGCCGCTTCTTCATCGGTGTTTGCAGTACCGAGATAGCACCACTGCTCGAACACATGCAGTGCTTCCGCGTCCCCGTGAGTGTCCGTCAAGGCCACACGACCTGCAAACGGCCACGACCGATACCCTTGATTGGCGAATGCCAGTTGCGCACGTAAGTCATGCACCGCCAAGGGTTCCTTACCGATGCAAGCGCCGCGGCAATGCCCGAGCTGATGCGCAACGCATGAGCCTACACCTTCATCGAGTCCCAACACTCGCAAACAGAGTTGATGCTCACGCGCATGATGTTTCAGCACACGCACAGCCATGGCTTCAGTGCGAAACTCGCCATAGCAATGCTCGAGTTGATCGGCACCTAACGCACGGACGACAGGCCCCGAACCCCGGTCGCGCAACTGCAGCGTATATCGCGCCGGCGCACTTCTGGGGTGCAGCTCATGCCGCTGCTTCCGCCACAGAATCTCCAGCAGATGTGCACTCCAGTCGCCAGTTGCACGCTGCCAGTCCACGCGCGTGACTCGCTCACGCAAGGTGGCCGTCGCTCGCCCTCGTTCCGCAGTCAAAAGCGACAACACGGCACCGCGAAGATGACTCGCACGTCTGACCTGGAGAGCATTACCCTCGGCATCGACGCAGCAATAGACACCCGGCGCATCCGGCAGCTCATCCAGCAACGAAGCCGGCAGTTGCGGCGGCAAGAGGATGGCGCGAGTCAGATGGTCGAGCTCTTGTTGCACGCGAGCCAAGCCGTGTGCAGACGCCGCCGCGAGCAGAAAATCCGCGACCGCCTGAGCATCCGGCAGGGCACGATGGCGCCTTTCGCAGATGAGTCCGTAGCGCTCGATCACCGCGTCGAGATTGTGCACACGTACGCTCGCATCCAGGCGACGCGACAGCTTGACCGTGCAGAGCAAGGACGCATCGAAACGCTTTCCCGCACGAGCAAACTCGGCCCGCAGAAATCCATAGTCGAAGCGCGCATTGTGAGCGGCAAAGATGCGATCGCTGCACCGCGCATGAATCTCGTCTATCACCTGATGGAAGGTGGGAGCCGCGGCAACCATTTCGTCGGTAATCCCAGTGAACGCCTGGATGCGCTCGGAGATCGGCCTCTCGGGATCGACGAGAGAGCTCCAGCGATCGGAGATCACACCGTCATTAATGAGCACGATGCCCACTTCCATGATGCGAGCGAACTGCGGATCTGCTCCGGTGGTTTCCAAATCGACGCAGGCGTAGCGGCCGGGGAGGTAAGCCGCGAATGTCGGATCGATCGCTGCGCTCACTGCTGCGTGCTGCCGTCGAGCGTGAGCAACGGGCCATAGAGATCGGGTCTTCGATCGCGAAACACGCCCCATGCGTGTCGATAACGCCGGATCGCATCGAGGTCGAAGCTCGCGGTCAGCACGGTTTCGGTCGAGCGATCTGCCTGCGTCACGATTGCACCGGTGTGATCGGCAATGAACGATGAACCGTAGTAGTCGACCGTCCAGAGATTCCCCGGCTCGCAGCCGATGCGATTGGAGCTGATCAGCGGCATGATGTTCGCGGCGGCGTGGCCTTGCATGGTTCGTTGCCAATGATCGCGCGAATCGATACTGGGATCTTGCGGCTCGGCCCCGATCGCCGTTGGGAAGAACAGCATCTCCGCTCCCATCAACGCCATCGCTCGAGCGGTCTCGGGAAACCACTGATCCCAACAGATGCCGACACCGATGGTGCCGAAACGAGTGCGCCACACTTTGAAGCCCGTATCGCCGGGAGAGAAATAGAACTTCTCGTGATAGCCCGGGCTCTCGGGAATATGCGATTTGCGGTACACACCGAGGTTCGCTCCATCGGCATCGATGATGGCGATCGAGTTGTAGAACGCGTTGCCAGCACGCTCGAACACACTGGCCGGCAACACGACATTCAGCTCACGCGCCAGCTGCTGAAAGCGACGGACAGCGGGATTCTCGGCAATGGGCAATGCCCAGTCGAAGAACTCCGGTCGATGGTCCTTGCAGAAATAGGGCGTCTCGAACAGCTCCTGAATCAACACGATGTTCGCGCCCTGACCCGCCGCCGCACGGATCAATCGCTCCGCGGTCGCAAGATTCTCCTGCCAATCATTGGTGCAGGCGAACTGAGTTGCGGCAACGACAACGGACATGAAGCACTCCGGCGAGCGAACGGCGGGCGCAATGATACCTGCCACACCGCGCCCCACGTGCGTTCACGTGGTACTTGCGCGGCTTGGGTCTTGCGGGTGAGCGGCCTATTATTCCTCGAGCCCCCCCACTGTGCGCGTTTTTTCTACCCTGAAACGAGGCCGTCATGTCCACGTCCCGCGCCGATCTCGAAGCCTTCTGGATGCCGTTCACGGCCAATCGCCAGTTCAAGGCCGCGCCTCGCATCCTCGCGCGCGCAGAGGGCATGTATTACTGGACGGACGACGGCCGCAAGATCTTGGACGGCGTCGCTGGACTGTGGTGCGTGAACGCAGGTCATGGCGTGAAAGAGATCGTGTCCGCGGTGAGCGAGCAGATCGCCACGATGGAATATGCACCGCCGTTCCAGATGGGACATCCGCCCGCATTCGAATTGGCGCGGGAGCTCGTAAAGCTGACACCCGGCGATCTGGATCACGTCTTCTTCACGAACTCCGGTTCCGAATCGGTGGATACCGCGTTGAAGATCGCGCTCGCCTATCACCGGGCGAAAGGCGAAGGCGCGCGGCAGCGTCTCATCGGACGTGAGAAGGGTTATCACGGTGTCGGCTTCGGCGGCATCTCAGTCGGCGGGATGGTGAACAACCGCAAGTTCTTCGGTTCGATGCTGGCAGGCGTCGATCACTTGCGCCACACGCTCGATTTGGAACGGAACCGCTTTTCTCGCGGCGTACCGGAGTTCGGGGTTGAGCTCGCGGAAGATCTGGAGCGCCTCGTGCAGTTGCACGATGCATCCACCATCGCGGCGCTCATCGTTGAACCCGTCGCGGGCTCCGCTGGAGTCATCCTTCCTCCGCGCGGTTATCTGAAGCGCTTGCGCGAGATCTGCGACAGATACGGCGTCCTGCTGATCTTCGACGAAGTGATCACGGGCTTCGGAAGATTGGGCGCGTCATTCGGGGCAGAGTATTTCGATGTCGTGCCAGACATGATCACTGCGGCAAAAGGACTTACGAACGGAGCCGTGCCGATGGGCGCAGTGTTCGTTCGCAAACACATCTACGATGCATTCATGCAGGGCCCTGAGAATGCGATCGAGCTGTTCCACGGCTACACGTATTCCGGTCATCCGGTTGCGTGCGCAGCCGCGCTCGCCGCGCAGAAGGTGTATCAGCGCGACGGCCTGTTCGCGCGCGCGAAGGAGATGAGCAGCCACTGGGAGAATGCAGTGCACTCACTGCGAGGACTGCCCCACGTCGCGGACATTCGCAACCTGGGCCTGGTGGCAGGCATCGAGCTGGAGTCGCGCGCTGGCGCGCCCGGCGCACGGGCATTTGAAGTATTTCGCAAAGCTTTCGAGCGCGGGGTGTTGATTCGTGTGACAGGCGATGTGATCGCACTGTCCCCGCCTCTGATCATCGAGAAGAACCAGATCGATGAGCTGATTGGAATTTTGAACGGGCTGCTGCGCGAAGTGAGCTGAAATAAAAAGCCCCGCGTCTTGCGAGGCGGGGCTTCGTAACAGCTCGTCTACTGGTTACGCCATCTAGATCACTCGGCTGTCCACGGGAAGGTCGTGGCAACCGTGAAGATCGCACGCCCTTCATTGTTGAAGGCGTCCGTCTTGACTTTTACATCGCCGTCCGTGTCCACGTATTTCAGAGCTAGGTTGAACTTGCCAATCGTGTAGCCAACGCCCGCGGAATAGTCGAACTGATCATCACCAAAAGCGTTGTCCCAATAATCACCCGTGCTGTAGCCGGCATGCAGAAGTACTGAGAAATTTGCAGGAAGAGGGAAGGTGGCATTGCCTTCGACATACCATGCAGAAACCTTGTCATCTCCTGTCGTGAATTCCGCAAGATCTTCGGCCGCATCGCCACCAAAGGCCGGCGAATACCACAGCTTTGCCTTGAACCAGTCGATAGCCACGCTCGCATAGACCTCCAGGTAGTCGAAATCGGACTCCTGTGGGTACGCGTAGTAAACCGCACCTATGTCGAACGTCGGCGCGCCTTCGGCTCCCCACGTGTAACCCGTGTAGAGGTCCACCTCGTAATCCGGCTCGTCGATGCCGAAATCAACATTGCTGCCCCAAGCACCGACGTACCACCCGCTGTCATGGGCGTAGTCAATGCTCCCCTGCAGCGCAGGATCCTTAGCTGATTGCGAATTGCCACGGAAGTCGTAGTCACTGGCAAGTGTCCAGGTGGACGAAACCCCAGCTTGAGCGCCGCCGGCTACTGCAAGCAGGCCGAGCCCAGCCAGGATCTTCAGGTTCTTCATAGAAAGCTCCCTTGTAGTTGGAAAGAGACAAAGCGAACCCGCGAATTGGCGCGGAGTTTACGTCTAATTTTCGATTTGTGAATAGCTTGCGGCTAATTTGCCACAGCCATTGCTGGTCTATAAGAATGCAGCAACCGTGCCACTCGTCACATTTGGGACGCAGCGCCTGAAAACGGCTTATCTACATGGGGTGCGCGTGGGCACAAACCGTCTGAACACCAGTAAAGGCTCGGCAGTGCGCCAAAACGCTCATATAAGTGAGCTGAAAAAGTGCAGCCGGCGATGTGACTGCGCTTCTTTGGGGCAGCTAACTGCTCGCCTCGAAGATCACGTACAACTTTTTCATGGGCTCTAACACTTCCCAGTCCCCTTCGAAGCCCGCCGGTATGACGAAGCTTGCCCCGGGTCCGAAGACCTTGCTTCGACCATATGCGTCACTGATGCGGACGCGACCCTGCGTCACATGGCAGAACTCGTTCTCCGAGTACTTCACGCGCCATCGCCCGGGCGTGCTCTCCCAGGTCCCGCAGTGAAACTGTCCTGTTCGATCACTGAAGAAATTCGCTATGTGCTGGTGCGGCGCACCTGCGAGCAATCGCTCCGGTGCGGGCTGCGAATCGCTCTTCTCAGGCACCGATGACGAGAAATCGATGATCGTGCGTAATTCGCTCATGACCCTGTCCGCAAGACACATGTGGGGTTCTCGACTCTAGCAGGACGGCCGTCCGTGGCCGGCAATGTCCTTGGCTACGTCGCATCAACGCTTTGCGACTTTGCTATCCGACGTCGTGCGTATGGCAACACTGACACGTCGTTCCCACGCATACGCTTCCTGATCACCGGCCAGTGCGGTGGATTGGCTCTCGCCATGGGCGGTCACCTGGATACGGTCAGCTGGAAGTCCGCCTTTAACCAGCGCCTCGCGCACCGCACTCGCGCGCTGCTCGGACAACTGCAGATTCACATCCTTCTTGCCGCGGGGATCCGCGAAACCGGCCACGTCCACGGTAACGAGCGGCTGTTCTGCCAGTAGCGCACCCAACTCACTCAACCGCTGCTGCATCGACGCATCGAGCTCCGCGCTGGCCGTGCGAAACAGCACGTCGCCATGCAGCCGCTCTGCCAGCGTGGCGAACAGCGGTTCTTCAGCCGTACCCTCGCTCTGACTCAACGCAGACAGCGCTTGCTGAGTCTCTTCCAGCTGGGCCTGCAAGCTCTGCTTGTCCTTCTCGAGGACGGCGGCATGTTGCTCGGCAATCCGCTTGTCGCTGGCAAAATCACCGCCGATGGCGCCGATGACGAACCCAAAGGCTGCCCCAACCGGCCCACCGACTACGGCGCCCATGGCGGCACCGGTCAACATGCCCGCCTTGTGCTCCTGCTCCAGTTGTTCTTTCGCATTCGCCGCGCCACACATCAGCACCATCGAGATCGGTCCGATC
>JBEVDW010000162.1:0-3035 GCA_040513115.1 Steroidobacteraceae bacterium | reverse complement strand
CAGCGTCGTCTCGCCGACAAGATGCAATCCGCGCTCGGAAGCATGCACGCGCAACTGCTCGATGCACTCGCACGCGCTGAAGGTGTCAGCGCGCAGCACCGCGATCCGACTACCGACGTGCGCGGCCAGCTGTGCGAGCAACGCGGCCTCCTCCGTGCCGCTCGCCGCACCCAGCGAGTAGCAATACTCACCGGCGAACTGCAGCGTTGCCGTTGCTGAAAGCGTCGGCACGCCGATCGCATTGGCTTCAGGTGCCACGCTCTGTGCAGCATCTGCGGTGTGCGGACCGATCGCAGCAAGCACGCCTCTGTCATGCACGAGGGTGCGCCAGGCGTGAACGATATCGCTGACGCGCGGCCCGCTCACCTCCAGGATTTCCAGCTCGGCGATGCGATCGATTGCACCGCTCAGCGTCGCCTCGTCGAGCGCCATTCGCACGGCATCGACAAAATCCCGGCTTTCCGTCCGCGAGCTCGCGTCACTGCAGAGGCCTATGCGATATGGAGTCTGTTCGTGTGCCACTGTTCCCACACCTCGTCCGGACGCACCCGCTGGGGCACTCTTTATGCCTTAGCCGGCTGTTGCAAACAAGGGTCCGCAATGCGATGGCCGGGCATCAATTTCTCATTTAGGATCCTTGTTACACGCTCTTACGCGGCACTCTCGAGGTCACAATGACGGATCACAACCGGCACATACCCTCGGGCGATCGCGGTCCCGTTCATAGGAGACGCCACATGACGATCCGGTTCATCTCTTGGGCGACGGGCGGCATCGGCGCCGTCGCGCTGCGCACGGCATTGAAGCGCGGCTACCAGTGTGTCGGGGTGTTGTGCTACGACGATCAGAAAGTAGGCAAGGATGCCGGCGAGATCGCCGGCCTCGAACTGCGCACGGGAATCAAGGCAACGAAGAACAAGGAAGACATCTATGCGCTGGATGCCGAGATCGTCATTCACGCGCCGATGATTCATCCGGACAAGCCGCACGAATTTCACCGCGAAGTGCTGCGGCTGCTCGAGTCCGGCAAGAACGTCATCACGACGGTCGACTATTTCCACATCGCCGGCTCGCGCTATCCCGAGCTGGCGCAAGAGATCGAAGCGGCCTGCCGCAAAGGCAACAGCACGGTCATGGGCACGGGCAACTCGCCCGGCTACATTCCCGAAGTCCTAACGACCACGCTCACGCGCCACGTCGCTGAGATCGACCACATCGAAATCCTGGAAAAAATGGATTGTTCGTACATGAGTCCCGCCGGTTTTCCCGTGATGGGCTTCGGCATGTCGCCCGCCGAGTTCGAGAACATCGGCATTGCAAAGATGTGGGATCACATGTTCCGGCAATCTCCAGCGGCGATTTGCCATCTGCTGAATGCGCCCGTGGACGACGTGCTCATGACACGACGCGTCGGTGTGGCAGACAAAGCGCTCGTACTGCCGTCGAAGGTGACGGTCGAGCCTGGCAAAGTCGTCGCCAATGCCTGGCGCTGGAGCGCCATCGTGCAGGGCAAACCACTTGTCGAATACGAAACGCGCTGGATGCTCGATGCGCAGATGCCGGGCTGGGAAGCGGACAACTCATGGACCATCACCATCGAAGGCAAGCCGTCCATTCAGCTGGTGCACAAACGCGCCGTTTCGTGGAAGGACGGGATCCGTCGCGGCGGCGCCTACGGCGATGAGAAGTATCCGTACCGCGAATGCGTGCACGGCAGCGCTGGCGGCATGTTGGTGAATTCGCTGCAAGGCGTGATCGACGCGCCACCGGGAAACTTTCTCGCGCCCGTGTTCGGCGCGTATCAGTACTTCGACCGCGCCGTCGTGAAATGAATCCGTCTCTCAACCGTGAATCGGCGGCACGCGCTGCGCCCAGGGATGTGCACGTTCCAACTGCGCGGCCACGCGGATCAACAGATCCTCGCGCCATAGATCGCCGACGAGTTGCACGCCAAGCGGCAGATCCGCTGCGGTCCAATGCAGCGGCAGCGAGATGGCCGGCTGCCCGGTCAGATTCGCGAGTGGCGCAAAGCCTCCCCACAACATGCCCTGCTTGCGCTGCGCAGGATCGATCAGCAAACCCAGCGGAGGCGGCGGACAGCCGAGCATCGGCGTGAGCAGCAGATCGAATCCTTGCCGGTACCAGGACAGCATGCGCTTCGTGTACGCATAGATATTCTCCAGCGCGATGCCGAGATCGACGATGGAATGCTCACGTGCGAATTGCAGCATCTGGAAAGTGCTGGGCTCGACCTCCTCCGGTGCAATGAGCCGGCCGAGTTTGGCCTCGGCGGCTGCAAGCCGCTGCGCTACCTTCATCGGCCAGTAAGTCAGAATGAGTTCGAAGTGCTCGGCCGTGTTCAGTGGCTCCGGATGACTTTCTTCGACGTGGTGCCCGAGATCCGCGAGCAACTTCGCTGTCGCCTCGACGGCTTTCACCGCCTCGGGATCGAGGGGCATGGAATTGCCCGGCAACTGCCGCATGAAACCGATACGCAGCTGGCCCGGCGGCGCACCCACTTCTTCGAGGTACGGGCGTGCCGGCGCGGGTGCCGAACCGGTATCGGCGAAGCCGGAGCCGGCGACGACGTCGAGCAGTGCTGCCGTGTCGCGGACACTGCGCGTGTGCCAGCTTTTCGTGTTCGTGATGTCGACCCACGACGTCATCGAAGGCGACTGCGTGACCAGTCCGCGCGTGGGCTTGAGACCGACGACGCCATTCGCACCCGCGGGGATGCGCGTCGAGCCACCACCATCGCTAGCCTGCGCAGCCGCGACGAGCAGCGCGGCAACCGCCGCACCGGAACCACCGCTCGATCCTCCGGGTGACCGCGAGACGTCCCACGGATTGCGACAGGGTCCATGCAGCGCGGATTCCGTCGTGGCTGCGCTCAACACCTCTGGCACGTTCGTGCGGCCGAGGATGATCATTCCAGCACGTTCCACTCGCACGACGAACTCGTCCGTCTGCGCTGGCCGCAGATTCAATCTCGCGAGCAACTGACAGCCGAGAAAATTCGGTTCACCCGCAATCGC
>JBEVDW010000161.1:0-11367 GCA_040513115.1 Steroidobacteraceae bacterium | reverse complement strand
ACCGCGCTGGGCCCGCGTGCACTACAACCCGATCGACTACCAGACGATTTCCTACTACTCGGCGCCGAAGCCAAAAGCGAACGCGCCCAAAAGTCTCGAGGAAGTCGATCCGAAGCTGCTCGAGACCTACGACAAGCTGGGCATTCCGCTGCACGAACGCGCCAAGCTCGCCGGCGTAGCCGTCGATGCGGTCTTCGACAGCGTCTCCGTCGCCACCACGTTCAAAGATCGTCTCGCCAAAGCGGGCGTCATCTTCTGCTCGTTCTCGGAAGCGGTGCAGACGCATCCACAGCTCGTGGAGCAGTACCTGGGCACCGTCGTACCGCATGGCGACAACTTCTTCGCCGCACTGAATTCCGCCGTGTTTACCGATGGGTCCTTCGTGTACGTGCCCAGAGGCGTGCGTTGTCCGATGGAGCTCTCCACCTATTTCCGCATCAATGCTGCGAAGACGGGTCAGTTCGAGCGCACATTGATCATCGCGGACGAAGGCGCCTCCGTGAGCTATCTCGAAGGCTGCACGGCGCCGATGCGTGATGAAAACCAACTGCACGCAGCCGTCGTGGAGCTCGTTGCGCTCGACAATGCGAACATCAAGTACTCCACGGTGCAGAACTGGTATCCCGGCGATGAGAACGGCCGCGGCGGCATCTACAACTTCGTGACCAAGCGTGGCGAATGCCGTGGCGCCAACTCGCGCATCAGCTGGACACAAGTAGAGACTGGTTCGGCGATCACCTGGAAATATCCGAGCTGCGTGTTGAAGGGCGACAACTCGGTTGGCGAGTTCTACTCCGTCGCCGTCGTCAACAATTATCAGCAGGCCGATACCGGGACGAAGATGATCCACATCGGCCGGAACACGAAGAGCACGATCGTCTCCAAAGGCATCTCCGCGGGTCACGGCCAGAACACGTACCGCGGTCTCGTGAAGATACTGCCGAGCGCGGAAGGCGCGCGTAATTACACCCAGTGCGACTCGCTGCTCATGGGCGAGAAGTGCGGCGCGCACACGTTCCCCTACATGGAAATTCGTCATCCCAGCGCTGTCGTCGAGCACGAGGCGACGACATCGAAGATTGGCGATGATCAGTTGTTCTATTGTCTAAGCCGCGGCATCTCGGAAGAGGACGCGGTGAACATGATCGTCAACGGCTTTTGCAAAGCCGTCTTCAAAGAGCTGCCGATGGAGTTCGCCGTCGAAGCTCAAAATCTCTTGGCCGTGAGCCTCGAAGGCTCGGTTGGCTGATCTGCCGTTATCGGAGTTTCCAGCGTGTTGAGCATCAAGAACCTGCACGTCAGCGCAGGCGACAAGAAAATCCTCCAGGGCGTGAGCCTCGAAGTTGGCGCGGGTGAAATGCACGCCATCATGGGGCCCAATGGCTCCGGCAAGAGCACGCTCGTGCAAGTGCTGGCAGGCCGAGACGGCTACGAAGTTCAGTCGGGCACCGTTACGTACTTCGGGCAGGATTTGCTCGCGTTACCGCCTGAAGAACGTGCGCGCGCCGGGGTTTTCCTCGCCTTCCAGTATCCCGTCGAGATTCCCGGCGTGAACAACGTGTATCTACTGAAGGCTGCGCTCAATGCGGCGCGCCGCCATCGCGGGCTACCCGAACTCGACGCATATGAATTCCTCACGCTCATCCGCGAGAAGATGAAGCTCATGCAGATGAACGAGAGCTTCTTGAATCGCGGCGTGAACGAAGGCTTCTCCGGTGGCGAAAAGAAGCGCAACGAGATTCTGCAGATGTCGGTACTCGAGCCAAAGCTGTGCCTTCTAGACGAAACAGATTCGGGTCTGGACATCGATGCGCTGCGCGTGGTGGCGAACGGTGTGAACAGCCTGCGTAGCCCCGATCGAGCGATCGTGCTGGTGACCCACTATCAGCGCCTGCTCGACTACATCGTGCCGGACAAGGTTCACGTTCTGTCCGGCGGGCGCATCGTCAAGACCGGTGACAAGTCGCTCGCCCTAGAGCTGGAAAAACGCGGCTATGACTGGCTCGCGCAAAGTGCCGCATGAGCGCTAACCTCAAACAGCTCGTGCCGGCCTCGCTCGAGCGCCTCCAAGCGCTGTTTGCGTCGCGCCCACCGGCGACAGCGGAGCTGCAGACGGCCCAGAGCAGCGCGCTGGAAAGGTTTCTTGCGCGAGGCTTCCCGACCCAACGCGATGAGGCGTGGCACTACACGAACCTGCGGCGACTGGAGTCACGCAACTTCTCCCTGGCAACGGGTGGTTCTATCACTGTCGACGCGAAGCGCCTGCCTAGCTTCAATGCCGCCCGCCTCGTGTTCGTGAACGGCACGTACGCGCCTGGATTGTCGGAAACATCTTGTGAAGGTTTGCGCGTGCGCACGTGGAATCGCGCGGCAAGCGCCGACACTCAGCTCACGCAACTGATCCTCGCCGAGCTCACAGGGATCGAACCCACCGCCTTCCGCGATCTGAACACGGCATTTCTGGAAGCAGCCCTCTTGCTCGAGCTTGCGCCTGGTATCGATTGCGCGAAGCCCGTCCACCTGCTGCACCTGTGGACGGACGTGTCGTCGCAGATGAGCCATCCGCGCGTGATCGTCCGTGTCGGGCACAACAGCCGGATGACCTTGATCGAGCACTACCTTACGAGCGCCGACCTGGAGCAGTTCACCAACGCCCAGACTGCCATCACGCTCGAGCCGAACGCAGATCTCACACACTGCCGCCTGCAGGAAGAGTCGTTACGCGCGTTCCACATCGGCTCGATTCACGTGAGTCAGCAGCGCGACAGCCATTATCGCTTCACCGAGCTCGCGCTGGGTGCCGGCTTGGGCCGCACCGATTTGAACGTGCGTCTCGAGGACAAGGGCGCTCGTGCCGAGCTCGACGGTCTCTTCTTCCCACGCGCCACACAGCATCTCGACGTGCACACACGCATCGACCACCTCGCGCCGCAGACGTTGAGCGATGAGAACTACCGCGGCATCGCGCATGAGCGGGGGCGCGGCATCTTCAATGGCAAGGCGGTTGTGCATCCGGGCGCGCAGAAGATCGAAGCGCATCAGTCCAGCCGCAACCTGCTGCTGTCGGCGCAAGCTGAGATCGACAGCAAACCGGATCTCGAGATCTATGCCCACGACGTGAAATGCAGCCATGGCGCAACGACGGGCCGCCTCGATCCCGCCTCGCTGTTCTATTTGCGCTCGCGCGGGATCGATGAACAGGAAGCACGCGTGCTGTTGATTCACGCCTTCGCCGAGTCTGTTCTGAGTGCCGTGCCAGGCGATGAGCTGCGCGCTTACTTGCACGAGAAGCTGGCTGACAAGTTGAGTCTGCCATTGGGAGTTCCTGCATGAGCGCCAGTCGTCCACTCGAGCGTGTCACGACCTTCGAGGTCGAGGCCGTGCGGCGCGACTTCCCCATCCTGCACCAGCAGATACGTGGCAAGCCGCTCGCGTTTCTAGACAATGCAGCCTCGAGCCAGCGGCCACAGTCCGTGATCGATGCCATGAGCCGCTATTACGAACGCGATCACGCCAACGTGCATCGTGGCGTACACACGTTGAGCCAGAGAGCGACTGATGCCTTCGAAGGGGCACGCGAGCGAGTACGCCACTTCATCAATGCCGGCAGCTCCCGAGAGATCATCTTCACGCGCGGCACGACGGAAGCGATCAATCTGGTCGCGCAATCCTACGGACGCAGCCGCTTCAAACCCGGCGACGAGATCCTCATCTCTGGCCTTGAACATCACGCCAACATCGTGCCGTGGCAGCTCCTGTGCGAGCAGACGGGCGCGCAGCTCAAAGTCATCCCGATCAATCAGCGCGGCGAAGTCGAATTCGACCGCTTCATCGAACTGCTGAGCGAGCGCACGAAACTGCTCGCATTGGCTCACGTATCAAACGCGCTCGGCACGATCATCCCCGTAGAGCGCTTCATTGCCGCAGCGAAGCAACGTGGCATCCCAGTGCTGCTCGATGGCGCGCAGGCAGTACCGCATCAGTCCGTCGACGTCCGCGCACTGGATTGCGACTTCTATTGCTTCTCGGGCCACAAGATGGTCGGCCCCACCGGTGTGGGTGTGCTCTTTGGCCGCGAGTCGTTGCTCGAAGCAATGCCACCCTGGCAAGGCGGCGGCGACATGATCCTGTCGGTGACTTTCGAGCGCACGCAGTTCAATCAGATCCCGTGGAAGTTCGAGGCGGGCACGCCGGACATCGCTGGCGTGATCGGACTTGGCGCCGCCATTGACTACTTGACCGCGATTGGCATGGACCGCATCGCCGCGTACGAGCACGAATTGCTGGTCTACGCGACTAACGAGCTGTCGCAGGTTCCCGGTTTGCGGATCATCGGCACGGCCGAGAAGAAGGCGGCGGTGGTTTCTTTCGTGCTGGATGGGATACATCCGCACGACATCGGCACGATTGTCGACACCGAAGGCGTCGCGATCCGCACCGGACATCATTGCGCGATGCCGGTCATGGACTTCTTCAACGTGCCGGCCACGGCGCGCGCGTCCTTCTCCTTCTACAACACCTTCGCTGAAGTCGATCAGCTCGTCGCCGCGCTAGGCGTGGTCCAGCGCATGTTGAGTTAAGCATGGATCTCAAGGATCTCTACCGCGACGTCATCGTCGACCACAACCGCCACCCGCGTAACTTCGGCAAGCTCGAACCCGCGGATGCGCATGCGGATGGCCACAATCCGCTGTGCGGCGATCGATTGGCGATCTACGCGAACCTCGACGGCGAGCGCCTGCAGGATGTGAAGTTCGAAGGTGCCGGCTGCGCGATATCGGTTGCTTCGGCATCGTTGCTGACAGAAGCCGTTCGCGGCAAGACGTTGAACGAATTCGAGCACCTGTTCGAGCAAGTGCATTCGCTCCTGACGGAACATGACACCAAGGTCGATCCAGGCTCTTTGGGCAAGCTCGCCGCGCTCTCCGGCGTGCGTGAGTTTCCCGCGCGCGTGAAGTGCGCGAGCTTGTGCTGGCATACGCTGCGCGCAGCACTACACCACGCGGATAAGCCCGCGACTACAGAATAACTTCGAGATCCGCCGTGTACCGCCACGAACAAGAGCCCGTCACCATTCAGCGCGATGTCGACGCTGTCATCGTGCCAGCGGGCGTGACTGTCAATCTGAAGGAAGGTAAGACTGGCTTCATCACTCAGGCGCTGGGTGGCAGCTTTACCGTCTACGTCGAAGGCAACCTCTTCCGCATCGCCGGCAAGGATGCGGATGCCTTGGGCAAGGAAACCGTCACGGTTCCCGAGTTGCCGCCGAACGCGACCGACGACGACGTCAAGGAACTGGTGTGGGAGCAGATGAAGACCTGCTACGACCCGGAGATTCCGATCAACGTCGTCGATCTCGGCCTGGTCTATTCCTGCGAGATCGAGCACGAAGCGGATGGCGAACGCATCGTCCGCATCAAAATGACCTTGACGGCACCCGGCTGCGGCATGGGCGATGTGCTCGTGCAGGACGTGCGCGACAAAGTGGAAATCATTCCCACGATCAAGCAGGCCGACGTGGAGCTCGTGTTCGACCCGCCCTGGAATCAGACCATGATGAGTGAGGCGGCGCGCTTGCAGACCGGAATGATGTGATGTGGGTTGCGGTCGCTCCGGCGGACTCGATTGCACCGGGTGATTATGCGCAGGTCGAAGTCGACGACCGCTTCGTCGCGGTATTCAATGTCGGCGGTGAGTTCTTCGCAGTCGAAGATGTGTGCACCCACGATGGTGGTGGGTTGGCGGGCGGTGTCGTCGAAGATGACGTCGTGATCTGCCCACGTCATGGCGCTCGCTTCTGCTTGCGCACCGGCGCTGCGCTGACACCGCCTGCATACGAAGCTGTTCGCACCTACGCCACACGCATCAACAACGGCATCGTGGAAGTGAGTGGCGCATGAAGCAGCTCACGCTGATTCGGCACGGCACGGCCGCCCCCCCACTTGCGGGCCAGGCCGACTGGGACCGAGCATTGGAGGCGCGCGGGGCGCGCGATGCCAAGAAGATGGGTCAGTGGCTGCATGCGCAGGGCGTCAGACCCGACTTGTTCATGACGAGCCCCGCCGTACGCGCACTCGACACTGCACAGCACATCGCTCACGCGTTGAGCTTGCCGCCCTCCTCCATTCAGAAGCGCGAGCGTCTGTATCTCGCGTCCCCCAAAGAAATACTCGCCCTGATCTGCGACGTCGGCGGCACGGCAAACTACGTGTGCATCGTCGGTCACAATCCCGGCATCAGCGAATGCGCCGACCAGCTCTCGAGCGAGCGTCGCATCGATAACATGCCCACGTGTGCCGTCGTCCGGATGGAATTCGATATTGCTCACTGGCGCGATTTGGGATGGGGCCTGGGCGTGAATATCGAGTTCGACTATCCGCAGAAGATTTGACTGTCCTCAGCACTCCGGCACGTTCACAGCCAATCCTCCCTGACTCGTCTCCTTGTAGATCGTCAGCATGTCTCGCCCCGTCTGACGCATCGTTGCGATGACCTGATCCAACGACACCTTGTGCGAGCCATCGCCGCGCATCGCCAGGCGTGCCGCGTTGATCGCCTTCACCGCGCCCATCGCATTGCGCTCGATACACGGAATTTGCACGAGGCCGCCAACGGGGTCACATGTCAGTCCGAGGTTGTGTTCCATGCCGATCTCCGCGGCGTTCTCGATCTGCTCTTGCGTCGCGTTGAGCGCGGCGGCCAATCCCGCGGCCGCCATCGAACAGGCAACACCTACTTCGCCTTGACAGCCCAGCTCTGCGCCCGACAACGATGCGCGTTGCTTGTACAGCATGCCGATGGCGCCGGCGGTCAGAAGAAAGCGCTGCACACCGGTCTCGTCTGCTCCGGTCTCAAACCGCGTGTAGTAATGCAGCACGGCAGGGATGATCCCTGCGGCTCCGTTTGTTGGCGCCGTGACCACGCGGCCACCCGCTGCATTCTCTTCGTTGACAGCCAATGCGACCGCATTGACCCAATCCATCACATCCATCGGCCCGGGCTGCGACTGCGACGTGAGCTGTCGATACAGCTTCGGCGCTCGCCGCCGTACGCGTAGAGCTCCGGGCAACAAGCCCTGTCCCATGAAGCCGCGCTGTGCACAGGCTTGCATCACTTCCCAGATGCGAGCCAGACCCTGATCGATCTCGGCATCGCTGCGCCAAGTGCGCTCATTCGCACGCACGAGCTGGAAGATCTCGAGACCCTCGCGCTCGCACAACTGAAGCAGCTCCGCCGCCGTGTCGAACGGAAATGGACCTGCGAGGCGCGCAGTCTGAACGCCGTGCACATCATCGCCTGCGCGCACGATGAAGCCACCACCGACCGAAAAATACGTTTCCTCCAAAAGCACTGCCTCGTTCGCCTCGATGGCAGTAAACCGCATGCCGTTGGAATGCTCCGGCAGCGCCTGCTCGCGCAGAAACAACAGTTGCATCGGTTCATCGAAGGCAATCGCATGTGACCCGCCGAGCACGATGCGATGCTCGCGCCGGATCGTTGCGAGGAGGTCATCGATGCGATCCGGGTCGATCGCATCCGGCCGGTGACCTTCGAGCCCGAGCAGGATGGCCCGATCGGTGCCATGGCCCTTGCCGGTCAGTGCCAGCGAGCCATAGAGCCGCACGACGATCTGCGCCGTGCGCGTGAGGAGTGCCGCGACCTGCAGACGTTCAAAGAAATCGCGCGCTGCATTCATCGGGCCGACCGTGTGAGAGCTGGACGGTCCAATCCCGATCTTGAAGATGTCGAACACGCTCAAGTTCATGGCCGCTACTCAGTCACCGAGCGCCAACAGGCTGGTATTGCCTCCCACAGCCGCCGTGTTGATCGTCAACGTTCGCTCCGTCGCGAAGCGATGCAGGTAGTAGGGACCGCCCGCTTTCGGCCCGGTTCCTGAGAGCCCTCGGCCACCGAAGGGCTGCACACCCACCACGGCGCCGATCATGTTGCGATTCACGTAGATGTTGCCGACGCGTGCGCGCGCGACGATCTCGCGCACCGTCGTATCGATGCGACTGTGAATGCCGAGCGTGAGCCCGTAGCCCGATGTATTGATGGCATCGACCACTGCTGACAGCCGATCGGCGTCGAAGCGGATGATGTGCGCGATGGGTCCGAAAATCTCACGCGTCAGGAGATCGAAGCGCGGCAGCTCGATGGCCGTGGGCGGGAAGAACAGGCCGGACTCATGCTCAGGTCCGAGCCGCACCTGATGTTGCCAGCGGCTGTGCGCACTCGCGCTGGCCACGTGTGCCAGCAGTGATTGGCGCGCGGCTTCATCGATCACAGGGCCCACGTCGGTCTGCAATCGGCCCGGATCGCCCACGACCAGCTCATCCATGTAGCCCGCGAGCAGCTCCAGCACGCGATCCGCAATGTCGTCCTGCACGAACAACGCGCGCAGCGCCGAGCACCGCTGGCCCGCGCTGTTGAACGCGGACTGCACGACGTCGAGTACGACCTGTTCGGGCAGCGCCGAGCTGTCGACGATCATCGCGTTTTGGCCACCGGTCTCTGCGATCAACGTGCCGATCGACCCCGAACGTTGCGCCAGTGCACGGTGGATCGATTGCGCCGTTTCCGTGGATCCGGTGAATGCCACACCCGCAGTTCGCGCATCGGCAACGGCCCGTGCGCCCACGACGGCGCCATCACCTGGAACGAAGTGCAACACCTTCGTCGGGACACCGGCTTCGTGCAACGTCGCGATCGTCAGCGCTGCGATAAGTGGCGTTTGCTCCGCAGGCTTTGCGAGCAAGCTATTGCCCGCTGCGAGCGCCGCCCCTATCTGCCCCGTGAAGATCGAGAGCGGAAAGTTCCAGGGGCTGATGCATGCAAACACTCCGCGTCCATGCAGACTCAGCTCGTTGCTTTCACCCGTGACACCACGCAAGGCTTTCGGATGCGCAAAGTCCTCCACTGCGCGGCGTGCGTAGTAGCGCAGGAAGTCGACCGCTTCGCGCACCTCCGCAATGCTGTCCGGAATGCTTCTGCCAGCCTCACGCACGCAACGGGCAATGAACTGCGGCATGCGCGTCTCGATGAGATCGGCGGCACGCAGCAAAATCGAGGCACGCTGCTCGGCAGGCGTTGCATCCCACTCAGGTTGCGCAGCGTGCGCCTCTGCGAGCGCCGCATCGACTGCGGCTGCATCGGCGTGCACGATGTTGCCAACGACCTCCTCCGTACGTGCCGGGTTGCGAACGGCGCGACGCTCGCCATCCCATTGGCGCCCGCCGATCAGCGGTTGCGCGCGCCAAGGCTGATGGGTCGCCTCCGTCAGACCGCGCGCCAAGGTCTGCAGCTCCGCGCTGTCGGTGAGATTCACTCCGCGCGAATTGCGCCGCTCTTCCCCGAACAGATCAGCCGGTAACGGAATGCGCTGATTTGCGATGTGACGAGATGCGTCCACCTGAGCGACAGGATCCGCCACGATGCTGCCGATCGACACAGCGGGATCGAGAATGCGATGCACGAACGACGTGTTCGCACCGTTCTCGAGCAATCTGCGAACGAGATACGGCAGCAGCTGTTCGTGCGATCCAACCGGCGCATAGACGCGGCACACGACGCTTGGCCAACGCCGCAGGACCTCTTCGTAGAGCTCTTCCCCCATCCCGTGCAAACGCTGGAATTCGAAGGCAGGAACGCTGCCGCGCGTTCTTGCGAGTTCTCCTGCCGTATCCACCATCCATGCAACCGTGTGCGCGTTGTGTGTGGCGAACTGCGGATAGATGGACTCGGACGCCGCGAGCAGCAAGCGTGCGCACGCGAGGTATGAGACATCGGTGTTCACCTTGCGCGTGAACACCGGATAGTTCGCAAGGCCGCGCTCCTGGGCACGTTTGATTTCGGTGTCCCAATACGCGCCCTTCACGAGCCGCACATTCAATCGTTGACCGCTGCGGCGCGCCAGCTCGATCACCCAGCGCACGACATCGAGTCCACGCTTCTGATACGCCTGCACGGCAAGACCGAGCCCCGCCCATTGCGCCAATGCTTGCGAATGACAGAGCCGCTGCAGCAGCTCCAGTTGCAGCTCAAGCCGATCCGCTTCTTCCGCGTCGATGGTGAGTGCGATGCGCTGCTGACGCGCAAACTGAGCCAACGATTCCAGGCGCGGATACAACTCGGTCAGGACGCGAGCGCGTTGCGAGTATTCGTAGCGCGGATGCAAGGCAGACAACTTGACCGAAATGCTGGCGACGTCGGCGATTGATGTTCCCGTGGCTGTCGCCGCGCCCACGGCCGCAATGGCGTCGTGATAGGACTCATAGTAATGGCGCGCATCCGCCTCGGTGAGAGCCGCTTCCCCGAGCATGTCGAACGAATGCCGATAGTTGCGATGCTCCGGAGTGCGCGCACGGTCCAGCGCCTGTGCGATCGTTCGGCCCATCACAAATTGATGACCCATGATGCGCATCGCCTGACGAAACGCGGCGCGCACCAGCGGCTCTCCCAACCGGCCGGCGAGCCTCGTGACGAACGCACCAGGATTACGGATGTCGAGCTCGGCGGGCCGCATGATCTGGCCGGTCAGCAACAGTCCCCAGGTCGATGCGTTGACGAACAGCGAATCAGCCGCGCCGAGATGAGCTCGCCAGTCGCCCGAGACGATCTTGTCGGCGATGAGCTTGTCTGCCGTGTCATCGTCCGGAATGCGCAGCAGCGCCTCCGCGAGACACATGAGGATCACGCCTTCCTGCGACGACAGATCGTATTGCTTGAGAAACGCCTCGACGCCAGTCCCGCGCTGTGTGTGCTCGCGCACGCTCAGGACCAGGTCGCGGGCCAGGTTGGAGACGCGAGTGGTCTGCCATTCGGGCTCGCGTGCCAGGTCCGCAAGCTCGCGCACGAGCGGTTCTTCCGCAGCGAGGTAGCGCGCATTGACGGCGGCAGCGAACGCTGCGTCGCCTGCATTCGCCTCTGGAAGCAGCTCCGGTTTGCCCACTGCAGCACCCATGGATCACCCAAGCATCGGTCAGCGGTCCGTCGCCCATGCTAGCCCGCCTACGCCGACAACGTATGCGGTTTATCCGAGTGTTCCGCGCGGGTGCCGCGCTACTTGAGCTCGAACACCAGGTTGACGGTGGACAGCGTGTCGGTGGTGTTGAAGCCTTTCCGGCGGCGTACCGAATAACTCATGGCGCGCCGATCCGTCGGACGTTTACGGCCCACATTGAGCGAAAGCATAAACACATGCGCTAATACATCTCGACTTGATCCGCAGCACTTCGCACCCACTTGAGAGACTTCACGGTGCGGGCAGAGCACCCGCCAGTCCACTGTGTCTTTGTTCCGACAATAGCGAGGAAAGAAACCGATGAGCGCAGCGACCGCATTCGTGGCCACGACGGAAAACTTCAT
>JBEVDW010000160.1:0-15699 GCA_040513115.1 Steroidobacteraceae bacterium | reverse complement strand
GCCGGAATCACTAACGAGTCCGCGACGCCGCAGCCGGTGAACGCGTATGAACGCAGCAAGCACGCGGCTGAAGAAGTCGTGCGCACGCTCGCACCGCAACTTGGGCTCGAGTTTGTGATTTTGCGTCCAGCCGGAGTCTACGGACCGCGCGACGATCGCCTTCTGAAACTGTTCCGCTCCGCTGCGAAGGGACACTTCCCACTGTTCGGAAAAGGCTCCGGCCGCCGTCACATGGTGTATGTAACGGACGTAGCAGAAGCATTTCTGCTCGCATGCACTGAACCGAATGCACGCAACCAGGAAGCAATCATCGCGGGTCCCGAGGCACTGCCCCTGCGGGAGATGCTGGACACATTGGCCTCTGTGATGCAGCGACGCAGTGTCGGGCCTTGCTTGCCCCTTGCACCCATCCTGCTGCTCGCGGCCGTAGTCGAAGATGCGTGCAAACTCGTCGGTGTCGCGCCGCCCATCTATCGCAGACGCATGGATTTCTATCGAACCGATGCCGCATTCGACTGCACGCGTGCGCAGGAGGCGCTCGGGTGGGTACCGCGCGTAGATCTTCGCGAGGGCTTCCGGCGAACACATGAAGCTTGCGCGTCAACGACCGTGTCCCATGAATGGCAGGCGTTGGGTCGCGCGCCTTGAACGTTCTAAGCGGAGCCTCTTCGTACGTCACGCTGTTGAACAACGGCAACGGAGCGCAAGCTGTATTTCGAGAGCCGCGCGTGAGAGTTACGGGTACGCGCCCGATCTGGCGCGTAGCAGGCCGCAAGATCCGGCAACAGCTTTTCGAGCTGCGCGTATCCATCGCAGCCGCCTGAGCCTTAAGGCTTGCAAACGTCAGTCGACCTCAAACGCGGTCAAACCGGCGGAGCCGCGCATCCTCCGGTCATCGGTTCCAGTTCGCTACTAGCGAACGCGCCAGTCCAGTTTGCCCGCTGTTCTACGCAGCGTCGAAGTCGACAACGTTTGTATCTCTACACGCCGCGTGAAGCGAAAACTCACTTGTCACTCACGATCGATTTCACCGCGGACCGAGGATGGCTGTGAGTGACGTCGGCCCGTAGCAAAGCTTGATGCGTCGCTCGCCAACTTCGATCGATATAGCATCGATTAGAACGGCCCATGGCGCGGTCGCCTACGCAAGTGGGTCGATGGCGGATCCCGCGTCATTACCGCCTCTTCGAACCACCCTAAAAGTTCCAGCATCTCGTCGCGCTCAGGCATCGGTGCCGGGATTCGGTAGTTCGGTTATTGAATGTTGGCTGTCGTGTGACGTTCAGAAGGCCCTCACGTTCGCTCAGAAATAACCGAATAACCGAAACCCGGCTCCGTCACCGTCCGTCACCGTTTTCAGGATCACGCCGCTGGTGCTCGTGGGAGTACGGTCTGGCTGTGGATTTCCGCCTTACGGCTGTATGACCGAGTCGCGGAGCGGCGTGACTAACGGCAGTGTCGCGCTGTTTGGTTTTGTTGTGCTGATAGCTGTCTTCCTGACGATTTGAGCTTTCCTGAAAAAAACCCCGCTCAGGAGCAGCGGGGCTAGTAGGGGGATCTACTCTAGCCTGGCGCTAACTGGCTCCACCGGTTCATTTCCATCTCCAGCGTACGCGGAGCGCCAGTTCGTCTTCCTCGTCGTTGACGATCTCGCGCTCGAGATGCGCATCGACAATTGCGGCCGCAAGCGAGATAAAAGCGATAACGGATAAGAGCCACAGGGCGGTCATTGGATGCAACTCCGTAGGTTCCTTTGCGCACGGTAGCTGCCTCGAGGTTATAAATAAGTCGAAATCACGTAGCGGAGAGGCTACAAAAGGAATTGCTGGCGGTGCGGACGGCGCGCGGCTCGTCAACCGTCCTCTGATCCTTGGCGATGAGACGAGCTAGGGTCGCATCGAATCTGACTGATCTTTGGAGCAAGCCTGCGTGATCGACCGCCAAGAATCGGGATAGCGATTTCTCAGTTCGTGTTCGAACCACGTGATTGCATCTGCGTCTGAGTCGAACTTCGATACTGCTTCATCAGCGAGTTGCACAAGCCGGAGTACATCGTCGGAGCCGATGTGTAGAGCCAGGATCAACTCGAGAAGGTCCGCCGAGAGACGCATTTTTTGACCCGTCTGCCAGCATGCAAAGATCACTTGTGCTTGAAGCGATCTCCATGCTTCGTGTCCGTTCACGATACTCGCTCATCGTCGGGTGCGCCGCGCTGCGACCTAAGGCTAAGTCGAAGGTCCTACAAGATGGGCTGAATGTGTAAAGAGCCTCGACGGGCAGCATCAAAAAGTTTGGTTCTATAAGGTTTAGAAGCCTCCAACGGACAGCATGCGCCGTATACTCAAACTACGATGATTGGCAACAGCCCAACAACTTCGAATCGAGCGACATTGTTTGGGCTGCTCCTTCCGAAATAACCGCCGTCACTCGCATGGAAGCGACCTGGGAGACTGCCATGAGCACCATGCCAACATTTTCCTCGACGTCGGATAGCTCTCTGCTTGAATGCGTGCCTGCCGCCAATTCCGATCATCTATCGGACATCAGGCAGGGCGAAGCTTGCGAGACGAGCCATCGCTGGGACTCGTATGAGGTGTGGCGGAGATTCATCAAAGATGCTCGCGAACGTCGCGAGCGTGGTGACGCCAGGTAGCTACGAGCAATTGATTCGTTGCGCCTTCGGACGAATAGTCGCAAGACGCCAGGGTGAACTAGTCAGGTCAGTGTGCTGACGAGTAGCGTTCAACTTCGCGCGAGCAGGGTCGTGCCTTCCTTGGATCGACTTTGGCCGCACGGACAATCCGGCGGCGCCAGCTTTTACTGGCTGCGCCGATCAAGCGTACGACTCTGCCCGCTATCTCGCACCGGCGCATCCGGCGTCACAAACGACTCTTCGAACCATCCCAAGCGCTCGAGCATGGCGTCGAATCGGTTGGTGGCGACCTTGATCAAGCACGCCCAGTCGACGATGGAACGGCTGCTCATCTCGTAGTTGTCGTGGCTCATATTCCCCTCGCGTTGTTCTTAGTTGCCCCGAGCGAAGTAGCAAGATCGTACGGTTCGGGCTCGAGGATGTGCTTAGCTCAATGTGTGAAGCACGTCACATTTGCATGTGGGCGGCGCGTCTGGGGGCGGACCGCGTACGAAAGCCAGCTACAGGTCACGAAGGCTTCTAAGTACAACCTTTGGCTCACGATAAAAAAGCCGCACATACTGGTCCCGCCAAGTAATCGGAGCGCCAAGGTCCTCGTCGTTCCGGGATTCCGGCGGAATGGAGCAACCAACTGTGGGCAAGCTCAATAACAAAGTCGCGATAGTTACCGGTGCCAGCCGTGGCATTGGCAAGGAGGTCGCCAAAGTGTTCGCCCGGGAAGGCGCAAAGGTTGTCGCGTGCAGCCGCACGCTCGAGGAGGGCGGACATCTTCTGCCGGGCTCGCTCAACCGAACCGCGGAAGAGATTGCCGCATTCGGCGGGTCATGCCTTGCCGTGCAGGGCGACGTCTCGAGCGAAGAGGATTGCCAGCGCATCGTGCGCAGTGCTCAGGGGGCATTCGGCCCGGTCGATATCCTGATCAACAATGCGATGTGGACCGATTTCAAGCCGATCGTCGACATGTCGGTAAAGCGCTGGGCGCGTAGCTTCGCAGTGAATGTGCAGGGGCCCTTCATGCTGAGCAAGCTCGTGCTGCCCGGCATGATCGAGAAGCACGGCGGACATATCGTCAACATCTCGTCGAACAGTGCGATCGGTCCGGGCCGCGGGCCCTACGGCGCTCCCGAGGCGCATTGGTGGGGCACGGAAGGCGTGACGTCAAACATCATGTACGGTGCGACCAAGGCCGCGCTCGAGCGCTTCACCCAAGGATTGGCGGAGGAGGTTTATCCGCACGGCATCTCGGTTGCGTGCGTCTCACCCGGCGTCGGCGTGGCAACCGAGGGCAACTTGTATTTCAAGCTGTTCGATTCACCCGACGACCCGCGCTCAGAACCGATTTCTCTCATGGCCGATTCCATTCTGCTCCTCGCGACCGAGCCGCCGGATCGGATCACCGGCCGAGTCACCTACAGCCAGGCGATCCTCAAGGAGTTCGGCTGGATTCAGAACGCGAGGGGTTTCGGTGTTGACGAAGCGGGTAGCGGCTTCAGTCAGATCTGAGAGCGGCAACCAGCCGATTTCGAGCGGCGTCTTCTCCAGCTGAGGTGTCTGCTCACCGAGGCTCGCTGCTCTCATTCGCCTGCACGGCCGCGACGAAGTGTGGCCGACCTGTGAGCGCGAACGGCAGCGCACTCGTGGTCATCAGCACGATCGTCAGGATGATCGACTGGCCGAGCATGCTCTCGCTACGAAACAGGTGATCGACAAAGACACCGACGAGCAGCGGCGCAATGCCGGTGCCGATGGCCATGTACACGATCAGAAAGATCGACGACATCACGCCTCGGTAGGGCTCGGGAGTGAGGAGCTGAGTGCCGCCAAGTCCGGTGGGACCACCGAGGACGAGCAGCGCGTATGCGCAGGCATACGCGGCAGCAGCGACGATCACCGAGGGCGCCAGCGCGAAAACGACTACGCAGAGCGTCGCGAGTACGAGTGTCACCGCGAGCACGGTGGGTTGGGGGCCGCGATTGCCGCGAGCACGCAGGTGGTCGTTCAGCCAGCCGCCGGAGAGGGCGCCGATCGGACCGAAGATCACGCCAGTGATGCCCACCAACATGCTGGCCGTTGCCACATCGAGGTGGTGATTGCGCACGTAGAAACTGACTGACCAGCCAGCGAGCAAGGCCGCCACACCTGAGGTCATGCTGTATGGGATGAAGATCGACAGATAGGCACGGTAGTGCTGCCAGAACCAGCCGAGGCCGTCACGCAGGCTCGGCTTGTCACCAGCGCTTGCCGCACGCGGCGGCTCGCGCACGGTGAGCAGGAAGATGCCCGCGAAGCAGAGTCCGATCACACCGGCCGTGAGGAACACGCCCTGCCAGGGCGCAAACCGGATCGTCCAAGGCAGTTGCAAGCCACCTCGCATCGCGAACCACGCGAACAGGGCGCCGCCCCCGGCGAATGCGGCCGCCCGACCGAAGGAAGCACCCATGGCGAAAATTGAGCAGCCCCGATTGAGCTTGTCACGCGTGAAGTAGGCGCCTATCAGTGACATCGCCGAGGGCAGCAGGGCCGCCTCGCCCAGTCCCACCGCGAGACGGGCGAGCAGCAGTTCGGTGTAGGAATCCGCGAGGCTGCAGCCGATCGTGGCCAAGCTCCAGCCACCCAGCCCCGCGGCGATGATGATGCGGCGGCTGGCGACGTCGGCCAGCCGTCCGAGCGGAATGCTCGCGAGCAGGAACAGCAGGACGAAGCTGGGCCCGAGCAGGATGCCAAGCTGCGTGTCGGTGAGCTCCAGATCGCGCTTGATGTCCTCGAGCAGCACGCTGAGCAAGTAGCGGTCGAGGATCGACAGCATGTATGCAAACGCGAGCGTGCCGGCCACGTACCACGCATAGCCCGTTGTCCGGGCGAGCGGTGCGTGCCTGGACTCGGCAGTCACGGTGTGTGCGTTCGCAGCCGCCGTCGCAATCGGGTTCGATGACATGGATTCCCCTTGAGAGATGCGAATACGGGGGCGCGTGATGGGTCGTACGCATCAGGGCTGCGAATCGTCCGCGAGCAACTGCTCGATCTCGTGACGCAGCCAGCTGAGCGCCGGATCCTTGTCGAGTCGCCGATGCCAGATCTGCGCGATCTCCACCTGACCCAGATCGAGCGGGCAAGGCCGCTCCACGAACGCATAGCGCTGCTTCATGAGGCGGGCGATGCGTGCCGGCAGCAGAGCAATCAGATCGGTCTTTTCGACGATCGCGGGTGCGAGCAGAAAGTGTCCGACAGTCAGAGCGATGCGGCGCGATGCGCCCTGCCGCTGCAGCATCTCGTCGAGGTAACCGGGCTCGCCGAACGGCGAGATGTTCAGATGCGGATAGGCGAGGAAGTCCTCCTTGGTGAGCTTGCCGCGGAAGGCTGGGTGCCCGCGCCGCGCGATGCACACGGAAGATTCCAGGAACACCGACGCAATCGAGACGTGGTCAGGCGGATCAGCGACCACGCCGCCGACGTACAGGTCGATCTCGCCGCGCTCGATCATGCCGACACTGACGCGTCGGTCCATGGGTCGGACCACGAGCCGGATGCCCGGCGCGACAGCATGGAGTCGTTGCGTCAGCGCGGGCAGTAGCACCAGCGCCAGGTAGTCGGTGAGGCCGATCGTGATGCGTTGCGTGGAGCGTGCGATATCGAACGCGGTGTTCTGCGAAAAGATGCCTTGGATGTCGTGCAGAACCAGCGAGATCCGGCCCGCGACAGCCTCTGCGAGCGAGGTGGGTTGCATACCCTTGGGCGTACGAACGAACAGTGGGTCATCCATCAGCGCTCGCAAGCGATTCAGCGAATGGCTCACGGCCGACTGAGTCAGGTGCAGCTTTTCGGCGGCGCGGGAGACGCTGCGCTCCGTCATGACAGTATCGAACACGATCAACAGACCAAGATCGAGGGCGGCCAGGTTCACTTCAGGCATGCGGTCCTCACGGCGCGCTCGCTAGAGCCTTGCGTGCGAGCACCGTATACCGTACTCGCGGCACGTCAAATTATCCGGATTCATGCGCCGATGAAAAACGGTCATTGGCATTGCCGCTGCGCCGGGCCTAGCGTGTGGTTCCTCGAATCGACTGGCGACAAGTCCCGGAGGCAAGCCATGACTGTGAGTCGAGATGCGCTCAAGGCGGCGCCGCACGAGCTGATCGGCCTATCGATCACCGAGAAGTTCTCGTTCGAGCGGGACGATCTCGAAGACCTCCAGCTGAGCGGTCTCAAGAAGCGGTTCGACGCTCTCGTTCCGCGTGTCTCCGTGCTGCGCCGTTTCGCGGAAGAGCAGCGGCTGGAGCAGATCCGCACACTCGAGGAAGGCGCGCTGCTGCTGTTCCCGCACACGATGTACAAGGCGTATCCGCTGTCCGCCATCGAGAACTCGAAGTTCGATGTGCTGACGCGTTGGCTGGGATCGCTGACGGCGATCGATGTGTCCGGCGTGAGCTGCCGGGGTTGCGAGAGCATCGACGACTGGATCGATGCGCTGGACCGAGAGACCGATCTGCGCGTTCGACATTCATCCGGCACCAGCGGCAAGCTTTCCTTCGTGCCACTCAGCAAGCAGGAACTGCCGTCGGTGCTGGCGGGCATCCGACGTTCGTTCGAAGGCTTCGGCGCTGAGCCGAATGCCGAGATCGAGCAGGGCTTTGGCGAGCTGCCGCTCATCGCGTTCGGTTATCGGCATGGTTCGCAGAGCTTTCCGCGTACGGTCGATGCGATCGTCGAGCAGTTCTACGGCGGCGATGAGAGCAGGGTGATCTGCCTGAATCCCGGCCGCATCAGTGCGGACATGGCTTCGCTCGCCGGTCGTCTCGAGGGCGCGCAGCAGAAGGGCATGCTGGGAAAAGTATCTCTCTCGCCGGGTCTCCTCGCCCGCCGCGAACAGTTCCTGCGTGAGCAGCAGGAGGCGCCGCGGCACCTGCAGAACTTCTTCGACACGATCTCGACACGGTTCCGCGGCGAGCGGGTGATTCTCAAGGGCGTGCTGCCACCCGTGGTGGAGACCGCTGTCGAGGGTCTCAAGCGCGGTCTCGAGAAGTTGTTCGATCCCCGCAGCCTGTTCTTCGTTGCCGGCGGGGCGAAGGGCCGATCATTGCCGGCAGACTATCCCGAGCAGGTGCATCGCTTCACCAACGTGCCATTCCCGCCGCCAGGATATGGCATGTCGGAAGCGGCCTCGGCGATCACACGCATGTGTCCCCACGGCCACTACCACATCGTGCCGAACCTCATCCCTTATCTGCTCGATCCCGACACCGGCGCCGTGTTGCCTCGCAAGGGCACGCAGACGGGCCGGCTGGGCATCATCGACATCGGCTGCCAGACGCGCTGGGGCGGATTCCTCACGGGCGATGAAGTCACGCTCAACTGGGGCGACGAGCGACCTTGCGGCTGCGGTCGCAAGGGCACGTTCATCGAGGGTGAGATTCGACGCTACAGCGAGCTGCGCGGCGGCGACGACAAGATCACCTGCGCCGGCGCGCCGGGCATCCACGACAAGGCGCTCGATTTCATGGCCAGCTTCACGCAATAGCCGGAGGTTTTCATGAGCTACCACGTGCCGCTCATCATTCGCGGCCGGGTCATTGAGGACCGCGATGTCGAATTCGGCGGTCGCCGCGGCGCCGCGAAGTTCACGACGCCGGACATGCGCAAGCATCTTGCCGAGTTGGCGCTCGAAGATCCGGCTCTCATGCAGGATGTTCACGCGCTGCGCTCGGAAGAGATCTTCGACTACCTGGCCGCGCTGGGTCAGGAGCTGGTGCTCGAGCGGAATCCCTACCTGCAGGAAGCGTATGAGCTCTCGATCCAGACGTCCGGGCTCACGCCGGGGATCATCCGGCATCTCTACGGCACGCTCGGCGCTCTTTTCAGCAGAGACTTCGTGCGCGAGCTCGCCGAGAACGCCATCGGCGTGCAGTACCTCGATGGCTGGGTGCCGCGGGAGATGGCGAGCGGTTGCATCTGCAACGTTCGCGCATTCGGCGCCCGTGCCGTGCATGTCCTGGCGGGCAATGTGCCGATGCCTTCGGCGCTCGGTGTGATTCGCAATGCGATCACGCGTAGTGATGCGATTTTCAAGACGCCATCAAACGATCCTGTCTCGGCCGCGGCCATTGCGCGCACGATGGCCAGGATGGCGCCGGATCACCCGATTACACGACACCTCACCGTCGCGTACTGGAAAGGCGGTGACGAGACAGTCGAGTCCCATCTGTATCGGCCCGATCGCATCGAGAAGATCATCGCCTGGGGTGGCTTCACGTCGATCACCCACATCCAGAAGTACATCCAGCCCGGTATCGATCTGATCACGATGGACCCGAAGCTGTCGTCGTCGATCATTGGCAGCTCGGCGTTCGAGTCCGAGGCGACGATGCGAGCAGTCGCCGAGCGCGCTGCGCTCGACATCGCTTATTTCAACCAGCAGGCCTGCGCCAACGCGCGCGTCGTCTACCTCGAAACGGGAACCCATGCAGAGGGACTGAAGCAAGCAAACCAGTTCGGCAAAGCGCTGTTCGAAGCGATCCAGGCGCTCCCGGAGCGCTGCAGCGGGCCAGGTCCGATCGATCCGAACCTGCTGGAGGAACTGCAAGCGTTGCGCATGTCGAGCGACGATCACAAGTTCTTCGGCGGCGGACCGGAAGGCGCAGTGATCGTCTCGCAGACCAGCGAGCCGGTGGATTTTGCCAAGCTGCTGAACAATCGCGTCACCAACCTCGTCCCCGTGGACGATCTCGAAATCCCGATCCGCTCGGTAACCGCCTACACGCAGACGATCGGCATCTATCCCGATGCGCTGAAGACACTGATTCGCGACCGCCTCGTCTTCAACGGCGCGCAACGCGTCGTGTCGCTGGGCTACGCGTGCAAAGCAGCAATGGCGGGGCCCCATGACGGCATGGAACCGCTGCGACGCATGTGCAAGTGGATCAGCGACGAGACGAACGATCCTGAGGTGGTCAGCCTGCTGTCGCGTACGTGACGTGCATACGCGAGTGTCGGCTCTTCGATCCGCCACGGCAGACGCTCAGCCTTCGCATAAAAGAGACATGGATCTTTCGCCGCGCCGCACCGGGTGACTTCCGACTTACTATCCCGGAACTATGAGCTAGCTTCCCCGGTTCGAGGTCGAGCCCACCTGGTTTGTCGCGTTAGCGACCAACGAGAATGTCCTGGAGGTGAAGCTGCATGGATGGAAACAACGTTCGAAGCATCGGCAAGCGAGCCATTGAGGCCGTCGCGAGAACACTTCCACGGCAGCAGACCGTGTTGGGCCAGGCCGCAAAGTACGCGGCCGACTGTTCCAGCGTCGCACGCTACGAAGATCTGTTCCTGCGCAACGGTAGGGGCTCGAAGTACGACGAGTCTGTGCGCGCATCCATTCTCAAACGCTTCCGTCGCATCGATAAGGAAATGGACATCAAGACGACGCCCACGGACGGCCTATTTCTGGCGGAGGCATTGCTCTCGATCGACTGCCCTGGCGCTGTCGTGGAGTGCGGATGCTTCAACGGCGGAAGTACGGCGAAGCTCTCGATCGTGGCTGCAATCACAGGCCACAAGCTGTTCGTCTTCGACAGCTTCGAAGGGTTGCCTGAGGCGGACAGCTACAACACCTTCGATCTGCATGCGAGGAGGAGCGTGGCATGGACGCAGCGCAATCACTGGCGGGTAGGGCAGTACGCCGCTCCCGTGGATGCGGTGAAGGCAAACATCGATCGGTATGGTGACGCCTCAGTGTGTATTTTCATCAAGGGGTGGTTCAACGAAACATTGGGCGCCGGTTTACCGCAGCAAGTGGCACTCGCGTTCACGGATGTCGATCTGCCTTCCTCGGCTCAGGAGTGCCTGATGCAAATCTGGCCGCGGTTGTCTGAAGGCGGAATTTTCTTCTCGCACGATATTGCCTATCTGAAAGTTCTGCAGGCGTTCAACGACGAGCGCCTCTGGCGCGAGACATTCAATGAGCACCCGCCCATCTTCTTCGGTGCTGGATTTGGCATGTGCGATTCTTCGCCTCACTTGGGATTTGCCGTGAAGGGCGGCGTCACCCCGGATTACATCAAGAGTCTGACCTACGACAAGTAACGGGCTCGTCAAGCCGATGTCATGACCGTCGCGCCGACGTGCTTGGTAGCATGCCGGTACCCATTCGAAATCCAGGAAGCGGCATGTCAGACAATCAGCTGCAAATCTCGGCCGCATTTGCGCCTGCGCTGCAGACGCCGGAACACATCGCACTGGCCGAGCAACTCGGCTTCGCGCGCGCCTGGTGCTACGACGGACCCGCGATCTGGGCCGACCTCTGGATGACGCTTGCGCGTGCGGCGGATCGAACGAAGCGCATTGGTCTCGGCACGGCCGTGCTCGTACCGAGCTATCGCCATGTCATGACGACGGCGGCAGCGATTGCCACGCTTGCGGGCCAAGCACCGGGGCGCGTCGTCGTCGGTCTTGGCGTTGGTCACGGCAACAAGATGATGGGCGGCGGCGCGATGCCGTGGAAGGAGACCGCACGCTATCTGTCGACGTTGCGTGCTCTGCTGAAGGGCGACGAAGTGGAATGCGGTGGCTCGCTCGCGAAGATGTTGCACAGCGAGGGCTTCGTCGCGCGGCGCCCGATAGACGTGCCGATTCTCGTGGCAGCGCAAGGACCGAAAGGACTCGAGATCGCGCGGACTCTGGCCGACGGCGTGATCACGGCGATGATGCCGAACCCTGGGTTCAAATGGTCATCGGTTCTGCTGATGGGGACCGTGCTGCCCGAAGACGGCAGCGTCGAACCGAGGCGGCTGATGGATGCAGCGGGTCCCGCGGCGGCTGCGGCTTATCACACGACCTATGGTGCTGATTGGCGCAATGGTCCTGCGTTTGCACATATCCCGAACGCAGAATCCTGGGTCGCGGAATTGGAGAAGACGGCGCCGGAGCGGCGTCATCTCGCGGCCTGGTCGAAGCATCTGGTCGGCTTGACGCAGGAAGACAAGCTGGCGCTGACGCCAGAAGCCGTCCGCCAGATGACGTTCACCGGAACGCCGGACGAACTGCGCACGCGTCTGCGTGATATCGAGTCGAAAGGCGCGACCGAAGTGATCTACCAGCCCGCGGGCTCCGACATTCCTGGTGAGCTCAGGCGCTTTGCTGCAATGGCGGGACTCTGACGACGAACGTGGTCGCACGCGGCACCAAAGCCTGCTTGCACGATCTGCGTGATCTGACCCAGCAAAGGCACGGCATCGCTGCGCTGCGAGATGCGCTCCGCGAAGTTTTATCGCGTAATGCGCAAGACGGTATGCATCCGCGAGCGCGACAATGCGCGTCGCGTTTGCGGACACCGCACATTCCTTTGTCGTGTGCGATGTTCTTAGAGGCACGCCAGCCCATGGGCGTCATCGGTCGATTGGGTCGCTATTGGAGTTGCTCCAATGATCCGCACCGTGCTGCTCTGCTTCACCGCGATGTTCGGGGTCACCCTGGGCGCTTCAACGTCGACCGCGGCGCCGGCGGATGAGGTCGAACAGGTGACGGAGCGATTGTTCACCGCCGTGGGTGACAGGCTCGTTTGGGCGGGTATGACCAGCAGTATCGTGTACACGCAGCTGTACGGACAAACCGACGCCGGCACTGTCGACGCCATCATCATGACGGACTACCCGCAGCGGCGGTTTCGCATCGACGCCATCGGGGCGAATATCCACCTCGTCCGCGTCGTGGATGGTGAGAAAGACCGTAGCTGGCGGCTGGACCGCCCTCTACGAGAGGAAGACACGGCGGACCTGCAACGCAAGGATCTGGGCCCCTACCTCGCGCAAGCCTTCAGAACATTGCAGCGCGTCGCTCTGTCCGACCCGGCGCTCAAGCTCACGATCGCTCGCAAGGGTGGCTTGGACGAACTCGAGGTCTACGAGGGTGCCGCTCGCATCGCTTGGTACCGGCTGGATGCGCGTAACGAGCCTTTCATGATGGGTGTGCGCGACGACAACGTCGGTGTGATCTGCGGCCCCTGGGATGTCGAACGTGATCGCATTCGCTATCCCGGATGGCTGACGCGCCCTGACGGCAGCTGGCGCGTAACGGTCAAGTCCCTCGCAGTGAACATTCGTACCGACGAGCGTCTGTTTTCGCAGCCGGTCGTTACCAGTCAGAGCCCGTAGTTTCCGGGATCCAACATCAACATGCGCTCAGCCATCGGCCCAGTGACGACAGTTGCCGTGGGCCTCTTCGCCGCACTGCTGGTTGCTGTCCTCGCAGCGAAGCTTCTGTATGAGGTGACTGCAGGGAGCAGAGATCGATCCCCGTTGCAGCCCTGGGCGCAATCCAGAATGGACTTCGTTGCCTGGAACGACGTGCGCTGGACCACCTGGGTACACGGCAAGAAGTTCGTACTGGTGCCACGCCATGAGGGCAAGTGGCGCCAGCACGCCAATACCACGCTTGCGTTCATCAATTGGAACGACGAGCCATGGCAAGCGAAAGTGGATGGAGATGAGTTCGTGTTGGCGCGCCGCGGCAATTGGCAGGGTGATGTCGAACGTGCAACGGCCATTCGCTACCGCGATTGGTCGGGCCATCGGCGCATCCGGACGGTGGCACAATTGCGGCGCTGAGTCTGGTGATTTCAACCTCGGTTTTTCTTCATGTCAGCGTGCATCGTAGAGAGGGCGAGAACAACAAGAAAAAAAGCATCGCACGATCGCGCGCAGCCACTGGCTGCGCGCGATCGGGCAGTGCGCGTCGCGATTGGCACACGATTCCGCTGGCTCACCGCCGTCTGCATGAGTGGTTCGATGTGGACGTCTACACAGGCCTCAGCTGCTCTCATAGCTGACTTGCGCCCAGGCGTCACGGACATGAGCCAGCGCATTCAAGCGCTGCATCACCTGGGCCTCGCCGTGTGCGTGGTCGTCGGCATCGTGGTGTTCGGGGCGATGTCCTATTCGATCTTTGCGCATCGCCGCTCGAAACGCCCCGAGCCCGCTGCCTTCCACGAGAACAAGCGCCTCGAGGTGGTGTGGGCGTTGATACCCACGCTCATCCTGGTCGGCATGGCGGTCCCTGCGACGACCACGCTGATGGAGATCGAGGACAACAGCGACGCGGATCTCACGATTCTCATCACGGCGTCGCAGTGGAAATGGCACTACCAGTACGTCGATGCAGGCTTTGGCTACTACAGCCACCTCGCTACGCCTCGCAAACAGATCGACAACCTGGAAGCCAAGGGTGAGCACTATCTGCTCGAAGCCGACCGTCCGCTGGTGATCCCGACTGGAAAGAAGGTGCGCTTCCTGACGACGGCGCGGGATGTCATTCATTCGTGGTGGGTGCCGGACTTCGCGGTGAAGCAGGACGCTATTCCCGGCTTCATCAACGAAGCGTGGGCTCGCGTCGACAAGCCGGGTGTGTACCGCGGCCAGTGCACTGAGCTGTGTGGCAAGGACCACGCCTTCATGCCGATCGTCGTGGAAGTCAGGCCGCAGGCGCAGTTCGATGCCTGGATCGCTCACCAGGCACAGTCACTTGCGCTGGCATCGGAAGAGGCGATCGCGGCACGCAAGAAGCAGTGGACGCTGCCCGAGCTGCTGCCGATGGGCGAGCGCGTCTATCTCAAGCACTGCGCAACATGTCACCAGGCGACCGGCCTCGGACAGACCGGCAAATATCCCGCGTTGTCCGGCAGCTCCATCGTGACCGGGCGCATCGAAGATCACCTGAATCGCGTGATGAACGGCAAGGCGAACACCGAGATGCAGGCCTGGGCGCCGCAGTTGTCCGATCTGGATCTCGCGGCCGTGATGACCTACGAGCGCAATTCCTGGAGCAATCACTCGGGCGACGTCATCCAGCCGCTGCTGGTGTACCAGGCTCGTTGAGGTATCGCGCCAATGCACGCACATGCGCAGCCCGCCATCGATCGAAATCCAGTGGTGAGCTTTGTCTCGCGCTGGGTGCTGACTACGAATCACAAGGATATCGGCACCCTGTATCTGTGGTTGAGCTTCGCGTTGTTCTTCATCGCCGGTGCGATGGCAATGGTCATCCGCGCCGAGTTGTTTCAGCCGGGCATTCAGCTCACGCATCCTGAGTTTTATAACCAGATGGTGACCCTGCACGGATTGGTCATGGTATTCGGCGCCGTGATGCCTGCGTTCGTCGGGCTCGCCAACTGGATGATCCCGCTCATGATCGGCGCGCCTGACATGGCACTGCCGCGAGTCAACAACTTCAGCTTCTGGCTGCTGCCCTTTGCCTTTGCGATGTTGCTGTCGTCGTTGTTCATGGAGGGCGGCGCGCCGAATTTCGGCTGGACGTTCTACGCGCCGCTATCGACCACCTTCGGCCCGCCGAGCACCGATTACTTTGTCTTCGGCGTGCACCTGATGGGCATCTCTTCGGTGCTCGGTGCGATCAACATCATCGTCACGATCGTCAACCTGCGCGCGCCCGGCATGACGTTGATGAAGATGCCGCTCTTCGTGTGGACGTGGCTGGTCACCGCTTTCCTGCTCATCATGGTGATGCCGGTGCTGGCAGCCGCGGTGACGATGGTTCTGACCGATCGCCACTTCGGCACGAGCTTCTTCTCGGCGGCCGGCGGCGGGGACCCCGTGATGTTCCAGCACATTTTCTGGTTCTTCGGCCACCCCGAGGTCTACATCATGATCCTGCCGGGCTTCGGCATCGCCTCGCAGATCATCCCGACCTTTGCGCGCAAGCCCCTGTTCGGCTATCACTCGATGGTCTACGCGATCATGTCGATCGCATTCCTGTCGTTCATCGTCTGGGGACACCACATGTTCGCGACCGGCATGCCGCTGGCCGCGGAGTTGATGTTCATGTATGCCACGATGCTCATCGCCGTTCCCACCGGCGTGAAAGTGTTCAACTGGGTCGCAACGATGTGGCGCGGTTCGATGACGTTCGAAACGCCGATGTTGTTTGCGCTGGGCTTCGTCGTGATGTTCACCATCGGCGGTTTCTCAGGCTTGATGCTCGCCCTCGTGCCGGCGGACTTTCAGTATCACGACACGTTCTTCGTCGTCGCACACTTTCACTATGTG
>JBEVDW010000159.1:0-18596 GCA_040513115.1 Steroidobacteraceae bacterium | reverse complement strand
GGTGGGCGTGACCGAGCCGGCCGAGCTGGCCGCGAAAGTCGTGACGTTTCCCGAAGCAGCGTTGTTCGAGTTCGGCAAGGCAGAGCTAAAGCCGGAGGGAAAGTTGAGGCTCGCAGAGTACCGCGAACAGGCTAAAGATGAGTTGAGCCGCGCCGACCACGTAAAAATCATTGGCTACACCGACAACGCAGGTAAGCCGGAGTACAACTCAACGCTTTCGCAGCAGCGTGCGGAAGCGGTCCGCGACAATCTGGTAAGTCTCGGGGCCGATGCCAGCAAGATCGAGGTCAGCGGTGCGGGCGAGACCAATCCAGTCGCCGATAACAGCACAAAAGAGGGTCGCGCGCAGAACCGCCGTGTCGAGGTTGCCGTGCTCGGGGTAGAGAAATGACACGGTTGCCTGGGCTCTACTGCAGTTCGTAGCGTGGATTGGGTGTGGCCTTCGTTGGACCAAGTGAAAGCAATGGTGTGCGAAACCCGGTCCATCTCCCGCTCACTGCGCCAACCACTTGACCGCGATCCTTTCGCATGAGGGATCGCGGTCACATTTGCAGTACATCGGTGCTGGCCGCCGCTTCACGGGTTTGTAGAGTTCAGCTCATCCGGCACTATGAACGCGAAGAAACGTTCGAATGCATGCCACAGCCGATGCGTTGAATAACAAATGTTTCGTGGATGACAGTGGCACGTTTGTATAGTTGCGTTTCGTGTCGAAGAATCATTGCCACTGCCAGAGCGCAAACTGACATCACAGCGAATCCCCTCGCCGTCGCCTGAACGCTCCAACGTTACCGCGCACGCGGCCGCGCAACTGCCTTAGCCGCCCATCTATCGACCGGCCATACGATGATTCCTACGAACTGCCTCGTCTCCAACGTGGGGGGCAGCCCGGCGCCTGCGTCCTCACGCACAACACTCCCCAGCTTGGCCCTGGAGCAGCTTCATGCGCGAGACGTTCGGTTCGTGGGTTCTTACGGTCAATGCGCGGCGCTTGATGTATGCGTCGCTCGCCGCACTCGGCTTGGGCGTGGTGGTGCCCGGTGTTGTGTCGGCCGCCGTACGTCTGGGGGAACTCTAGAGCGGGCGACTATTGAACTTCACGATGAACTTGAAGTGCTCCGCTGCTTGCGACGCACCCACAAAGCCGAGAATCAACAGCAAGACCGCACCTGAAGACAACAAGGGCCGTGGAACGCGGAACACGAGCGCACTCCTTGTCTGGCCCGACGATCACTGAATCCTTCGAGTGAATGCAGGATCAGGATGCGCTCGATGGTGATCGTGTCAGTCGGTGCGATCCAGTGCACTGAGGTACCAATGTGGCGTCGGGTGCCGGGATGGCAAACAGGACGACGAGGTTCTCTTCCGCCGAGACGATGGACCGGGATCTGCTTACTCGCCGTCACCGCGGTCCGATGTTTGCGCGGCGAGGCACATGTAAACAAAAACCTCTCGTTCAACGTACTGCGCCTTGTTGGCTTCTCGATAGACCGCCGCCTGCCAGGCTCTGTGGGACTCGAGATCACGCTTTCCCGGGTAGGACGAACGCAGTTGCTTAACCAGCTCTTGATAGGGTTGCATGTTGCCTGCCTCTCACGAATCGTGAATGCCCAGCAACGTTTGTGCCTGACTGCAGATACGCCCGTAAATCGGCCATGTGGACGACGCGAGCACACAAGGCTGTAAGTAAGTTCGACAGTCCATCAGGTGCTCATTCGAACCCCGCGGCTGGCGGTGAGGTGTTCCTCTGATCAATAGAGGGGACAGATCTGTTTCTTGGCCCGGATCGGAAACGGCGGCCCCACGTTGGGCCTCAAGCCTCACAACCGGTTCCATTTCTCCTGGCAACGTTTCCTCGCGAGTTCTCTCCCCAGTCACGAGGTCGCCCCCGCCGGCTTTCTGCGAGGTGCCGCCACGACGATGGTCTCGGCGATCCGGTCATGTACGGTCTGATGATTGGGATGGATGAAGTACTGGAGGAAGCCAAAGCCACCCTCCAGGAAGGAGGCTGCGTAACCGAGCGCGCGCTCCACGCAATGCCACATCGACATGTGGCCGTGAGTCAGTGAGACGACGCGGATGCGCAGCAGACGCTTGCCAATGGTGTAGCCCTTGCCGATGTAGGTACTCAGAGCAAAGTAGGCAACCGCCACGATCACACTCAACCAGCCTCCAAACTCCAGTGAGAGCGTGGGGGAGTTCTCCGCAGCGCCGGTCACTCGATCCCAGATCATCGGTAGGGCAACGAGGAGGCCGACGATAATCGCATCGATGATGAAAGCGGCAGCCCGTGCCAGAAACGTTGCCAGCGGTGCCCCCGCCAAGGAAGCCTGCCGCTCAACGTTCTGCAATTCGAATGTGTTGCTCGGTCGCATGGCGGACTGAGGCTCCAATCAATGTGCAAACTGGTGATTGCTCTTCGGCGGGCATTTCTGCAATAGCGTGTTACCGTTAAGACTGTAAGGCTAGAGGGGCAGATTTGTTTCTCTCAGCAAATCGCCGGCTGTTTGCGAGTCGGCGCGGCATGCGAGAAACAAACCCGCTCTCCTTGCTATTACCAAGTGCGCGACATTGCACGCCTCATCGAATTCGCCAGATAGCATGTTGCAGTCGATGATGTGCTTCTTGCGCATGAAGTTCACTGCGGTGACGTTCGGAACGGAAGGCGACACGGCCAATCGCGACGCTGTGCCGTGCACTGATGGAAGCGGGTCACGATGTGAGGTTGTTGGCGGCCGACGGAACGCTGGGAAGCGCTCGTGATCTCGGCGTGCCACATGCGGCTATGGAAGGTGACATTCGCGGCCGCAGTCGAGGCGATTCAGTCACTGACGCACGACTAGGGACTCATCTGCTTCTGCAGGATAATGCAGGCAACTTGCGGAGTAGGCAGCACACATGCTCAACGCACTCGACGAAACACTCCATCATCAAGGCCCCGACACCTTCGAGCACGTACTGACGAGCGATCATCGTTTTTACGACCGGCAGCTGATGACCGGCTTCAGCCCGGACGGTCGCGCCGGGTTCCTGGCCGGCATCACCGTGTTCAAGAACATGAACGTGGTGGAAGGCTACGTGTTGGCGCAGTCCCACGGACGTAAGCAGTACAACGTGCGCTTCACCAGGCAGCTCCGGCCGATGCCGATGGGAATGCAGGCTGCGATCGGGCCCATGCGACTCGACATCGTGTCGCCGTATGAGGAATTGCGCCTCGTACTGGAACGCGGGGACTATCCGATCGCGCTCGACCTGACTTTCTACGGAGTGTTGCCTGCAGGTCTCGAGGACCATCACTTCGGGCGGCTGGATGGACGCATTCACACCGATTACCGGCGCTACCACCAAGTGGGCCGCGTGAGCGGCTGGATCGAGATCGATGGCGAACGCTTCGATGCCGCATCCTGGTTCGCGTGGCGCGATCATAGTTGGGGTGTGCGGCCGACGATCGGCGGGTACGAGCCCTTCACGGGTACGCGCACACCTGGCGGAGTGGCCTCCGCGGCTCAGACGGGCGACCGAGGTCTGTTCCTCATCTATTTCGGCTTTGCCAATGAACGCCAGGGCGGCGATGTGCAGATCAAGGAAGACGGCAGCGGTAATCGATACTTCCTGGACGGCGAAGTACGCACGATCGGCGGACCCGGAATTCGGGTGATCGATGCCCGTCACACGATCGATTTCATTCCCGGCACGCGAGTATTCGAAACCGCCTTACTGGAGCTCGACCTGCAGAACGGTGAGACCTGGCGTCTCAAAGCGCAATCCATTGGACGTCCGTGGGTCTTCTGCGGTTGTGGCACTGACGGCGGTTTCTTCGACGGGTTGGGACAAGGCGTGTATCGCAGCAAGGAGCTGTTGACCGAAGTCGACGTCTACGATGTGTCGCCATCGGAAAACGTCATCTTCCCGGACGGAACGGTACGACTTCCCAAGCACCGTGAGCACCTGACGCGTTGCGAGATCAACGGTGTGGTCGGGCACGCGTATGTGCCCATGTTCGTCATCGGCAAGCAGCCGCGCTTCAAGCTGCCGGATCGATAGGCGCACTTCTATGCTAACGCTCCTGCTTCACATCTAGACTCCAGCAGCATGTCTAGATTGCTGAGCGCAGTGTTATCCGACCGCGCGCGTTGCTTGATGTGCGGACGCAGCAGGCGCTTGCTGAGTCGAAAACACGACGCGGATTCATGCACTCTAATGACTCCACGCCGCCTTTGCGGTGAGACATCGTCGAGAGAGGAGCTGGAAAATGACGACCGGTTTTTCCGCCCGGACCGAGCGCTGGCGACCAGCGCGTCGCCCCGATTGGGTCCAGCGAATCAATGAGGAGGGAGCGCTTCTCGACATGGCCGCCGTCGTGCCGCTCGACGCTCGATCGCTGATCGAAGCTGCGCAAGCCAATACCGGACTTTCCGACTTCGGAAGCGACGATTGGCGCGAGCCGTTTGAAATACTTCTCAAGTCTCTCAATGAGGAAGCCGAACTGAATCTCATGGGTCGCCTCATGACCCGGTCCGATCTGTTGATTCTGCTGGAGCAGCGGCTGCAAATTGAAGAGACCTACAAGCGCTTTCCTCAGATCGAAGACGAACAGATTCGTAAGCCGCTGATGATCATCGGTCAAGGCCGATCGGGAACTTCTGTCCTGCAGAACATCCTCGCCCGGGATCCGGACCATAACGTCTTACTGCATTGGAATACCTACTTCCCTTGTCCTCCACCTGAGAAGGAGCGCTACGACAGCGATCCTCGGATAGAGCGCGCTGCGGGTCTGATCTCGCAACTCACCCGCGTTGTGCCCGAAGTAGAGGCGATGCACGAGTTCGACGCTCGCCTTCCGATCGAGAACATCCACCTGCACGCACTGTCGTTTCGGTCGCCCGGCTGGTTCAACTCGTTCGCGGGTCAAGTGCCGACGTACAACGAGTACATGAGCCGCCAGGATGCAGTCATACAGTTCGAGTACGAAAAGCGCGTTCTGAAGATTCTGCAGTGGAAGAATCCGTGTCGTAACTGGCTGTTCAAATCGCCCTATTCGATCCTCGACATGCCAACCTTGCTGAAGGTGTTCCCTGATACGGGGTTCATCTGGACTCATCGCGATCCGGTCAAGGCGCTCTCCTCGATGGTCAATCTGATCGGGACACTTTTCTGGTCCCGCAGCGATGCACCGTTCATCGGCGGATCGTTGGAGATGTACACGAACGCGGCCGTCGGAAGTGCAATGTTGAGCAAGCCGATTGAATGGCTCGAGCGCGGAGATGTGCCGCGCTCGCAATTGTGCAATGTCCACTATCAGGATCTCGTGGCCGACCCACTGAAGGTGACACGCCAAATCTATGAGTTCTTTGGCATCGAGATGAGCGACGCAGCCCTTGCGGCGATGTCGAAGTACATGGCGGACAATCCACGCTCCTCGAGGCCTGCTCATGTGTACAAGTCGGGTGATTCGGAGCAGATCGCCATTGAACGACAGGCGTACAAACAGTATCAGGAGTACTTCGCTGTTCCCAACGAACAATAGCTGTCCCACCCACCCGCGACAGCGAGCAAATATGCAACCATGCAAACCTTGACACCGAGTGGAAACGCGACCATGCAAACCTCAACCCGTGACGACATCGGCGCCGCGCTGGGCAATCCGCGCACCTACGCGGACAGGCAGGGTTATCACGCCATCTTGGCGCAGCTGCGGCGCGAGGATCCGTTGTACTGGGCGCATCCGGAGGGCTTTCGTCCTTTCTGGGTGGCGACGAAGCATGCAGACATCGTCGAGATCGAGCGACAGCCGGACGTTTTCCTGAGCGGCCCGCGCCTGGAGCTGTTCTCCATCGAGCAGGAGCACAAGATCAAAGAGGCCACGGGCCGCGATGCTGCCGTCGGTAAGACGATGCTCCACATGGACGGTGCGGAACACCGTGCCTACCGAGGCATGAGTCAAGCCTGGTTCCTGCCCAAGAACCTCAAGCACATCGAGGCGCGCGTCGATGTCCTCGCCAAGGAGTATGTCGACAAGCTCGCAGAAGCGGGCGGCGAGGCGGACTTCGTCAAGCTCGTATCAGAGCTGCTGCCGTTGAGCGTGATCCTGATCATGTTGGGACTGCCGGCGAGTGAGGCAGGCGAGCTGCTGAGACTCACGCGCAATTTCAATGGGCGCGCGGAGCTTCCGGTGCCGGAGGGCAGCACCCGCGAGGAGCTGATCGTCAAAGGAGCGCAGGAGATCTTCGATTACTTCGGAGCCGTGTACGACGCTCGACTGAAGAATCCCACGGACGATGTGGCCAGCGTGATTGCACACGCCAAGGTTGACGGAGTTCCGATCAGCCGCGCGAACGCACTTTCCTATTACTTGTTGCTCGGTCTTGCAGGCCACGACAGCAGCAATGGAGCGATATCCGGCGGGTTGCTCGCGCTGATCCACAACCCGGGAGAGCTCGAGAAGCTCAAGGCGCGTCCCGATCTCACCAATTCGGCGGCAGAAGAGATCTTGCGGTGGGTCACACCGGTCAACAATTTCATGCGCACCGCTGCGCGCGACTACGAGCTGCGTGGCAAAGTGATCAAAGCCGGCGACGGCATCCTGCTGCCGTTCGGTTCCGCGAACAGAGATGAAGAAGTGTTCGAGGAGCCATTTCGATTCAATGTCGAACGCAATCCGAATCCGCACGTTGCGTTCGGCTACGGCGCACACATGTGCCTGGGCCATTACCTGGCGAGGGTGGAGCTGCGCGCGTTTTTCCGAGAGTTGATTCCCCGCCTGAATCACGTGGAGCTGGCCGGTGAGCCCGCCATGCTGCCCGTTGTGACGGGCAATCAACTGATCAGGCTTCCGATCCGCTTCGATGTTCAGGGCTAGCGCTCAGTCGAGGAGTGATCCCTTCCGCTTTGCTGCCTTCCCATCTGCCGCCGCCCGCGGGTTACGCGCGTAACCTACTCGCGTACACGGCGGCGCGCGGCGACGATCCCGAGAAGACCCGCTGCCAGCAATCCGAGCGTACCTGGCTCCGGCACGGACGTGGTGGGCTGCGACGAGACTTGCGTGATCGAGCCGCCGATGAAGCCGTTCGATTGGTAGAAGAGGAAGAATCCGCCGCTGGTGAAGTCGTCAAAAGACAGGGATGCTCCGAGCAGGTATTCAGATCGAACGCGCAATCATCATCCGATGAATTTCCGATGTGCCGAGAAATATCCTGTGTACGCGCGACAGCGTCCACAACTTCGAGATCGGCATCTCGTTTGCGTAGCCCATACCGCCATGCAGCTGTAGGCAACGGTCCATCACCTTGAACTCGATCTCTGCAGACATGAGTTTGGCGATCGAGCTGTCCTCGGGCGTCAACGTGTCGTTCAATGTTCTTGCGAGACATTGATCGATATAGGCGCGCAGCATCGCGAGTTCGGCTTTCATGTCGGCGAGCTGAAACTGTGTGTTCTGGAACGACAAGATCGGCTGACCGAACGCTTTGCGGTTCCGCACGTACTCGGTGGTGAGATCGAACGCCAGCTCGGCCGCCGCGGTGAAGCGTGCAGCCTCCGTCACGCGCATGTTGTTGATGACGCCCATCGCCTGGCGAAACCCGACCCCCTCGGCCCCACCCAGCAGTCGCTCTGCGGGTACACGCACATCCTGAAAGAAGATCTCGTTTTCGATCGAGCATCCACGATGCGCGGTCTCGATCGGCTTGCTCACGTGTACGCCAGGTGCGTTCGCGTCGACGATGAAGACGGACAGTGCTGAGCCTCCAGAGGACTTCTCGGTGCGGGCTAGCACCGGAAATACCGTGCACAGGCTGCCGTTGGTGATCCACGTCTTACTGCCATTGATGACGTAGTCCGAGCCGTCGCGCCGCGCGTAGGTGCGTGTGCCTGCAACGTCGCTTCCCGATTGCGGTTCGGTGAAGGCTGCTTCTGAGATGGCCTCGCCGGAGGCAAAGCGCGGGATCCACTCCTTCCTCTGCTCTTCCGTGCCTGCGGCATAGAAGAGATAACTCACGCCATCGGTGCAGATGCCGTTCCCGATGCTCGCCCCACCGACAGAGAACCCGTGGCCCTCGTGAAGAATCGTGTGGTGCAAAAAATCCCCGCCCATTCCGCCGTACTCGAGAGGCATGCCGGCCTGGAGCAGTCCGTACCGCGCCGCGACGCGGAACAGCTCGGCGGGGAACCCGCCAGCTTTTTCCCATTCTTTGACGTTCGGTTCCACCTCGTCACGGAAGAATCGTGAGACGGTGTCGCGGAACAACCGATGGCCGTCGGTCAACAGAGAACGTTCTTGAATGATGGTCATTTGAGTTCTCGCCACGCTGCCTTATCGGTGTCAAAAATGATATCGCGGTGCTTGGCATCCGAGCGAATCGAAGGCGCTGAAGGGGACGGACTTGTTTCTCGCATCGAATCGCCGACTCGATGCATCACCGTGAAACGACAACACCGCCGAAGCGGTGTTGAAGCAGCGTCGGATCGAGGTAGGATCTTTCCGCCCGACGCTGTTGGGTGCAGTCATTACGGGGTTTTCTTGACCATGGCGTAGCATCCGCCGCCCGGAGGCCAAAGACACACTGTCCTGTACGGGAAAAAGATGTAGTGGATCGAAAGTTCTTCCCACTTCGGCTCATTGAGTGTCGGAGGGTTTGCTGCGACTGCTTTGATGAGCGACGGCTTGTGGATGCTGCACGTCTTGCCGGCGCTCGGCGCTCTTATTTGTGTGACGTACACATCGCCGACCCCCGGGACGAACAACTTGTAGCCACCCGGGGAACGGTCGATGTCTTGCTGGGTGAAAAGATCAGTTTCCTGCAGCGACGCAAGCGTCGACTCCACTGTGGCCGTCTTCGCCGACAGCCCCAGTTCTTCCGCAGATTCGCTCTCGAACCCGAGCTGTGCCGAGCAGTAGGCATTGGCATCGCCGCTGAATACGAAGTCAGAGACATTGCCTGATTCATCCGTGGCGCGAATGGTGTACTTGAAGTTGTAGTAGCCGTGACCGTCTACTGCATCGGTAAGGTGAACCTCGCCGAACACCTCACTCGTGCTCACTCGGTAGATCGTGCTGTCCAAAGTCAGATCGAACGTCGCCGGACCGAGGCAGCCGTTTTCGATGACTCCCTGAAACAGACCGTTCGCGTGCGGAATGTCGCTCCAGGTGTCTCCTGCCGCGGGGACCGGCAGCCCATATGGCGCGTCAGCCTGACCTGGGATCGAGCTATCCGCAGAAGTGCTCTCGATCTTGAATGTCGCCCACGGCTCCTGAAAGACGCCCAGGCTGTTCACGCCCGTCCCCGATACGACGACGTTCTGCATCTCCTTGAGGACAATGTCCAAGCGCAGGTGCGGCAGCCCTGCCGAGAGCTCACCGGCGGCATCCACTGCGCCATCTTTCAGGCTTGGAGGGCAGGCAGCAGAATCGCGCGCACTGCGTGCACACAAGTTATCTACCAAGCCACCCGAGTCGCTGCTGACAGTGCTCGGCATGCGGCGTTCCGATTTGGTGAGGAACCCGTTCGGCCTCGTGGTGAATGCTGCTGAGAGATCAGGCGAGGCGGCCAGTGCTACCTGACTCGAAAGACCGCAAAGCAGGACGCCTGCGGCCAGAGTGGTAATGCGGTTGTGCGTGCTCATGTGGTTCTCCTAGTGAGTGGGTGAATCCGCGGCGTGCTGCGTTGGATGCAGATCAGAACGTCGACCCACGGTCGAATCCCTCAGAGAATCGAGCTAAAAAAAGAATTCCATGCAGGTGAGGAAAGCGGGCTGAGGCGAGCGTTTGTATGTGATTGGCCGCAGAGCATCCAGCACGTGCGATGTGCTCAGGCAGCGTATGCGGTCGTCTCCAGTTGAAGGAGTATCCAGACGAGACCTTTGGTCATCTGTTCATCGTCGCGATCGCTGATGACAATCGCGGCTGATGTGTTCCGGTTCGTCATCGTCTGGTCGACGACCACTCCAGGAGGTATCGACATGATCCGAATCTCCAGAATGCTGTTTACTACCAGCATTACGGCACTGTTGTTCATAGGGGCTTCGATTGGTGCGGCGCAGTCGATCGATTCCACTGCGCGTGAGCCGGTGTTCGAGTCGACATCCTCCGGCCTCATCACTTTCTCCGGCATGCAGAAGGCGCTGCGTGTCGCGGTCGTGCTGACTGCGCAAGACGAGGCGGCCATTGGCACAGTGATCAGGTTCATCGACGCGAACGGCAAGATCATCAAGCGACAGCGTGGCGAGGTGCGTGAGCGGTACCCTTTGGTGGCAGAGCTCACGCGCGAGGATCTGGGTGACCGGTCTGATCTGCTCGTGCGTGTCGAGGTCGTGCACAAGCTGCCCGATGTCCGCGAGCGGCCGTATCCCATTCTCGTGACCGTGCAGCCTATTCCGCCGAGTGGCATCGGCGGCTTCATCATCGACTGGAATGGTGGCGAGTGCGGCTGTCCGACTTGCGGTCCACCGACCCATCACGGCCAGCATGTCAACTGCGACCCGCCAGTGCCGACGGACATCTGACGCGAGCCACGCTCGATGCGAAGCGCGGCGCGCACACGCGGCGCTTCGCATTATCGTGATCACATTGATGTTGAGCACTGCGGGCCCGCGCGCATGGTCCGCAGCGAGCTTCGAGAGCTGCGCGAAGGAGATCACGCAACGGCCCGCGGAGTACGAGTCATATCGCTGCTACTACGAAGTGGCGAGCAGCAGCGGCGAATGGGCCGCAGCCGGAAGGCAGCTGGACATACTGGCAGCTGCGCATCCTCAGAGCGACTGGATCATATTCGTCCGCGCGCTGGTCACCTGGCCCTTGGACAAAAGCGCTGCCGAACGCTTGTACCTCGAAGCAGCGCGTCGGTTTGATGCCAGCGGAAACATTCGTGGTGAAGTACTCGCGCGCGCCAACCTGCACACTCTGTTCTATGAGTCAGGCCGCGTCGGCAGCGCCGCGCGCGAGGTCGAGCGCGTCACTGCGCTGGCCGAGCGTGCGCAGGACCCCGAGTTGCGCATTCGCGCCCGCATCGTCGAGGCGCAGTTCTTCATCATCACCGGCACGAACCTGGGTCGTGCCCAGCGAGCCCTGCAACAGGCGGAGGCGGAGCTGGATGCCATGCCGACGTACTGGCTGCGTCATCATGTCCTGCACGGACTGGGCAATGTGCTGTCGCTCATCGGCCAGTATGACGAAGCGGTAACGTACTTCCGTCGTCTGCAGGAGGAGGCCAGAGTACAAAAGGACCTGAGCACTGAGGCACTGGCGCGTCTCAGTATCGTCAACACGCTCGCGGAGAAGCGCAGCGATGCGCCGCAGTCGGTGGATGCAGTTGAGCTGTTCGCCGCTGCGGATCAGGCATTGCGAGCGGCGCGGCAGGCGCAGGACGTCGACCTGGAGCTCAACGCGTTGCGCTTGCTCGGCGAAGTCTCGATGGCAGAACACGTCGAGCGCGCGAGCGGCTATGTAGATGAATGCGTGCACAAGGCGCAGTCGCAGCGGCGCTCGCAGGCGCTGAGCCAATGCCTTTGGATTCGCGGTCGCCTGCTCGCAGCTTCGGATCCGGCTGCTGCACAGCGCGCGATCGATGCAGCCATCGGGCTGCTGCAACACGAGGAAGGCACCGACGACGCAATGCTTGCGTATGCCTGGCGCCATGCGATGAGAATCGCGTGGCAAACTCAACCTCCAGAGGCGGCCGTGCGATCGGGCGCGCAAGCGCTGAGTGCCATCGAACACTTGCGAGATCTGCAACCGGGCTTGGACAGCCGTGCCGCTGCGTTCTCCACCTGGACTCAGGACTACTACTGGTTGTCCGGCCAGATACTGCGCCTCGCTACGGGTGCAAGCCTGCAGCCACATCCTGCTCGCGCACGTGCGCTTCTCGATGAAGCCTTCCAGGTTGGTGAGCGGATGCGGGCGCGATCGCTGCTCGATCGGCTCAAAGCGCCGCCTCGCTCGCTGGCGGACGTCGACGATGCGACGCTGCAACGTAGACGGAAACTCTCGAAGTCCATCGTGGAGGTCAATCGACAACTGCTGCAGTCCAATGGTCATGCGAATGCCGAGCAGCTGCGCATGCTCGCGGCCCTCGAACGTGCGGAGGCCGATACACGCGAGGCACAGGACGCCCCGCACGTGACGATGCATCCCGTCTCTCTTGCAGCCGTGCAGCAGAGACTTGCCTCTGATGAAGCGTTGCTGGCCTTTCAGATCGGGCTGCGGCAAGGGTCCACCGATCGATACGGCGGGGGAGCCTGGCTGTTCGCGGTGACACGTGCGCAGGCTTACGTGCGCGAGCTCCCCGACCGTTACACGCTCACTCAGTCGCTGGCGCTCTTCAAGGGCCTGATACACCAATCGCCCGCGCTGCGCACACGCGCAGGTATTGCGCTCTACGATCAGCTGTTACGACCGACGCTCGAAGCGCTGCCGAAAGGGATCCGGCGGCTGATCATTGTTCCCGATGCCCCGCTGGACACGTTCCCGCTCGCGGCGTTGAGCTCAGCGCGCGACGAACCGCTGGCCACGCGCTACGAGATGGTGCTCGTGCCTTCCGCGACAATCTGGCACGACTGGCGCAACAACTCGGCTCCCGTCGACGCACGTGCAGTCCTCGTACTGGCGGACCCGCAGCTTGAGTTAGCGAGCAACGAGGTCTCACCGTGGCGCTATTGGGTGCAGGATGCGGGCCTTTCGCTCGGCCAGCTTCCGCACGCTCGCGACGAAGGGCGCGAGATCGTGCAGCGTTTGCCGGGGCACGGCATGCTGTGGACAGGCAAGAATGCTTCGGAAGCAGCGCTGAAGACTGCCGATCTGTCGCGCTACGGTCTCTTGCACTTCGCTACCCATACCATCGTCGACAGCAGCAATGCGAATCGCTCGGCCATCCTTCTGGCCAGCGGTACGAGCGAGGAGGACGGACTCCTGCAAAGCCGGGAGATCTCCGACCTGAAGCTCGGAGGTCACGTGGTCGTGTTGTCCTCGTGCCAGAGCGCCACCGGCGCGCAAGTGCGAGGGGAAGGCGTCTTGGGATTGGCGCGTGCGTTCTTCGCTGCCGGTGCAAGAGCCGTCATCGGCAGCCTCTGGCCCATTCGCGACGACCATGCACAGGCGTTCTTCGATCCGTTCTATGCAGCGCTCAGTGAGGGCCACACCGTGAATGCTGCCTTCCGCCGTGCGCAACGGCAGCTCATGGATCAGGGTTATCCCATGGAGGCCTGGGCTGGTTTCGTGCTCATGGGAGATGCGGCAACGACACTGACGGACAAGCCTGATGGAGCGGGTGGGAACAGACGCAAGGCGCTCGCGATCGTTGCAGTGGTCGGCACGCTTGGGCTCGCAATGTGGTTCACCACATGCGTGCACCGAAAACGGCAACAAACACGTTACCGTACCTGACGTCCGCTTCGTTGCTCCAGATCGTTGGACGCATTCTCGACAAGTCGTGCGCGACGAGCTCATTCCCGAAAGGCGGTCTGAGGAGGTTGAGCTCGCTCGCATCACTCCAGCGTGACTGCGTACGTTTCCGACGTGCTGCGCTGACCGCTCCGTCGCCAAACCTCCACCTGCCACAGCAACTGCGCTCCAGTCGCGACATCTTCGAACACTGCGGCCGGTACGATGAATTCCGGGTGAGTCAGGCCTTCTTTTGCGAACAACGGCTTCAGATCAGCAGTGCTCAATCGGAGGGCGTACGTGGACCCCTGCGGACCGGGAGACCAACGCAGCAGGAAGCGATCGCGCGGCAGACTTCCGCTCACCTGAGCGACGGGTGCTCGCGAATCGGCAACTTCGCGATATGGCGGCGCCTCTTGCGTGGGGATGATCATGTACGCGGCGATACCAACCGCAACAAAGAGGCTTGCGGCCAGAGCAAATCGGCGTGTGTCCATGCCTCGCCAGCGAAGGTGCAGGCCTGACAGGAATGGCGCCCTCGAGGGCTGCACATCGCTTGCGGGACGCGCGCCCAGCTCCATCGCCACTCGCCAAGCTTCCGCGCATTCGGCGCACTGCGACACGTGATCGACGATGCGCAGCCGCTGCTCGCGATCCAGGCCGCCCGCAGCGGCCTCGAACAACTGTTCGGCCTGCGGGCAGTGATCAAGCGCTGTGCGCGACTGTTCTCGCGCAGCAAACGCCCGCGCGAGCCTTTCGAATTCGTGTCGTGGACCACTCACCGGTTCAGCCCCAGTTTCAGGAGGTACTCGCGTATCTGCGCCAGTCCTCGGTGTGTCAGGTTGTCCGCGCGCTTGGCATTGCATCCGAGCATCACTGCAACCTCCGAGCCGCTGTAGCCGAGCAAGTGCAGCGTCAACGCTCGCCGTCGATCCGTCGAAAGACGTTCCAGACCCGCCTCGATCGCGTGGCCGAGCGCCGTGTCCGGCGAAGTGGCCGCAACCTCGTCGGCGGCGGTTTCGAAATCGACGCGCATGGATGCGTCTTCGGCAGGTCGCCTGCGCCGGCGTCGAATCTCATCGATGACGGCGCTGTACGCCACCTTCTTCAGGTAGGCGAAGGAGAGGCTGCTCTGGCCATCCAGCTTGCGCGCTCGGAGCAGCCGCACGAGTGACTCCTGAACAAGGTCCTCGGCATCCTCGGCGAGCGATCTCGGGCACACGCGCCGCACTGCGCGTTCCAGGTCGCGGCGCAACGCCCGAAGTCCCGATGCCTCGAGAATGGCATGTGACTCGCTGTCGGTCTCGTCCAGCGTACCCACCTCCTGGCTGTCATGCGCGTCCAACATATCGGAATGCCGAAGCCGTGGAAACGGGAGCGCCGGTCTCAAGTGGGTATCGGTATTTTGAGAACGCTTGGACCCGCGCCAATTCCTCAGCAGAATCTGCGACTAATACTTGTCGGTACACCGCGTTCGAAAGTCATCCGTTACTCGTCGAATGTGTCGTGCCGTGTCTGCTCGAATGCCTTATAGGGATAGCGCTTGTTGAACTGCCCGCCATCGACATACAGATGATGTCCGGTAATGAAGGCGGCTTCATCCGACGCCAGGAACAAGGTCGCGTTCGCAACGTCTTCCGGCAGGCCTGCCCTGTCCACGAGAATGTTCTCGAGGAACTCCCCGAGGATTTCCGGCGCTTCCATGACGCCCTGCGCACGCTCAGTCGCGATCAGCCCGGGAATGACACTGCATACTCGAATGAGAGGACCCATTTCCAGCGCCGCAACTCTTGTGAGCATTTCCATCCCGGCTTTGGCGGCGCCGTAACCGCCGAGCCCTTTGCCCGGCTGTGTGCCATTCAGTGAGGAGATGTTGATGATTACGCCGCGCATGTCTTGCGACTGCATCTGGCGAGCTTCGTGTTTCATCGAAAAGAAGACGCCCTTCAAGCAGAGGTCGAGCTCGTAATCGAATTCCTTCTCCGTCTTATCGACTATCTTCGAATAAACGGCATCGCCGGCATTGTTCACTCCGATATCCAGGCGCCCGAATCGTTCAACGGTTCTCGCAACAGCGTCGATCAGATCGGCTTCCACCGTCACATCGGCTTGCATGACCTCACAGACATCCTCGCCGAGCTCCGCTCTTGTGGCAGCCAGTTTTTCCATATCCCTCGCAATGATCATCACCTTTGCGCCTTCTGCGGCGAATCTCTTCGCAATTGCCTTGCCTATTCCCTTGTTTCCTCCTGTGATCAAAGCCGTTTTGTCTTCAAGACGCCTTCTTGTGCTGCCCATTGTTGCTCCTGATTGCTAGATGAGCGTCGAATAGCTCAGATAAGGTATCGAGGAACACATGGTGTCACTCGATGATCGAGTCGCCCACTGAGGCAATGTAATGCGGCAACCGGACGCTCCTACCTCACATCGTCGACACCGGCAGCATGTCGAGATTGTTGCGCGAAGTGTTATCCGCTCGCGTGCGTAGATGAAAGCCGCCGTGGCCATCACTGACGACAACGATGGACGCGCGTGAATCGTCGCGGAGTGCGAAGTAGTGAACCGTTCCCGCCCGAATGTCCTCGATGGCTTGTGCGACGGTGACTGGTGACCAGGAGGCGGCGTCGTTGCACAGATGAGTGATCGTGCCGTGTTTCTTTTTGACGCTCGTGACGTCGCGTGCAATGCCGACAGGTTCGAGTCCGCGCTGTCGCGTGAACGCATTGCTGAAGATGCTCGAGTCCGCGCGTTGTGTGATCCGCTGGAGCGCGAGCAAGCCTTCCCGCCAGTTGTTGAGCGAGTTGCCATAGAGCATGGCCGTGTCGAGCGTCTGCATCTTGTTGAACTGGCCCCAGTGCGGACGCCCGTTCCTGCGCACGGCGGCGTGATGGCAGTACATCAGCCACGCGAAGTTGCCCGCGAGCGGCTTGATGCTCGCGAGCTCGAAAGAGACGGCGCGCGCGCTACCCACGTTGTGCATGGACAAAGACGCCTTCGACGACAGCGACGGCCGCATGGAAACGTATCCTGCCTGCGGGAAGAGGGGACTGATCGCGAGTACCTCGTCGAGGAAACCAAGGTAGTCCGCGGTCGTCGCATCGAACACGACTTCGAGAGAGTCCGAGACAAAATCCGTCTGGTCGCTGTCTGCGCGCGTGCCGCTGGTCATCAGGTAGTGCGGCCCGCGCCCCGTCCGGGGCAAGCGGCCGTTCAGTGTCAGGTATTCGATTTCCGCGATGAGCGCGCTCATCCCGGGAATCTTCCAGAGTGAGTCGATGGCCGACGCGATGAGCACGCCGGCATTGAAATTCCCGCGCGCGATCATCGCGTCGAGACGCGCCGTCGTTTCGGTGAGGGCCGCCACGACCGTTGAGGTGGTGGTCGCCGAAAGGACTGCTCCGAGTCCCGGAAGCCCGATGAGCGCACCGACGATCTCGCCCACCGTGGCGGTGGTCGGGGCGGCAAGGCCTGCCGCGGTGCCGAGCGCGGTGTGTAATGCGACAGTGACGCCGATCGCGATGTCTTTCATGCTTTGCGCAGGACCGGGCACGTTATCCGGAAGGTCCCCCGGCGTCTCCCAGCGGCGCGTCACCCACACGTCGCTCGGCCGCAGCGCATTGAACAGGATCTGGAAAAAGTAAGGCACGCCCTTCGCATCGCTCATCGCGGCGGGAACCGGATCGTTGTTGAGCATGCGAAGCAAAGGCGTGAACACGGACGGCATGCCCTGTCCATCGCGCAGCGCCTGCATCACGGCCGCGTGGCTTGGTGTCGTCACGACCTGCGCGACGCGAAACTGCGTGCGCACTTCGAGCACCACCGAATAGATGACGCCGAAGCGGCCGCAAGCAACGCGCACGGCATTGAAGATCCGATCGTCGCGCACGATCTTCGTGTCTGCGCAGGGAAGGATGGCGAGTAGCTCCTGATCGACGTCACTGCGTGTGAGCGGATCGGTGTCACTCTCGATCCACACTTCCTGGCCGCCCGCGAAGACCAGGTGCACGGCGCGGACGATGTCGGGGAACGGCGGCTGATTCCAGTCGCCGCCATGCGTCGAAGTCGAGATGACCCCCGCGAGGGCCTGACCGTTGGAACCGCCGAGCGTCGGTAGCGCGAGGTATCCGGCATCGAGCTCTTCGCAGAGTGCCGCGATGCGGATGCCCGCTTCGAAATGCACCAGCCGACCGCCGGGCCCAACCTGCGGCACCGCAGTCCATCGCGGCACGAGCAACTGGCGGTTGTCGTCGACGAGGTAAGACAGGCGCTTGGTGAGCCGATTCAGCGAGACCATCACGCCGTCGGTGCTCGCGCAGTCCTCGAACGACCAGCCGGAACCGACCACGTGCAGGGGCTGGCCGTCCTCGGTGGCTTTCGCGACCAGCTCCACCAGCGATTTGAGATCGCGGGGCCGAGCGAGTTTCGCGGGGGCGAACTGGACATCGCCGTTCCAGTTCTTGCCGCGGAAGTTCGCATCGTCGTCACCCGAGTAGCTCGTTCCCGCGCGGCAGACCATCTGACATCTCCCTGTTCGGTGTGCACGCGAGTAGACCATCGATGAAGAGGTCGCGCGAGGGCGGGGCGATGTGCGGACGCAGCAGGCTCCGAGTGATTGCAGTGTTCCCGCTGTGGTCAATTAAGTCTACATGCGTTGACTCGGGTGCCTCGGTGGCGGCACACTGATCGCCGATTAGATCGAGCGATACATTTTGTTGTTGTTCCGCACTAGATCGGTGCTGTTGCTCTGCTTGGGCAACCTCCCGATTCAGTTCGCATCTGCAACTGGTTGCCGCTCGCACGAAAACAACTGCTCTATAAACGACTGGGGAACAGCCAATGGCCAAACACACGGCCCTCGTAACGAGTCAGGTGCTAGCTGCACTCATCTGCGGTAATTTCACCGGGGTGAGCCTGGCCGCGGAGTCAAGCTCCGCACCAGAGAAAGTGGAGTTCGATGAAATCATCGTAACGGCGCGCCGCGTCGAGGAACGACAGCTCACGGTTCCTCTGACAGTCAACAGCCTGGCTGGCGATCAACTCGACAAGCTGCAGATACGTACCACGGACGATCTCGCCTCCAAAGTGCCATCGGTGCAGCTCGACCTGTCCGATCCAGTGCGCGCTAACACCTTTCGCATTCGCGGCATCGGCCCCACGTTCTTAGGTGACCCCGGCGTCATCAACTATGTGGCCGAAGTTCCACAGACGTTCTACGGCGGTGCGC
>JBEVDW010000158.1:0-4804 GCA_040513115.1 Steroidobacteraceae bacterium | reverse complement strand
CACTTGCAACGGAGCGTGAATCCGTTGGTCGCTCGCGTTTGTTTGTGCATCAATGAGTTACAAGCGCTGTTTCCAAAATGTTTCCCATCGCTTCCGGTGTACACGTGCTCAACGTGCTGGGCGTACCATATATATGAGAGCGATCTGAAGCTGCTAGGTCGCAAGGGAATGCGATGAGTTCAGTGACGGTTCGATTCTGGTCCGAGCGCGACACCTGGGTGTGCGACGTCAGTGAGAAAGTCGCCCGCAAGCGTAAGCGCACTGTGAAAGCCTTTGGCAAAGGGCCACAAGGCAAGGCCGCCGCGGAAGCGTACGCCGAGGATGCGCGCCGAAAGGTTGGGGCGGGCACCTTTCAGATTGCTCGGACGATGAGCTTCGCCGATCTCTGGTACGACTTCTGTCGCTTCCATTTGCCAACGATCAAACCTTCGACCGCTGCCGACTACCTCGCCCTCGGCAAAAACTATCTGGTCCCGTTCTTTGGCGATCGCACACTCGCCGAGCTGCGGGTGCGCGTTATCGAAGAATTCAAGGAAACCCTGCAGAACTCGCCGGGGGTCAAGGCGAACGGCAAGGCAGGCAGCAAGAAGCCTCTGTCTGCGCGCTCGGTGGCTAAGCTAATCACCTTGTTGGGCACGGTGTTTCGATTCGCGCAGCGTCAGGAGCTCATGTCGAACAATCCGGCCTCCTCGGTGCGAAAGCCGCGTCCTCGTAAGCGCGCGGTGTACATGCTGGATCCGGTTGAGATCGCCCGCTTGCGGGCAGCGCTGGACATCCCGTGGCAGCGGCTCTTGGTCGAGCTCACTATTACTACTGGCATCCGTTCCGGCGAAATTCGCGGGTTGGTCTGGGACAGCATCGACTTGCAGGGCTCGCGACTCTTCATCGAACAGCAGGTGACGCTCCGGGGTGAGCAGAGCACAACGAAGACAGAGAACAGCGTGCGCGTGGTGCCAATCCCGCAGTATCTCGTCCCGCTGTTGAAGCGCTGGAAGCTGGAGTGTCCGCCGACCGCGCTGGACCTCGTCTTCCCCGGCGCGCCGAATGCGCAAGGTGAGCGCAGGCCCATCGACGCCGATCACCTCTTGCGCAAGATCCTCCGTGGCGCGCTGCGCCGGGCGGGTCTGCCGGCGCTTCGCTTCCATGATATGCGCCACTTGGCGGGCAGCCTCATGCATGAGGCGGGGGTGCCGCTGAAGCGAGCGCAGGAAATTCTGGGCCACGCCAGCGAACGCACGACCCTCGAGATCTACACGCACTCCATGCGTCGTCAGCACGACGATACGGCTGATCGAATCGCTCAGCTGGCAGGGCTCACAAATGTGGGAAACATTTGGGAAACAAACGGCGATACTCAGAGTGAGGAGGCGCCGCTAAGTAGTTGTTCTAGTGGCTCCCCGGGACGGATTCGAACCGCCGACCAACGGATTAACAGTCCGTCGCTCTACCACTGAGCTACCGGGGAACAGAAGCAAGACAGGGGGTTATCGAAGGCGCGGGATTTTGCGGACTGGGGTTATGGTGTGTCAAGGAACCGCAGCGGGTTTGGGTCACATCCAGCGGGTGGTGTTGCGGCGGCTGACGCCGAGCACGATGCGCTCCACGCGCCAGCGGCTGGTGTCCATGTACCGCGCTGCGTCGGCCAGAGACATGCCGCGCCGTGCGACTAGTGTCCAGATTTGCACTGAGTAATCCGACGGGGTGCGACTGACCTTCTTGCTCATGGGTTCCGACCGATCGTGTCCGTACTGGATGGGTGCAGACTACGGCTCGCCACTGGCTCTGCCTGCCAGACTGCGACCGCAACGAATGGCAGACAAAACCCTAACGCGGCCTACGCGAACAGGTGTCGGTTGGGTACTGGCTAACCGGCTTCGACCGTCGCACTGATCCTGCGGAGTGCTTCTTGAATGGTCTGCAGGCTGCACGCGAAGGACAGGCGCAGGTGGCCCGGTGCGCCGAAGCCGCTGCCTGGAACGCCGGCAACGCCTGCGTCCAGCAACCTTTCGGCGAATGCCTGATCGGTGCTCGAACCCAGCCGCTTCATAGCGCCCTCGATATTGGCGAGCGCATAGAAGGTCCCTGCGCCCGGCAAACAGGAAATGCCAGGGATGCGATTCAATCCCGCGACGAGGTGATCGTGTCGCGAGCGAAAGGCGCGATTCATTTCCTGCACGCAGTGTTGGTCGTGGTTGAGAGCGGCTGCCGCAGCTTTTTGCGAAATGGCGGATGCGCTCGATGTACTTTGACTTTGAATTGTCGACATGGCGCGCACGATGTCGGCCGGTCCACCGCAATAACCGATGCGCCAGCCCGTCATCGCATAAGCCTTCGAGACACCATTGACTGTGATCGTGCGTTCGAACAACGCGGGGCAGGCTTGTGCGAAGCTCGTGAACGGTTCGTCGGCCCAATAGATGTGCTCGTACATCTCGTCGGTGCAGATCAGCACCCGTGGGAACTTCGCCAATACATCGCCCAGCGCCGCCAGCTCTGCGCGCGTGTAAGCGGCGCCGCTGGGGTTGTTTGGGCTGTTCAGTATGAAGAGCCGAGTCTTCGTAGTCAGCGCAGCTTCGAGCTGCAGCGGCGTGATCTTGTAGCCGTCGTTCGGTCCGGCGTAGGGCGTTACCGGCACGCCGTCGGCAAGGAGCACCATGTCTGGATAGGACACCCAATAGGGCGCCGGGATCACGACTTCATCGCCAGGATCGACCACCGCCATGACTAGGTTGTAGATCGTCTGCTTTGCGCCGGAAGAAATCAGAACGTGCTCGCGGCGGTAGTCGAGCTCATTTTCGCGTCGAAACTTCGCGATCACCGCGTCTTTGAGCTCGGCCGTACCGTCGACCGGCGTGTAGCGCGTGTGACCCTTGCGGATCGCGTCCACGCCTGCATCTGCGACATGCATCGGCGTATCAAAATCCGGCTCGCCCACGCCCAGATTCACGATGTCCTTGCCCGCCGCCAGCAGCTTCGCTACGCGCCCGGTCAGGGCAACGGTCGGGGAGGGCTTCACGCGTTGAACGCGGCGCGAGACTGTTAGACTCATGGTGGCTTCGCCGAATGGAATGGCCCGTAGTTTACGGGCAAGCGCCGGACTGCTTCACCCATCCTCGCTCCGGGAGACGCATGAAGATCGAGCAAGACCAGGTACCGTTCTCTTTGCAGGGTGGATATCAGCCTTCCGGTGATCAGCCGCAGGCGATTGCTGCATTGGTCGAGGGCATCCAATCGGGTCTTGCGCATCAGACGCTGCTCGGCGTGACGGGCTCGGGCAAGACCTTCACGGTTGCGAACGTGATCCAACAGATCCAGCGGCCCACGATGGTTCTCGCGCACAACAAGACGCTTGCTGCGCAGCTGTATGGGGAGTTCAAGGAGTTCTTCCCGAATAATGCGGTCGAGTACTTCGTCTCGTACTACGACTATTACCAGCCGGAGGCCTACGTGCCGTCGTCGGACACGTATATCGAGAAGGACTCGTCCATCAACGAGCACATCGAGCAAATGCGCTTGTCGGCGACGAAGGCGCTACTCGAACGGCGGGACGCAATCATCGTTGCAACCGTGTCCGCGATCTACGGCCTGGGTGATCCGGAAGCGTATTTGCAGATGGTGCTGCATCTGTCGCGTGGCGACCGGTTGGATCAGCGGCGGATCCTGCGCCGACTCGCGGACATGCAGTACAAGCGCAACGAGCTGGATCTCACGCAGGGCACGTATCGAGTGCGTGGCGATGTGATCGATATCTTTCCCGCGGAGTCGGAGCGCGATGCCGTACGTATCGAGCTGTTCGACGACACGGTTGACTCACTGCTGTGGTTCGATCCACTCACGGGCGAGATTCAGCGCAAAGTGCCGCGTGTGACGATCTTTCCATCGTCGCACTACGTGACACCGAAAGAGCGACTGATTCGAGCGGTGGATCTGATCCGAGACGAACTGCACGAGCGGCTGGAGCACCTGAAATCGTCGGGCAAGTTGGTTGAGGCCCAACGGCTGGAGCAACGCACGCGCTTCGATCTCGAAATGATGAAAGAGCTCGGCTACTGCAACGGCATCGAGAACTACTCGCGCTACTTGTCAGGCCGCAAGCCCGGAGAGCCACCGCCGTGCTTGTTCGACTATCTGCCCGAGAACGCTCTGCTCGTGGTAGATGAGAGTCATCAGACCATCCCGCAGCTCGGCGCGATGTATCGCGGCGATCGCTCGCGCAAGGAGACCTTGGTCGAGTATGGCTTTCGCTTGCCTTCGGCACTCGACAATCGACCACTGCGATTCGATGAGTGGGAAGGCCTTGCGCCGCAGATGATCTTCGTCTCGGCGACCCCGGGACCGTATGAGCTGAAGAACTCGGGACAAGTCGTCGAGCAGCTCGTTCGTCCTACAGGTCTCGTGGATCCGAAGGTCGATGTGAGGGCGGTGCGAACCCAGGTCGATGATGTGCTATCGGAGATCAGACTTTGCGTCGAGCGCAACGAGCGCGTTTTGATCACGACGCTGACCAAGCGCATGGCCGAGGATCTCACCGAATATCTGGACGAGCACAACGTGAAGGTGCGGTATCTGCACTCGGATATCGAGACCGTCGAGCGCACCGAGATCATCCGGGATTTGAGACTCGGCAAGTTCGATGTCCTCGTCGGCATCAATCTGCTACGCGAAGGCTTGGACATGCCCGAGGTCTCGCTCGTCGCCATTCTCGACGCGGACAAGGAAGGCTTCTTGCGCTCCGAGCGGTCACTGATCCAGACCATCGGTCGTGCGGCGCGTAACCTCAACGGCCGTGCAATTTTGTATGCGG
>JBEVDW010000157.1:0-25727 GCA_040513115.1 Steroidobacteraceae bacterium | reverse complement strand
GCGGGTTGCTCCCGACGTAGGCGTTGCACGATGTCTTCCGCGACCCCACGCACATGACGACCATCCGTGGGCACGATCATGTGTGCCGTAGCCTCATAGAGCGGCGCACGAAGGGTCATCAACTCCCGCAGCTTGGCTTCGGGATCCGCCGTGTACAGCAACGGACGATGCCGCCCATGACGGGTACGCTCGAGCTGCTGCTCGATGGAGGTCTGCAAGTACACCGCACAACCGCGCCGGTGCAAACACTCGCGATTCTCGGCGAGCAACACGGCGCCACCACCCGTCGCGATGACCACGTCGTCCAGCGACGTCAGCGCATCGATCGTCTCGCGCTCCCGCTGCCGAAAACCCACCTCTCCCTCACGCTCGAAAATATAGGGTATATCCACCCCGGTACGCTGCTCGACTTCGACGTCGCTGTCATAGAAAGCCAGGTTCAGCATCTTCGCCAACTGCCGCCCAACCGCCGTCTTGCCCGACCCCATCGGGCCAATCAGGAAAACGCGTGTAGGAGACTGAGGCATGCGAGCGGTGAGAGAGCCGGAATGCGCGGACTATAAACGAAAGCGGCCGCCCGAAGGCGGCCGCGAGCAGACCCGATCCAGGGAGTACCTAGAGGGATGAGCCTTCGCGCAGGATGCGCGGCGTCACGAAAATTAGCAGCTCATCCTTGTTGTCCGTTTTGCTGGTGGTCTTGAACAAGCGACCCAGAAAAGGAACATCGCCCAGAACAGGCACCTTATTCTCAGCGTCGCGACGTTCAGTTTCGAGCACCCCGCCAAGAACCACTGTTTGCCCATCATTCACGAGTACCTGGGTCACGATCTCGCGTGTATCGATAGCGGGAATTAGAGCACCGAAGGCCCCTTGGAACGTCTGACCGACGCTGTCCTTCGATACAGTAAGGTCGAGGATCACACGATTGTCGGGCGTGATCTGCGGTGTGACTTTGAGGCTGAGAACGGCCTTCTTGAACGACACCGTTGTTGCTCCGCTCGATGAGGATTCCTGGTAGGGAATTTCGACACCCTGTTCGATTGTGGCTTCGCGCTGATTGGCGGTGATGAGGCGCGGTGAGGAGATAATCTCGCCACGACCCTCCGCTTGCGCAGCCGAAAGCTCCAGATCCACGATGTAGTCTGAATCGAGCAGTGTCATTGCTAAACGGCCCGCCGGATTGGCCACAGGCAAATTGACCATGTACCGGCTATCGGGATTTCCTTGCACGAAGCCCGGCGTGCCGCGCGGATCCGGTGATGCTCGCGTTACGACGTAGTCGTCGTCTTCCGTCACAAAGTTGTTAGCACCCACGATGCCACCACCGTCGCTGCCACCGTGATCAAAGGCAAACGTGGTACCGAATCGCACGCCCAGGTCCCGGCTGAAATCATCATTAACGATGACAATGCGAGCTTCGATAAGCACCTGTCTAATGGGAATATCAAGTGTGGACACCAAGCGCCGAATGTCGCTCAGGCGCTCGGAGGTGTCTTGTAAGAGCAAGGTGTTTGTGCGCTCATCGATTGCCACGCTGCCGCGTTCGGATAGCAGCGAACTGTTCTTTTCTGATTTGATCAGGGCGGCAAGATCGGCCGCCTTCGCATAGTTGATCTGTAGGTACTCAGTGCGCAGCGGTGCGAGTTCCTGCACTTCCTTGCGCGCTGACAGGAGCTCCTTCTCGCGCGCGGAAATTTCCGCGGCAGGCGCAATGAACATCACGTTCCCTTCTTGCCGCATATCCAGACCTTTCGTGCGCATCACGATGTCCAGCGCCTGATCCCAGGGAACATTCTGCAGGCGAAGGGTTACGTTTCCTGCTACTGAATCGCTGATAACCATGTTCTGACCGCTGGTATCGGCAAGCAGTTGCAGCACGGCGCGCGTTTCAATGTCTTGGAAATTCAACGTCAGCCGCTCGCCCGTGTACTCCTTCTTGTCCTGCAATTGTGGAGGCAGCTTGACGACTGGCTTTACCTCGATCGTATAGACGTTGTCCGATTGATATGCCACTTGCTCGAAGTCGCCGGTGGCGCCGATGACCAGTCGAGTTGTGTCACCGACGCGCATTGCGTCCACCGTATTCACCGGCGTGGCAAAGTCGACCACCTCGTATCGGCGCGTGAGCGCATCCGGTATCGATGTCTTCGCGAAGTTGACGACTATGCGGCCGCCTTCCTGACGCAGATCTGCAGGAACTTTGGCATCGGTGAGTTGCACGATCACTCGACCGGATCCATCGCTCCCTCGGCGGAAATCGATGTTGCTGACGCTACGGCTACCTGATACAGCTGCCGCATTGCGGCTCCCACCTGTAGAGGCAGGACTCGACTCCGAATCGTTCGAAGCAAGTGCTCGCGTGGCACCGCTGCTCGCAAGCGTTACGTAGATATAGTCGCCTTCGGCACGAGTGTCATACGCGACCATTCGATCAAGGTTGAGGACGACCCGAGTACGCCCGTTTGCTTCAGCGACATTGACTGTGTCCAGCACACCTTTCTTCACGTCGACGCGACGCGACGCGAGTGCGATACCGGTGTCCGGTATGTCCAGCGAGATTCGCGCTGGGTTATCGACAGTGAAGCTCAGCGGTTGTGGCGCTGTATCGCTCAACTTGAGCTTGAGCTCGACCTTGTCACCAGGGAGCACAGAACTTTCGATGCTCTCCAGGCGGTGAGTGGCTTGAGCTTCTGCGTTCGACCAACCGAACGGCAACGTGAAAAGCGTCAAGCACAACGCGATGGCTGCAAATCCACGCCAACGCGTCTGATGCGCGCGGTGGACGACCGCTGGCGTAGTACCGGCTGAGGAGGACATTCAGATTTCTCCCTGAGAGGTCATTCGTTCAATGCAAGCGCGGCGGGACGTTGGATGTAACCGCCCACGCCGTCGGGCACGATCTCGATGACCGAGATCTTTGTAGCCGTTATGCCAAGCACACGGCCGTCGTTTTGGCCAAGATAATTGCCAGGCAGGACTCGATGCACCAAACCATCTTTCCCCTGCACGAGTCCAAAGTTGCGCCCGTTCAACTGGAGTGTTCCCACCATTCTTAGCGTGTCCAGAGGGAACTGCTCGAGGAATTCGCGCGAGCGCTTGACGTCGGGCCGAACGGCGTTCGCAACTTCAGAGCGAGCCGGCGCACTGGGAATGAAGGGTGAGCGCATATCGCCCGCTTGATAAGCAAACGCTTCGTAGGGTTTTACTTCAGGAAGCGGTTCGATGCGTTCGCCAGGCCGACTCTTTATCTCGGTAATCTGCTGCTGCAGTTCGTCCATGTCGCTGGAGCAAGCGCTCAGCACGAATGCAAGCGCTGCAAGTGTCACGATTGTTCGCTGTGGCTTCATATGCAGTGGCGCTCGTGAGCCGATCACGATCTGTTTCTCGGGGGCTTGTTTGCTGCTGGCTGGGCCGCTTGCTCTTCTTCATCCAGATAGCGATACGTCTTCGCCGTTACGTCCAACTGCAATTGATCCAGGCCAGTATCTTTGCCCATCGGTGCGATCTCGATGTCATGCAAGGTTACGATCCGAGGCAGCGCTGCGATGCCGCTGACAAATGCACCGATTGCGTGAAATGAGCCTTGCAGCCGAATCTTGATTGGCAGCTCAGCATAGAAATCTTTGTTGATCTGCGGCGAAGGCTGGAAGAGCTTCTGTTCCAGGCCCGCCGCCGTACCGCTCTGAGAGATATCCACCAACAGATTCGGCACCTCAGTCTTGTTGGGCAGCTGCCGCAGCATCGCACCAAACGACTGTTCCATCTCTTTCAGCTGCGTCTTGTAAGCATCGAGGTTCGCCGCCTTGCGTGCCTTTTGCTCGAGCGTTTGCAACAGCTGTTGTTCTTCTGCGCGTACCTGGTCGAGTTCCGGCTTTTTCGGTTTCCATGCCAGGAAGTATGACCCTACCGCGACCGCGATCAGTAGGATCAAACCAATGGCGCCGAAGCGATAAGCGGCGGGCCACCGACCCGGATCATTCGGATCCAGCTGCCGCAGCTGCTCAATGAAAGCGTTCATCGTGCTGGCCCTCGCGCAGCCACCTTGGTCGTCTCTTCTCCATCGGGAGAGGCACCAGGGGTCGTCTGAGTTGCGTACAGCACAAACTCTGAGCCGTTATCCGTATTGCCCTTTGACTCCACGATCTCGAGCGAAGGATCATCCAACCACTCCGAGCCTTCGATATTGCGCATGTACGCAGAAACTCGCGTGCTCGATTGGGCAATACCTTTCAACTGTACCTTCTTGTCCGTCTGTTTCACTGCCGTGAGATAGACACCGTCCGGCAAGGTCCGCACGAGCTGGTCCATCAGATGAACCGCCTCGGGCCGGCTACGCTGCAGCTGTTGGATCACTTCCATGCGTGCAACCAGGCGCTGCTTCTGCTGGTCGAGGCCGTTGATCTCTTCGATCTGCTTGTCGAGTTTTTGAATTTCGGCTTTCAACAGCTGGTTGCGATCGTTCTGATCGTCGATGGCGGATTGCATCTGCCAGCTGAAAGCGAAGCCGACCACTGCCGCCAGGATGAGTGCGGCCAGTGCGCCGACGCCGAACTCCTGGCGCTTGCGCTTGCGCTCGGCCTCACGCCAGGGAAGTAAGTTGATTCTTGGCATGTCAGTCGAAGCTCCGTAACGCCAAGCCACAGGCAGTCAACAGCGCAGTCGCGTCCTTCTTTACGGCCTGCGCCTTTGCCTTCTGACTTACCTTCATCTGTCCAAGCGGATCCCCGCGCAAGGCTTCGATACCGACTCGGCTCTGAATCACCTCGGCGGCGCCCGGAATGTTGGCGCATCCGCCGCAAATCAAAATCTGTTCGGGCTGCTCGCGGCCAGCGCCCGACGCGAGGAAAAACTGCAACGAGCGACTGACTTGCTGGCACATGTCGTCGATGAAGGGGCTCAAGACTTCGGTTTCATAGTTACCGGGTAGTCCGCCTTCCTTCTTAGCGCGTCCGGCCTCATCCATGCTCAAGCCGTAGGTGCGCATGATTTCTTCCGTCAGCTGCTGGCCGCCGAATGCGAAATCACGGGTGTAGATGACCTTGAGGTCGCGCAGCACGCTGAAGGTCGTGCTGCTTGCGCCGAAGTCCACCACTGCTACGACGCGGCCGAGGCCGCCATCTGGCATCTGATGGGTCAACAAGCGGCATGCGTTTTCGAGCGCGAAGGCTTCCACATCGACGATGCGGGCCGTCAGTCCAGCCGCGGTACACGCCGCGATGCGCTGCTCGACGTTCTCGCTGCGGGTGGCCACCAACAGCACATCGAGGCTTTCCGGGTCCTTTTCCGACGGTCCGATCACTTCGTAATCGAAGCTCACCTCTTCCATGGGGAATGGGATGTATTGATCGGCTTGCATCTCGACCTGCCCCTCGAGCTCGTTCTCGCTCAAGGAACGGGGCATCTGGATGACCTTGGTGATCGCCGCATCACCGCTGATCGCAACGGCGGTCTCTTTCGCTCGCGCGCCGGAACGCTTCACGGCACGCTTGATCGCCTCACCGACGGCGTTGGCGTCGACGATGGCTTTTTCATTGATGGAGTTGGGCGGAGTGGGCTCGGCGGAGTACGACTCGACTCGATACTGGCCACCGCTCATGCTGAGCTCGATGAGCTTCACCGATGACGTCGTAATGTCGAGTCCGATGAGCGGTCTGGCTTTGGTGTTGAACAGCACGCGAGAAAACCCCTGAATGATCAGTCAGTTAAACGACGATCGAATGGCGGGCGTGGGCACGGGGCGCAACTATATTGCAGCTCGTGTTACGTCGAATGTGAGGGCGCTCACGAATCATGTCGAAGAATTTTACGGACGCGAAAGCTGGCAAGCTCGCGACCTGGTACATCCATTCATCGGTTTCGCCCGCGACTCTCGTTGAGTTAAGTCACATCCCCGCGAGACTTGTCTGAAGAGAGCACACCTATTCCGGGCAGCGTTCTTTTGGGCGACTATGCACCGGATACCGTTGATAGGCAAGGACTTAGAGGATCTAGATGAGACCCAATTTAGCTTCCCCGCTGCGTTGGACAGTTAGCACAATCATATTGATTGCGGGAGCAACCTTCCTGGGGGTCGCGGGTGCATATCAGTACCTGAGGCCCGCGATCCCTGATGTCGCCACTCTGCGGGACGTTCGGCTGCAGATGCCGTTACGGGTGTACACCCGTGACCATCGACTGATGGCACAACTCGGCGAGCAGCGGCGCATACCCGTGTCGTTCGAGAGCGTGCCCCAGCACATCGTGAACGCGTTCCTGGCAGCCGAGGACAACGATTTTTTCCATCACCGCGGCATCGACTATCCCGGCCTGCTGCGAGCGACGACTCAGCACTTTCTTTCCGGGGAGCGCAGCCAAGGCGGTGGCACGATCACAATGCAGCTCGCGCGCAACATCTTCCTGACTCCCGAAAAGACGTATCGGCGCAAGCTCATCGAGATCTTCCTCGCGCTCAAGATCGAACGAGAGTTCACGAAGCAGGAAATTCTTTCCCTCTATCTCAACAAGATCTTCCTGGGCCAACGTGCCTACGGAATCGGCGCCGCTGCTGAGGTGTACTTCGGCAAGAACGTGCAGCAGTTGTCGTTGCCTGAAATGGCGCTGATCGCGGGCATCGCACAGCTGCCGTCACGGCAGAATCCAGTGGCCAGTGTCGACCGTGCGCGTCAACGCCGTGCCTATGTGCTCTCGCGCATGCGGGCGAACGACTTCATCTCTGAAGAGGATTATCAATCCGCGCTGAATGCGCCTCTCGAATCCAAGCTGCACGGGCCGACTATCGAGGTTGAAGCACCGTACGTAGCAGAGATGGTGCGTCTGGACCTGCTCAATCGTTTCGGCGAAGACATTTACACCGGGGGCTTCGAGGTCGATACCACCGTGGACAGCAAGCTGCAGCGCGCGGCGAACATCGCCCTACGTGCAGCGCTGCTGGAATACGATCAACGCCATGGTTATCGGGGACCCACAGCACGGGTGCCTCTGGTGGGAAATGAGCGCGAGCAGGACCTGCAAGCCGCAATGGAAGCCGTGCCCACGCGAGCAGGATTGGAACCTGCTGTGATCATCACAGTGAGTGAACGCAGTGCAGTCGCGTTCGCGAAACGCGCAGGCCGCGTGAACCTGGCTTGGGAAGGCATTCAATGGGCACGCAACCCTCTGCCGGGAGGCAACGTGGGTCCGCAGCTCGAATCAGCGGATGATGCCTTGGCCGTCGGAGACGTGGTGTACGTCGCTCAACAGCGCAATGGCCAATGGCAACTCGTGCAGATCCCGCAAGCACAAGGCGCATTCGTCGCAGTCAATCCGCAAGACGGTTCGATCGCCGCACTGGTTGGCGGCTTCGATTATTTTTCCAGCAGCTTCAATCGAGCGATTCAGGCCAAGCGGCAAGCCGGATCGGCATTCAAGCCCTTCCTCTATTCCGCTGCTTTGGACCGCGGGCTGACGCCGGCGTCGATCATCAACGATGCCCCATTCGTCCTGGACGACGCGGCGCTGGAATCAAGTTGGCGGCCGCAGAACAATGCACGGCGCTTCTATGGACCTACCCGCTTACGCGAGGCGCTGGTGCGCTCACAGAACCTGGTGTCGATTCGAGTCATGCACTCGCTGGGCGTGAGCCCGGTGATCGAACACGTCAGCCATTTCGGTTTCATGCCGGATAGCCTGCCGCACAACTTGTCATTGGCCTTGGGTACGGCGCAAGTTTCGCCACTGGAAATGGCGAGCGCCTATGCCGTCTTCGCGAATGGCGGCTTCCGCGTGCAGCCCTACTTCATTGATCGAGTGGTAGGTCCCGACAACCGGATCACATTGGAAGCAAATCCACGCGTCGTGTGTGCAACTTGCTGGGATGAGGCGGTGGCGAAGCAAGCTGCGGTCGCAACTACAGACAACTCAGGCGCAGTGGCTGCTCAAAGCGTTGCCGTTCAGAGTTCAGTCGCGCCTGATCCCATGCTGGACACGCTCGCGCCCCGCACGCTTTCAGCTGCCAATGCGTATGTGATGACGGACATGATGTCCGATGTCGTGCGTCGCGGTACCGCGACGCGGGCGTTGCAGTTGAAGCGCACCGATCTCGCCGGAAAGACGGGTACGACGAACGACGGGCGTGACGCCTGGTTCTGTGGTTTCAACGCGGCATTGGTCGGGACAGCGTGGGTGGGCTTCGATGAGGAGCGCTCGTTGGGTCCCAGTGAGCAAGGTGGACGCACGGCGCTGCCGATGTGGATCTACTTCATGGCGGAAGCATTAAGGAACACACCGGAACAGAAGTTGCCGCAGCCAGCCGGCATCGTGAGCATGCGCATCTCCGCAGACACGGGCCAACCGGCAGCTGCGGACGACGGCAACGCGATCCAGGAGATCTTCATGGCGGATCACCTGCCTTCCGGCGGCAGCGCTACCACAGTCGAGGCGGATGGAGCGCGTGACTCAGGCGATCGTGAAGCAGAGGACTCGCTCTTTTGAGTGGGAAACCGGAGACTAGGCCATGCCCAAGCGCAACAATCCTCGCGCCGATCACCTGCGTCGCGCACTTGCTCAAGAGGCTGCCCGCATCATGGCCGAGCAAGGGATCGACGATTACCTGCTCGCCAAACGCAAAGCTGCAGAACGTCTCGGTGCCACGGACATCGCGGTGCTACCGCGTAACGTGGAGATCGAGGAAGCACTCGCCGAGCACCATCGACTATTTGGTGCCCGTACTCACGGCATTGCTCTGCATGCTTCCCGCCGTGCTGCGGAACGAGCGATGCAGCTGCTCGCTCGCTTCGAACCGCGGCTCGTCGGGGGTGTGTTGAGCGGCACGGCGTCGGCTCACAGCGAAATCAACTTGCACGTGTTTGCAGACAGCCCCGAAAGCGTGGCACTCGAGTTGATGGATCGCGGCGTTCCTCACGAGATCGTGGAGCGCCGTTTGCGTTACGAACCTGACCGTCTCGTGGCATATACCGCCGTGAAGTTTCAGGCGGGCTCGCATGCGATCGATGCAGTGATCTTTCCGCTCGATGGGATTCGACAAGCGCCCTCGAGCCCTGTCGATGGCAGACCGATGCGACGTGCAGGTTTGGCTGAAGTGCGCGCTCTACTCGATCAGAGCGCGACGGCGGATCACGAGAATGCTTATCGGAGCTAGCGCTTGTTGATCTCGCTGTAATCGCGTTTCGTCGATCCGAGATACAATTGCCGCGGACGACCGATCTTCATCTGCGGATCGGAAATCATCTCTTGCCAATGGGCAACCCATCCGACCGTGCGCGCGATCGCGAACATCACGGTAAACATCGACTGCGGGATGCCGATGGCGCTGTAGATGATGCCGGAATAGAAATCCACGTTCGGGTAGAGCTTTCGTTCGACGAAGTACTCGTCCTTCAACGCGATCTCCTCGAGGCGTAGTGCGAGCTCGAACAATGGATTGTCCGACTTGCCCAGTTTCGCCAGTACCTTGTGACACATCGCGCGGATGATCGTGGCTCGCGGATCGAAGTTCTTGTACACGCGATGGCCGAATCCCATCAAACGGAAGTTGTCGTTCTTGTCTTTCGCTCGTGCGATGAACTTGGGTACGTTGTCTGCCGTGCCGATCTGCTCGAGCATCGCCAATACCGCTTCGTTCGCCCCGCCATGCGCCGGGCCCCATAGTGCCGAGATGCCCGCGGAGATTGCCGCATACGGATTGGCTTCCGTGCTGCCGGCGAGACGCACAGTGGAAGTGCTCGCGTTTTGCTCATGATCGGCGTGCAGAATGAACAAGAGATCCAACGCCTGCGCCTGCACGGGATCGATGTTGTAGCTCTCGCACGGCACGGCGAAGAACATGTGCAGAAGATTCGAGCAGTAGTCCAGGTCGTTGCGCGGATACATGAACGGCTGGCCGAGTGCATGCTTGTAGGCGGCCGCCGCGATGGTTGGAATCTTCGCAATGATCCGATGCGCAAAGATCTCGCGATGGCGCGGGTTATGGATGTCCATCGAGTCGTGATAGAAGGCCGCCATCGAGGCCACGACACCCGACAACATCGCCATGGGATGGGCGTTGTATTGAAAGCCGTTGAAGAATCGCAGCAGCGATTCGTTGATCATCGTGTGGTACTGAATCGCGTGCGTGAACTCGGTCAGCTGCTGCGCGGTCGGAAGCTCACCGTTGATGAGCAGGTACGCCACTTCCAGGAAGTTGCTCTTCTCGGCCAGTTGCTCGATGGGAAACCCGCGATAGAGCAGCACGCCCTGATCGCCATCGATGAAGGTGATCTTGCTTTCGCAGGCGGCCGTGGACATGAAGCCCGGATCGAACGTGAACGCGCCATGGTCCTTGCCCAGTGCGCCGATGCTGACCACGTCCGGACCGAGCGTTCCCTTCCTGACCGGAAGAGTGGAGCGCTTTCCATTCGCGGTATTGATCAGCTCAAACGAGTTATCGGACGGGGCCATGGTCTTACCTAATATCTGCGCAAACGAGATGGAGTTCGAGCACCTGCTCGAAGAGGCCGGGAGCCTTACATGAGGATTCCTGGGAATCAAGCATCGGGGGCGGCGCGCGCACAGCACTCATTCGACAACCTTCAACAACTGGCCCGGCTGCGGCTCTTTATTGGGATACAGATCATTCATCAGGCGCAGCGTCTCGACCGGATATTCCTTGAGCGGAGAGGTCTTGGCGACGTCAGCCATCGTGGCACCCTTAGGTACCGTGACCGCCTTGATCTTGAGCGGTTCAGCCAAGGCAAACTCGTTTTCACGGAGTCGGCGGAAGGTTTTGATCGTGGACATGAAGAGCGGGTCCGCTGCGGGGCTGCCGCGCGACGCTTTGCTCGCGCCGGCAAACACATACGCAAGATTGTTGTAGTAGACGACTGCGTAGCGAGCCGGCCCGGTGCCGAAGGGGGTGGCCGTGCTGCGCACCACGGCCGTATACCCTTGCAGTCCGTTCACGTCGAGCAGCTCTGGGGCGCTCGCGCTGGAATTCGCCAGCAGTCGTGACAGCATTTCACGCGGTCCGACGTTCGGTGGCGGCGCCTGAGTTTGCATCTGGATCATGCTGTCCTTGGCGGGCGAAGCGGCGACGAGTCGATCGGCCATGTTCTTCACCGTCCACCCGCTCGGAAAGGCGAGCGTGAATCCCATGTCACTGTGGTAGAAACGGTTTGCCTTCAACACGCCTTGCGCTCTGCTGGCACCGAAAGGCACGCCGTCGATGGCCTTGAGATAGCGCTCGCGTCCAGAGTCCGCCTCATTCGTCGGGCTCTTGAGTTTGTTGGCAGCGCTCACGACCTCCGTCAGACGCGTGTCGTTGTCAGGGTGCGAGGCGAACACGCCGTGATAGACATGCGGCTCGCGTTTTTCGGCTCGGGCCCGCTGCAGTTCAAACAACTCCTGGTTCTTCAGTAGTCGCACCACATCGATCATGTGGGACGGCTTGAGGTCGAGCTTCGCGAGGTACTCGGCACCCAGCCGATCAGCCTCCAGTTCCATGTCACGGCCGTAGCCTGTGACGATGGCGGCACCCGCGTAGTTCGCGAGATTCGCAAGGTCGCCGCTGCCCGTGAAGATTCCTACGGCAACTGCACCGATACCGGCCAGGGTTGATTGCGTCTGGCGCTTGACAGGGTGGCGGGCATTTACGTGACCGATCTCGTGTCCCAGCACCGCCAGCAGCTCAGCCTCGGAGTTCAAGTAGCCGAGGATTCCACGGCTGACATACACGTAGCCGCCGCCGGTCGTGAAGGCATTGATGTCCTCGCTGTCCAGCACGGTGAAGGTGTATGTGAGGTTGGGACGCTGACTGACCTTCGCGGCCCGTTGGCCGACGTCATTGACGTACTGCTGCAGACGCTGGTCGTCGTAAGCGCCTCCCATCTGCTGCAACAGGATGGGATGCAGTTGCCGCGCCTTTTCGATCTCTCCTTTCTCGGACGACATCACCATGTCCGGTCGCTTCGTCACAGGGTTCATGGCGCAGCTGGTCAGCGCGAGCAGCGTGCAGCTGGCGAACAATGCGCGAAACAGACGAGCGGTCATGCGATTCTCCGGGGCGGCGAGGCATCGAGTAACGCAGGGTGGGTTTGAACGACACTTGAATACGCGGCGATCAGCAGGCCGCAGAGGGAATCGTAACGCCGCGGCGAGAACAGCTCACGTCTCTCCAACTAGACCTTCGGTGACGGCCGCAATTCCCGGACGGTTTGATCGTTCGGAAAATCGCGCGCAACAAAAAGGGCGCCGCAGCGCCCCTTGGGTTCATTCAGCAATCGACGCCCGATCAGGCCCGGGCGTACTTCTTGCGGAACTTGTCGACGCGTCCACCGGTGTCCACGATCTTCTGCTTGCCCGTGAAGAACGGATGGCAGCTCGAGCACACTTCGATCTGCAAATCGTGGCCCAGGGTCGAACGCGTCGGAAAGGTGCTGCCGCAGCTGCACGTGACGGTGATTTCTTTGTACTCGGGATGGATTCCGGCTTTCATGACGATGGCTCGCCCGGGAAAAAGGTCGCGCAGTGTAGCCACCTGATTGGGGGCTCACAATAGTGAAAGCAACGTCGCAGGCTGGATTTTTGCTGAAGCCCCGACCGCTCGGCCATATGTCCTAGGGGTTATCCACAAAGTTTGTGGATAAGTCTGTGGACGAGTGCCTCGCAGGCGATCTCTGCAGGCTACAGAAATATGTCAGGACTACATTGATCAAAATTTGATCAGGCATTTTTAGCTTGTACAGTCAGATACTTACAAGCGGTTGCTAGCGCGGCTCATCCATTCCGGTGACGTAATGGCGACTTCCAAGCAGCTGCTTTTTGCGTGTGTATAACAACCGCGCAACAGCCTCTGAACTCACTCGCGCGTGGGGGAAATTTGTGCGTCAGTTCACGAACTTGCAACACTTCGGGCGGGCTCTGGAGGCAAGAACACCAGCTGTAAATCGTTCAAAAAACGACGCCCCAACTCAGTGGTAAACCAATAGCCGGAGTGTTCCTGCAGCAACCCTCGCGAGTACGCGTCGTGCAGTTGGGGCGCGATCTTCTCGATGGGCACGCCGGTTAAGCTTTCAAACTGCCGTGTCTCGAAGCCGGCCCGCAGGCGGAGCACATTCAACATGAACTCGAACGCGAGCACCTGCGCAGACACCTGGCTGCGTTCGACACGATCAGCGGGTCCAGCAGACAAGTACTGTCGGGGTTGTTTCTGTCGTACGGTTCGCACGACGCCGCCTGCGAGCGTCATCTTCCCGTGTGCGCCCGCGCCGATGCCGAGATAGTCGCCGAACTGCCAATAGTTGACGTTGTGGCGGCACTGACACGCCGATCGTGCGTACGCCGAGATTTCGTATTGTTCGTATCCTGCAGCAGCCAGTAACGCCTGACAGGCTTCCTGCATTTCCCAGGCCTCATCGCCGTTGGGAACCCGCGGCGGCCGCCTGTAGAAGGCCGTTCCTGGCTCCAGCGTGAGTTCGTAGTGAGAGAGATGGGCGGGCTGTAACGCGATGGCCGCGTTCACGTCGGCGACGGCAGCCGAGACCGTTTGCTCAGGCAGCGCGTACATCAGATCGAGATTGAAGTTGTCCAGCCCGGCGGCACGCAGCTCATCCACTGCGGTAAACACTTCTCCGGACGAGTGGATACGACCCAAACGCTGCAGCGACCGATCTGCAAAGCTCTGCACCCCCAACGAGACGCGATTGACTCCGGCCGCGCGATAGTCGCGAAACGCTCCGCGTTCGATCGTGCCGGGATTGGCCTCCAGCGTGATCTCCATCGCGTTCGAGCAGCGCACGCGAGCCCGCACGCCGTCCAGTAACAGCCCGATGTCCGCAGGGCTGAACAGACTCGGAGTGCCGCCGCCCATGAAGACCGAGATGAGCTCGCGCTCTCGAATCGCTCCAGCGGCAATGTCGTGGTCGAGATCCGCAAGCAGCGCGTCGATGTACTCCGTCGTGGGCAACGTGCTGGGTGCGCGATGCGAGTTGAAGTCGCAGTACGGGCACTTGCGGACGCACCAGGGCATGTGGACATACAAGGCGAGCGGCGGCAGCGTGCTCATACCACCAGCCTCCGCTCGTTCCGCAGCGCCTGCAACAGCTGCGCAAGCGCCAGTCCACGATGGCTCAAGCGGTTCTTGTCGGCTCGACTCAGTTCGGCCGCACTGCAACCGAGGCCGTTCACCTCGAAGATCGGATCGTACCCAAAACCACCGGTACCCTTGGGCGCACGCAGAATTCGACCCTCCCACGTCGCATGGCAAACGATTGGTGCAGGGTCGGATTCGAAACGCATGCACGCTAGCGCGCAGTGATAGCGTGCCGTGCGATGCGGGTCGGGGGTTTCTACGAGAGCGTCGAGCAACCGTTCCAGATTGTCCTGATCCGAAGCACCGACGCCGGCGTATCGGGCGGAGTAGATGCCCGGTGCTCCTTTGAGTGCGTCCACTGACAGACCGGAGTCATCGGCGATCGCCGGCAGCCCGGACGCGTGTGCAGCAAAGCGGGCCTTGAGCAGGGCGTTCTCGATGAATGTCAGCCCCGTCTCGACCGCACTCTCGCGAGTGAACACAGACAGCGGCACGAGCTCGATGCCGGTACCGGCCAACAGCTCCTGCAGTTCGGCGCACTTGTGCGCGTTGTGCGTGGCAAGGACCACTCGCATGGGACTTCAGCGTGAGGTGAGCGCCTGCATTTGCAGCGACAGCAACTCGCCGATGCCGCCGGCCGCGAGGTTCAACAACTCATCCAGCTCGTGTCGTCGGAAGGCGTGCCCTTCAGCCGTTCCCTGAATCTCGACGAAAGCACCGCCGTTGTTCATGACGACGTTCATGTCCGTTTCCGCGTTCGAATCCTCCGCGTAATCGAGATCGATGATCGGTATCCCGGACCAGATTCCGACCGACAGCGCGGCCACTTGCCCGTGGATGGGGTTGCTGCGCAGTGCACCTCGCTTCAGCAGTGAATCCACTGCGTCCACCAAGGCGACATAGGCGCCCGTAATCGAAGCCGTGCGCGTGCCGCCATCCGCCTGCAGCACGTCGCAATCGAGCGTGACGGTGCGTTCCCCGAGGGCCTTCTGGTCGATGACCGATCGGAGTGCTCGTCCGATGAGGCGTTGAATCTCCAATGTGCGTCCGCTTTGTTTGCCACGCGCAGCTTCGCGCGCCGAGCGGGTATGCGTCGCACGCGGCAGCATGCCGTATTCCGCCGTGACCCAACCCTTGCCGCTATTGCGCATGAACGGCGGCACGCCGTCTTCGACGCTGGCGGTGCACAACACCTGCGTATGCCCGAAGGCGATCAGCACCGAGCCTTCGGCGTGACGCGTGAACTGGCGTTCAATGCGCACGGGGCGCAATTGCTCCGGCGCGCGACCGCTCGGGCGCTGCGGGATGCTCATGGTTAGTTCCCCTGCCAGCGCAGGACCGCGGCCGTCGAGTTGTCGCTGAAAGGTGAGGCCGCCTGCACTGCGCGGCGTCCTAGCGCTTCCAACCAAGCGCGCAGATCTTCGTAGTCAGGACGGAAGAACATGCCGATGTCCTGATCGCTCAGGTTTGCCCAAATACCATCCGTACATAGCAGCAACACATCGCCGGGCTGCAGCCGCTGACGTGTGCTGATGCTCATCTCGGGAATGGCGGGATCGCCCCCGAGACAGCACTCGACGAAGTTGCGCATCGGATGCGTGGCAACCTCCGACTCCGTGATTTTTCCCTCGCGCAGCAGTAGCTCGACGTGACTGTGATCGCGCGTGCGCCTCACCACCCGACCACTGCGGATGAGATAGATGCGGCTATCGCCAATGTGTGCCCAATAGGCAGCGCCATCCTGCACGAGCGAGACGGCGATCGTGGCGCGTGGACGGGAGTCCACCGACAGGCTGCTGCCGAGCCGCGCCACATCGTCGTGGGCTCGACTCAACGCCAGATGCAGAAATCCGATTGGATCGAACAGCGGCGCCGTGGTTTGGGAAAACGAGCGCAATAGACTCTGGAGAGCCGTGTCGGCAGCCCGGCTACCGTCCGAGTGCCCGCCCATCCCATCGATTACGATCATCAAGGCAGCATTGCCGTTCACGGCGACGCTGACGCGATCCTGATTGTCTTCCCGGTCACCGACCAGGCTCAACTCTGCATGCTCGATCCGCAACTGCGGGCTCCGGCGCGAACGCTCTTCGCTGCTACACTTGGCGGCGCTTTATAGCATCGCGGCTCAAGCCGCGACAGCCCACGACTTTTCCCATGGCAGCTTACGTTCAGACGCACGCATGATTCGCAGCATGACAGGATTCGCCCGGCGCGAGCGCCAGGGCGCATGGGGCACGCTCATCTGCGAGCTGCGCACGGTAAATCATCGCTATCTCGAGATCTCCTCACGGTTGCCGGAGGATCTGCGCGCCATCGATCCCGAGTTGCGTCAATTGATTGGCGCTGCACTTCGGCGCGGCAAAGTGGATGCGACCATCACCTTCAAGCCCGCAGCCGGCAATACACGCGAGCTGCAAGTCGACATGGCCGTCGTGCAAGCCGTCATCGAGCGGCTACGCACGATTCAAATCCAGATCGGCGATCCTGAGCCGATCAAGGCAATCGACGTATTGCGCTGGCCAGGCACCGTCAAGGAAGCAGAACAGGACAGCTCGCCCATCCTGCAGGAAGCGCTCGGGCTGGTGCAGGAAGCACTGTCGGCGCTCAACGAGATGCGTGCGCGCGAGGGCGAGCGCATCCGCGAAATGCTGTTGCAGCGGTGCACTGCAATGCAGTCGCAAGTTGCCATCGTGAAGACTCGCCTGCCCGAAGTCTCGCAGCGTCTGCGGGCTCGCGTCCTGGATCGCATCGCACAGCTTCAGGTCACGCCTGCCATGGATCGCTTGGAACAAGAGCTCGCCATCCTGGCGCAACGCATGGACGTGGACGAGGAACTCGACCGCCTCGGCAGTCACCTCACCGAGATTGCCTCCGCGCTGGACTCGAACGAGCCTGCAGGCCGCCGGCTTGACTTCCTCATGCAGGAGCTGAATCGCGAAGCCAATACGCTGTCGTCGAAATCGCAGGATGTGGAAACCACGCGCGCTGCCGTTGATATGAAAGTGATCATCGAGCAGATGCGCGAGCAGATCCAGAACATCGAGTAACAGCGCGCATGACTGTGACTCGCGGCCGCCTGTTCGTGATCGCAGCGCCCTCGGGCGCTGGCAAGACATCGCTCGTGCGTGCGCTCATCCAGCGTGAGCCCGAGCTTCGCTTCTCGATCTCTTACACCACGCGCAAGCCGCGTCCGAATGAGAAACCCGGACACGACTACTTCTTCGTTGATAAAGAGGAGTTCGAGCGCATGAGCGCCGCCGATGCGTTTCTCGAGCACGCCTGCGTGTTCGACAACCGCTACGGCACGTCGCGCTCGCAAGTCGAAGGGTTGTTGGAGCAAGGTGCGAACGTGCTCCTCGAGATCGATTGGCAAGGCGCGCAACAGGTTCGCAGGGCCATGCCCGAGTGTGAATCCATTTTCATCCTGCCGCCTTCGCGAACGGCGCTCGAGGCGCGGCTGCGCGGTCGCGGGACCGATACGGACGAGGTTATTGCCCGCCGTTTGCGCGACTCCATTGCCGACATGTCGCACTGGAACGAGTTCAAGTACGTCGTGATCAATGATCAATTCGAACGGGCGCTGGAAGATCTGGTTTCGATCATCAAAGGTCGAGGTGCGCACCTCGCCGCCCAACGTCCCGAAGTGCAGCAGCTCGTGCGCCAGCTGCTGCACTGATTCGTGTTCTCCCGAGGAGTCTTCCGCCCATGAGAATCTTCTGGCTGTCGTTGTTTCTCAGTGCCTTCCTCAATTTGCCGTCCATGGCAGACGATCGTGTGGTCAAGGTGAGCTGACAAGGCGAGGTCCGCGCGGAGCCCGACCGTGCGCTCGTAAGCTTGGGTCTAGAGTCTCGGAAGCCGACGTTGCAGGAAGCTCGTGCCGAAGTGGACAAAGGTGTTAACGCGGTGCTGAAGCTTACGCGTGACCTCAAGCTCGATCCCAAGTTCGTCCGCACGACGCGTGTACAAGTGCAACCGGAATACGATTGGAACAATGAAGGGCGCGATCGGCGCTTGCTGGGTTACTACGTCGCGCGACAAGTAGAAGTGGAGCTGCGACAACTCGATCAACTGGGCACGCTACTGGAGCGCGCGTTTGCTGCCGGGGTCAATCAGATTGGCGATCCGCAGTTGGATTCCAGTCGCCGTCGTGACTTGGAGCGCGAAGCGTTGGGCAAGGCCGTGGCTGATGCGCGCTCGAACGCCGAGACACTGGCGAAGGCTGCGGGTGCAAAAGTTGGTTTGCCGCGCACGATCTCGGCGTCATCCGGGGTCGTTCCGCCGCCGATGCCGATGCGTATGAAGGTCATGAGTGCTGCCGCAGAGGCGAGCGACTCCGCCCAGAGTTATCAGCGTGGCGAAATGACGTTCAACGCATCCGTGCAAATTGAGTACGATCTCGTGACCGAGGGTGCGACTCCCTGAGCACGCAAGGCGGACCTATGTGGTGCAGGCGGCGAGGGTTCCTACTGCTTCTGGTGGTGATGGGACCAGCGTACGGTATTGAGGCGCCGTCGAAAACCACGACGGCACCGTCAACCACAGCTCCAGCTGCTCCGATTGACACTGTTGCAACCACAGATCCGCAACAGCTGCAGCCGCAACTCATCCGTGTTTCGCATCGCCAGCGTTTTGCCAATCTCAAAGTCGATGCGTCCGTCGTGGATGCGTTGTCTCGCGCGGATGTTGCCAATGCCGTGGCACAGCTAAGCGCCAAATCAGAAGCGAACGATCCAGCCACAAACATTGCATTGATTCGCGTGCAGCACTGGTGCAGCCGCATCCCGCCGCGCGATCGGCATCGTGATCCGAAGCTGCTCGAGCAACTGCGTCCGCAACTCAGTGAAGCAGACGCCGCGCGCTTGCAAAAGCTCGTCGAGTTGGAACTCGGCTACGAAGCTGCAGCGCTCAAATCCTGTCAGCAGGCGCAGTTCGACTATCGCTTGATCGAGGCGCAACTGCGTGAAACAGCGGACGCGGGCGAACCCATGAGCGTGACAGAGCTTGCGCGCCTGGAAACCCGACCTGCTCGGGTCGAAGAACTGCTGCAACAGGCCGCAAGCAAGAACTACGCACCGGCCCAGTACGCGTTGGCGATGCATCGATTGATTGCTGTTCAACGCGGCGAGCAGACGGAGAACGTGGCCAGCATCCGCGTGTTGTTGAAGCAAGCCGGGCGCAGCTCATCGCAGGCGAAGCTGGATCTGGCGAATTGCATGGCGCTGGGATGTGAGGGTCATCCGAGCGATGTGGCGGGTGCCGTCGTGTTTGGACTGGATGCGGCACGCGATGGGCAGCGCGATGCCTACGCATCCATCGCACGGATGCCATGGGCCGCGCGGTTGCCGATGGAGCAACGGCTGGCTTGGCAGTATTTCGGACAGCGCCTCAATGAAGCAGGATGCTTCGGCGATAATTATTTGCCGATGTTTCGGTTATTGCGCGAGAACGTCGTCGCGTATGAGAAAGCGATCGGCAGCAAGCTGCAGGAACAAGCTCAGGCGATCGCGGAACAGTATTGGCAGGACTTCGGAACGCGGGCGCAACGCGAGCAGCAGTGTTTACCTTAACGAGGGATGCGGCCGTCGCCTTACTTGCCCAGGCGGTCGACCAGTAGCACTGTGCCGTCCACGCCTGTGACGCGCACTTTGGATCCTGCAGGCAAGCTCGGCCCGCGAATCGCCCAATCGCGGTTGCCCAGACGCACGCTGCCGGTACCACCGGGAAGCCCGTGCTCCAAGATGACGATGTCGCCAATATGGCGAAGGCCCAGACGATGATCAGCCAACGGGCTATTGAGCTCCATCTGGCGCTCACGGTATTGCCGCCAGAAGTACAGGCCGAACACAGTCGTGGCAAAAAGGACGAACCAGGTCATAGCTCGATTGTTCTTGCGCAGAACGAAGGAGATGACAGCTTAGTGGGCCCCGCTATTTGAAACGATGAAGGGGTTCACACCCCGAGGGGCCGCAGGTTTCATTGCTGTGACTCACCGCTCACCAGCTTGAGCTGCCGGCTGTACTGCACGTTGAGCGCATTGCTCGCGAAGCCCTGCACGCGCGGGCTCACGAGATGTTTGCTGACGTAGAAATACAGCGGCACGAGCGCATGATCCGCAAGCAGCAAGCGCTCGGCCCGTTCGAGTTCAGCACGGCGGACCTGTGGGTCGTTCGCAGCTGCTGCGCGTGCGAGGCACGAGTCGAACTCTGCGCGATCATAGCCAGTGAGATTCACGCCGAAGTCCGATTGTGCCAATTGCAGGAACGACCAGGCATCGTTGTAGTCCGCGATCCAGCTGGCGCGGAATATCTGCACGTCGATGCCGGCAGCGACCGCTTGGTTCAGCGCACGCGGCTCCTCCGCACGCAATGTCGTTCGCACGCCCAACGCGTCTTTCCACATCGCCGCGATCACCACGGCCAGGCGGTTGTGCAGATCGCCGACCGGGTAACGCAGCTGGACTTCCAGCGGTCGATCTCGACTGTATCCCGCGTCCGCATACAGCCTGCTTGCACGAGCAACTCGCTCAACGTGCGTGCCGACGCAGCTCGAGAGTGGTTGAGGCGAGTAGTTCGTCACCCCGGGCGGCACCCAGCTGCAGGCGGGTTGTTCGTGCGAGCGCGTGACTTGAGCTGCAAGCCGATCGCGTTCGATGACGAGCGACAACGCCTCACGAACTTCGCGTTGATTGGCAAACGGCGGCGCACGCAGATTGAAACCGTAGTAGTAGACACCGAGCTGCGGCTCGATTTGCAGTTGCGTGCGCAAGTGCTCCTCGATCCAGAGAGTCTGCTGGCCCGGTATCGTATAGGTGATATCGAGCTCGCCGGCACGGAAGCGCCTCAGCTCTGTGGCCGGGTCTTGCGTGGGCTCATAGCGTACGAGCGGAATCGCAACGGCGTTGGCATTCCAGTAATGTTCGTTGCGCTCCAGTTGCACGTAGGAACCTGCACGCCACTCGCGCAGTCGGTAGGCACCGTTCGTCACGAGCGCTGAATCGGTCAGCGCTCGAGTGTAAATCGGAAACGTCGCTGGATGCGCAAGCACACCGAGCAAGTAGGGAGCGGGATGCGTGAGTGTGATTTCGAGACTGCGGTCATCCAGTGCCGTCGCACCCAATGTGTTCATGGGTAGCTCACCACGAACGATCGCGCTGGCGTTTACCACAGGCTCAAGCATCTGTGCGTACGGTGCAGCGGTCTTCGGGTCGACGAGTCGCTTCAGCGCGGTGACAAAGTCGGATGCAGTCAGCGCCTCGCCGTTGGACCACTTCAACCCTGGCTGCAATTGGAATCGATACTGCAATCCGTCAGGGCTGATGTCCCAGCTCCGTGCAGCGGCCGGAATGGGTTCGGCCCGCGCGTCAAGGGCTGTGAGCCCTTCGTACACATCACGCAGGATGTTCAGCGAGGAATCTTGGCGCGCTTTCTGCGGATCGAGCGATTCGGGCTCCGGACCGTTGCCGCGCAGGAGCATGTTCGGCGGACGAGCTGCAGCTTCTGCGGGATCGCGATCGCAGGCGGCAAGCAAGACGAGTGAGCTCAGCGCAACGACGATGCGCCAGCTCACTCGTACCAGGCTCATCCTGCGCGTTGCGAACGTGCGGCCGCCCCGTGTCGCTTCAAATGGACCAGGAGCAACGAAACAGCGGCAGGCGTGACACCCGGAATGCGGCTCGCCTGACCCACACTCAATGGCTGAGCTTCGCGCAGACGTTGACGCACTTCTGTCGAGAGGCCCCGCACGCTGCCGTAATCGAGATCTGCGGGCAAACGAGTTTCCTCGTGGCGGCGTTGACGTTCGATCTCTTGCTCCTGCCGATCGATGTAGCCCGCATACTTCGCTTCGACTTCGAGCTGTAGTTGCACTTGCTCGACGAGTCGTTCATCCGCATCGCTCGCTTGCATCCATGCCGGCAAGCCCACGCTGGCGACGCCACACAACCCTTCATAGCTGACTTCCGGTCGGCGCAGCAGCTCGAAGGCATGTGCTTCCCGGTTCAATGTGGAACCCAATTTCGCAGCCGTTTGTGCATCGAGGTGATGCGGGTGCACGACGAGCTCACTCAACCGCGTTCGCTCGTGTGCGAGCTGCTCGCATTTGCGTTCGAAGAATGACCAGCGCGCGTTGTCGACCAATCGCAACTCCCGGCCGCGAGGCGTGAGGCGCAAGTCCGCGTTGTCCTCACGGAGGAGTAAGCGGTACTCGGCTCGACTCGTGAACATGCGGTAGGGCTCGCGTGTGCCGCGAGTGATGAGGTCGTCAACCAACACGCCGAGATACGCCTCTTCGCGTCGGGGCCACCAAGCCTCACGATCGTCGGCTTTGAGGCTTGCATTGATGCCGGCGAGCAACCCCTGCGCCGCTGCTTCCTCGTAGCCCGTTGTGCCGTTGATCTGACCGGCAAAGAACAAGCCTTCGATGAACTTGCTTTCCAAGCTGTACTTGAGATCGCGCGGGTCGAAGAAGTCGTACTCGATCGCGTAACCCGGTCGCGTGATCTGCGCGCTCTCGAAACCTCTGATCGAGCGCACGAACTCATACTGCACGTCGAATGGCAGGCTCGTGGAGATGCCGTTCGGATAGATCTCGCGCGTGTGCAGTCCTTCCGGTTCGATGAAGATCTGATGCGAAAGCTTCTCAGCGAAGCGGACGACTTTGTCTTCGACCGAAGGGCAGTAGCGCGGACCCACGCCTTCGATCACACCGGTGAACAGCGGCGAACGATCAGTGGCAGCACGGATGATTTCGTGCGTGCGCTCATTCGTTGCGGTGATGTAGCACGGCAATTGTTGCGGATGCTGCTCGCGCTTGCCCAAGAACGAGAACACCGGACGCGGCTCGTCGCCGTGTTGTATGGCGAGATCGCGATAATCGATCGTGCTGCCGTCGATACGCGGCGGTGTGCCCGTCTTCAGTCGTCCAACCCGCAACGGCAATTCGCGGAGCTTCGCAGCCAGGCGATTCGACGGCGGATCACCGGCGCGGCCGCCCTGGTGATTCGTGAGTCCGATGTGGATCTTGCCCGCGAGGAACGTGCCGACGGTCAGGACCACACAGCGCGAACGAAATTCGATACCCGACTGAGTGACGACGCCGCAGACACGCTCGCCTTCCAATAGCAGGTCGGCGGCTTCCTGTTGGAACAGAGTGAGGTTCTCCTGCCATTCCAGCATCGATCGGATCGCAGCTCGATACAGCACCCGATCGGCTTGCGCGCGTGTGGCACGCACGGCCGGCCCTTTACTGGCATTCAGCGTACGGAATTGGATGCCAGCGCGATCAGCTGCTTGGGCCATCGCGCCGCCGAGCGCATCGATCTCGCGCACGAGATGACCTTTGCCGATGCCGCCGATCGCGGGATTGCAGCTCATCTGCCCCAGCGTCTCGATGCTGTGCGTCAGTAATAGTGTGCGGCTGCCGCGACGCGCGGAGGCCAGCGCAGCTTCCGTGCCGGCGTGACCGCCGCCCACCACGATGACGTCAAAGGTTTCCGGAAATCGCATAAACAGGCATCCCGTCAGAGAGCGTGGATTCTAAGCCACACGCTACTTCCCAATGCAGAACGAGCTAAAGATCCTGCCGAGCAGATCGTCGGAAGTGAACTCACCGGTGATCTCGGACAGAGCTTCCTGAGCCCGCCGTAGCTCTTCGGCCGCCAGTTCACCCGCTCGCCGCTGCCGTAACTGCTGCTCGGCCTGCTGAAAGTGTTCTCCCGCTCGGTGCAGCGCATCGAGATGCCGCCGCCGCGCGAGGAATACATCTTCGCCTTCGGAGTGCTGGCCGGCGATGCGCTTCAGGTGGGAACGGAGCTCATCCAATCCCGCGTGCGTCGCGGCTGAGATGGCGACTGCCGGAATCGATAGCTCGAGCGCGGCGGTCGGCCGGGACACATCGATCTTATTGAGAACCAGGGTTGCCCCTCCACCGCTACTTAGCAGCTCCAGTTCCGCGGCGAGACCCACGGGGAACTCCGGTCGCGACACATCGACGACGTACAACACGTGATCGGCGTGCTGCATCTCGCGCTGGGCGCGCCGAATGCCCTCGGCTTCGACGATATCCGCTTCGTCGCGTAGTCCGGCCGTATCCGCGAGCTGAACGACGAGGCCGTCGATGTTCACCTGTTCGCGCAGCACATCCCGCGTGGTGCCCGGGACATTGGTGACGATGGCCGCGTCGTAACCCGCCAGTGCGTTCAGCAGGCTCGACTTCCCGGCGTTGGGCTTACCGGCGATCACGACCTTGAAACCGTTACGTAACAGTGCTCCCTGTTCGGCCCGAGCCAGCAAGCGCTCCAAGTTTTCGCGGATGCCGGCGAGCCGCGCATGCAAAGAGGCGTCGCTCAGGAAGTCGACTTCCTCTTCGGGGAAGTCGATTGCCGCCTCGACGTACATCCGAGCTTGAATCAACGCTTCGACCAACGCCGTCACGACGCGCGAGAACTCACCTTGCAGCGAGCGCATGGCGGCGCGTGCGGCTTGAACCGAGCTGCTGTCGATGAGGTCCGCAACAGCTTCGGCCTGAGCGAGATCCAGCTTGTCGTTGAGAAAAGCTCGCCGAGTGAACTCGCCCGGTTCGGCCAGGCGCGCACCCAACTCTGTGATGCGGGCGAGCAGCAGATCGAGCACGACGGGACTTCCGTGCGCGTGCAACTCGAGCACGTCTTCGCCGGTGTAGGATGCGGGGCTGGGGAAATACAGCGCGAGGCCTGTATCGATTACGGCGCCGATCGCGTCGACGAAGGGACGTACCCGTGCAACGCGGGCCTCGGGCGCTATACGGCAGATCGCCTCAGCGATGGAAGCAACGCCGGAACCCGACACTCGCACGACGCCGATGCCACCACGTCCGCTGGGGGTTGCGATAGCGACGATGGTGTCAGTGTGCGCGCCGACACCCATGATTCATCGCCGTCCCACTCACGCCTTGGCTTTGGCAGTCTTGGCCTCGCCGGCGACCACCTGATTGATGCGCCACTGTTGGGCGATCGAAAGCAGCGTGTTCGTGAGCCAGTACAGCACCAGGCCCGCGGGGAACCAGGCCATCATGCCAGTCATGACGATGGGCATGAATTGGAACACCTTAGCCTGCATCGGATCCGTCGTCGGCGTGGGTGTCAACTTGAACTGCGCGAACATCGCGGCGCCCATGAGCAGCGGCAGGATGAAGAACGGATCGCGTGCTGACAGATCGCTGATCCACGCGAAGAACGGGGCCTGACGCATCTCCACGCTTTCGAGCAGCACCCAGTAGAACGCCAGGAACACGGGGATCTGCACGATCATCGGCAAGCAGCCACCCAACGGATTGATCTTCTCGCGCTTGTACAGCTCCATCATCGAGCGTCCCAGCTGTTCGCGATCGTCCTTGTAACGCTCCTGGATCGCTTTGATACGCGGCGTGACGGCACGCATTTTTGCCATCGAGCGGTAGCCGGCCGCGGTCAGCGGATAAAACACCAGCTTCAATAAAAATGTAACCAGCACGATGGAAACACCCCAGTTCTTCACCAGGCCGTATACGAATTCTAGAGTTGCAAAGAGCGGCTGAGCGATGATCGTGAGCTTGCCGTAGTCCGCGGTGCGCTGCAGTTCCGGACCGGTGGCGGTGAGTTGCTCCTGCAGTTTGGGGCCGACGAAGAGCTTCTCCTTGAACTCTTGGGTCG
>JBEVDW010000156.1:0-3492 GCA_040513115.1 Steroidobacteraceae bacterium | reverse complement strand
TATGCACGAGATGTCCGGCGGCCGGCGCGAGCGGCAGCAGACGATCGCCGGCCCACTCAGCCCGTTCGGGTGTGCCGCTTGCTTCCCACAGATGAATCCACAAGTGCAGTGCGCCTGGATGATCGGCGTTTGCCTTCAAGACATTGTCGAGTGACGCAACGATGTCGGGCGTGCGCTCATGCGGACGACCATCTCGCGTCCAGTAGTCCCACGGGCTCAGGTCCATCAATGCTTCGGCATAGATGGTCGCGGCGTCCTGGTCGTTGGGATACTTCTCGTGCAGCAGGCGCATCGCACCGGCGAACGCTTGATCCGCCGCTTTCCGATCCTCGGGCTTGCCGGTGTAGCGGGCAGCCAACGCGTCGATGTAGTCGCGTTCGCGTGGTGAGGCTTTGGCTTTCAGCGCCTGCGCCTCGCGGATGTGCCCGAGGGCGATCGGCTCCTGGTCCGGCATCATCGGCGCGTTGATGTTCGGGCCGAGCACGAGCGCCTGGCCCCAATGCGCCATCGCCAGATTCGGATCGAGCCGTGCCGCTTCAGCAAATGCCCTGCCCGCTTCCGCGTGATTGAAGCCAAAAGTCAGGTTCAAGCCCTGATTCATGAAGCGTTGGGCCTGTTCCGACTGAGTGGTCACGGCAAACGTGTGCTTGCCGACGTTCTGCAGGCGGGGGGCTAACGCACCGGACGGCGACGGCTTGTCGTGTCCTTCACTGTCCGCGTAGTGCTTGTGCACGGGCACCTGTGCGTTCGCCGCGAGCATCGCGAAGGCCAGAGCCGCGGCCAGCATCAAAGGCGAGGTGCGAGGAAGGGCTGAATAGCGCATGACGATTCCCCCGAAGACGTGGACTGATGCGCCGCACCGCGAGCCAGTACGGTGAGGCGCGAATGTATGCCCGCGCTCGGCGTCGCTCAACTATTCATGCCTGGACGGCGCCTTGCGCGAGGGGGAAGGTAGGCAGCCAGCGTGAGGACCCTGTGTGGTCCGGCGTGAAAGCAGCGTTAAAGAAGCCGACGCGGAGGAAACCTTACAAGCTCCACGGCCGTTGCGCCCATCCCTGCTGCGGGGAGACGCGAATGAGCACCTTCGCCAGGTGCTCGAGATCGCTTGGCCGCGTCGTGATCTCGAACGTGCACTGACCTTCGCGCCCGTCCAGGCGCGCATCGCAGAGCTCTTGCGCGAACATCAGACCGTGATGCGAGAAGGCAATGCCGTTGATGGGACGATACGCATCGATCTCCGCGATGGAGCCGTCCGCCATTTCGAGACGAATGACACCGCCGCGATGGCTCAGCCCATCCATCTCCGTACGCGCGAGGATATCGACCCGCTCTGCGTAGCTGACGATCCCCTTGCGCGAGATGAAGCCGAATGAGGTCAGCCCGCCATTGGCCAGCAGCGCGCTGCCTACCGCAAAGGACACGTCGGGGCCGAACCACCCGGAGACCCAGCGATGGCCGAGCAGCTTTGCCCAGTCCCGCTGTCCCCAGCTGTGATCGCGGGTGCAGAGGGCGTTCTCGATGCGGTACGTCCTGCCCTGCAGCTTGACGGTGCCATTCACTCGCCCGGCCACTTCGAAGTGGCTCGGGGCCAGCACGTGGAAACTCTTGTCGGCCGGTACTGCCACGAGATCGACTCGTGGCATCGTGTCTTCGAAGCGCAAGTCGAGCTCGCAGCCCTCGTCATTCGCGACGAGTCGCGGACCATCGCCGACAGTCATCCGATAATTCGGCCCCACTTGCAGGCCATCTTTGAGCAGATCTTCAGGCCGTGCTTGCACATCGAGATAACGGTTGAAACGCAGGCCGTCGCGCGCGACCACACCGAAGAAGAGCACCGCGCGTCCGCCTGCCCTGTTCGGCTCACGCGCAACGCGATGCATTCCACCGATGCCGTTGCGCTGATCCCACCAATGCACCAACAAGCTTTCCTGCCAATGAACATCGGCGCCGGCAGCCTGCGGATATTCGTCGCTCGCCGGGTAGACGTAGACGTTCTGTTCGACGTTGCTCATGGTTTGCGCCCCTCTGCGCCGGTGAACTCGTTCAAGCCCAACAGATAGCGGCTGGTGGCTTGCACGAAATGCGAATAGTGATGGGTGGCTGCGAACGCGGCGACGGCACTCGTTACATCGGGATGGTCAGCGAGCTGCGCGCCGAACGCCATGCAGCCGGCGCCGATGCGCACGGCCGGCCAGATCTCGTAGTACTTGATCGCCTTGTCGTCGTACTCCGCGCCGCCATGACGACGATACTCGGCGAGGAACTCCTCCCATGGCATCACTTGCTCGACATCCGCGCGGCAATACGCCAGATCTTCGGCGGGATCGCCGATGTGCCAGAACTCCCAGTCGAGCATTCCCGTGATATCGCTGTCCTGCATCAACAAATTGCGGAGCGAGGCGTCGCCATGGACTAGCACTGGCTTTACATCGCACGCAGGAATGTTCGCCTTCATCCACGCGAAGCCCGCGGCGAATGCCGGCGAAGGTCGCACGCGATGCTCGCGCCAGTGCGCTTCCCAGATGTCGAGCATTCGCTCCACGTGCTGACGCAGTGACAAGCGCTCCAACTCGCGCGCACCGTCGAGAACGGACCAATCGAAGCAATGGATCTGCGCCAGCGCTCTAGCCAACCCTTTCGCCGCTTGAGCGGGGTCTGTGCCGACGATGCGCCCATGCAGGTTCATGGGCGGGCTGCCGGCAATGCGTTTGCTGACGAGGAACGGGCGCGCAAATGCATCGCTTGCATCGAGCCAGAGCGGCTCAGCCACGGGCAACCCCTGCTCGAGCGCAGCTTTGAGCAATGCGAACTCGTGCGTCACGCTGCTGTTCGCGGCGCCGGTCTCCACCTGGCTGGAATCACGACGGATCACGATCGCAGCGGCGGGCCGGTTTGCACCCGACAGCTCTGCGATGAACGTGTCCTTCATCGCGCCACCCAGAAGTGCAGTGACTTTGTCGGCCTGAACAGCCGGTCCAAAGCGGCGTCGCAAGTAGGCGGTGAGTTTGTGCTCGTCGATCACATCGTCGACCTGCGCACGAATCGTGCGCGCAGCAGACAGAGAGACTTCGGCTGCTGCTGCCAGCGTGAACAGTTCTTCTTCGCGCTCCACCGCCGAGCGGATCGCTCGCTGTGCTACGTCTCGTTGTGCCGGGTCGAGCGAGGAAAGCCGTGGTATCGCTGCCGAGATCGTGCGTTCCAAGGCCGCTTCGATCGAAGACGCATCGACCCGATGGTCGATCCGCGAAATGGGATTGGGCGCGCTGCCCAGCGCGCCCATCAACGCCGCGAGATGCTCGGCCTGCCGGCGCTCATAGCGAGCGTATTGTGCAGGCAGCTGTTCTTCGCGGATCAGCAGATGCGCGAGCAGGCCGTGGATCATCTCCAGGACCATCTGCTCGCGCTGGTTGTGCAGCTGCGGAGCAATCACGGCATCGAGCTCGTGCCGGATGGCACGCAGGATCTTTGCAGTGCTCAGACCCGGCAGGGGCG
>JBEVDW010000155.1:0-13355 GCA_040513115.1 Steroidobacteraceae bacterium | reverse complement strand
GGTTGACGCCTTCACGGAAGCCGCTGATCGACACGAAGTCCGCGAATCCCAGGGGCGCCTTCACGCGCAACGTGCCGCTTGCCGTGCGGTAGCGACCCACCCAAGCAGGGTAGTGCTTGCCGTGCGAGTCGTTGTAGACCTTGCCGGGACGCGACGAACCGATGCCGCCGAACGCCGCACCGACCGAGTTCGGTTGCAGCTGTTGATAGGCGAAGTTGTCGCCGTTGAACTGCTGCGCGAACGTACCCGACAGTTCGGCTTCCACGCCGTTGTCCGCTTCATACAGAAACTTGACCCGGCCGCCGTACTGCTTGGCACCCTTTTCCGCGAACGGAGCCGCGAGATTGTCGTACCAGGCATCGCGATAGTTGTAGAAGCCGGCGAGGCTGGCTTTCAGGCCGCCCGCGACCGGTCCAGACAAGTACAGGCCGACGTTCTTTGCATCGAGGTTGCCGACGCCCACCTGCACCTGCGCCTGCGGGGTCTCCGAGGGACGCTTCGTGACGATGTTGATGGCACCGCCAGCCGCGTTGCGGCCGAACAGAGTGCCTTGCGGCCCTTTCAAGACCTCGATGCGCTCGACGTCCATCAGGCTTTGATCCAACGCGGTCGGCGAGACGATCACGACGCCGTCGATATACGTCGCGACGGATTGATTCGTGCCTGGCTGCACGAACTCGCTGCCTACGCCACGCAGATACGTCTGTTGATATGTGGCTGCGCTATCCATCACCAGGCCCGGCGTGAGCTGCGGCAGCTGTGTGCTCTGGATGATGCCTGCGTCCGACAACTGCTCGGCAGAGGCGACGGATACGGAAATCGGCACGTCTTTCAGTGATTGCTCACGACGCTGTGCCGTCACGACAATTTCATCGAGACCGCCTTTGGCGCCCTCGGGTGTGTCGGCCGAGTGCGCAACTGGGCCGAGAAGGGCGCAAGTCAGTAACGCGGTCGCGATGCGAGGGTGCGTCTCTCGAAACATGATCGAATCCCCTGAAATAGTGTTGACTGCTCATGCGGTGGGCACGAAAGCCGCCCACCCGCTACTTGTCACGAGACTTTGCGTGGACGTAGTCAGTCCATTGCACTTCCTGGCTGTCGCCATACCCTGTCTGGCCCTTACAGCTCCATTTGACCAAGGCGATGAAGATCCGGGCGTTGCACCAGAATCCGGTGGGACTCGACGCGACGATCTGGCCAGTGAGCTCGAGCTTCTGGCCCTTTTCGTCCACGAGCTCGAGTTCGTGCTGCACGGGGTGCAGCGTGACGGGATCGCGACGCGTGAGCTTCGATGCCTGAGTGACGCGCGTGTATTCGCCCTTCGAGTAGATCCAGCCCCCTTTCAATGATTGGCTTGCCGGAATGTCGTAGATGCCTTGCCAATCCGGTGAGCGGCCGGGATCGTCGGTGCATACGCAGTTGAACGAGAGCTCGTCACTGAATACGCCCGTGAGCCACGCCGTCGGCGGGAAAGGCACGGGCGCTTCGGAGCGCGCTTCGGCCCAGGAGCGATCACGCACATTCACGCCATCAACGACGTAGGTCTTACCGCGCAGCGTGAGGGAGCCTTTTGTGCGCATGGGCTGCTCGAAGTGCTTGCGATTCGGCAGCATCGCGGGCGGTGCAATCGCAGTGAAGACGATATCGAAGGCGTTGTTGCGCGCCTTGTCTTCGTATTGCACGCGCATCTTCTTGAACGGCTCGATCACATCGACTTGATAACTGCTCGGCATGCGCAGGCGATCGATGTTCGTGGGGATCTTGGTGTCGCTCATGAACAGGCGCATGTCGTACAGCTCGCACGCGAGCTGATGATCCTTGATGCCACGCCACACCATGGCACCGCCGGTGAAGGTTTTCAGGCGAGGGTGATGCCAGAAGTAGGTCAGACCGTGAATGCGCTCTTCCGGCACGCTGAACCCGAAGTACTGCGTCTCCGTCAGCGCTTCGTCGGCAATTGCCGCATTCATCTGCGGATGCAACAGCTCGTCTTCGGGGCCGTAGTCGCCGAAGCCCAAGCCTGCGTTGTTCAAGAGGAAGGTCGAGTTTTCGGACATGAATCCCCCGTGCGCAGCACCTGAAGAGCGGCTTCTCACTGCGTGTTTCGCCGAGCAGCAAGCGGCTACCGGCGCAAAACTACTTTGTATACATTATGCGCAGGTGTCGGGGACGTCAAACGTTTTTAGTATGCTTGTACTGGCACGCGGCCATGGCTTGCGCCTCCACGGTGAAAAACGCCGCGTGCATTGAATGACATGAGGGTGCCCGCACTGCATCGAGCGCGAGACCGAAAACCGGAGACTTCAGGCGTGCGCGGGCGTGCGCTTGCGGCGAGGTGTTTTCTTGAGTATGGCGGCTGGTGGCGATGGGCTCGTCGCGTCTTCCATCGCAGGTGGGCTTTCCGATTCCAGCGCGGTGATGAGATCGTAGTTCTTGATGCGCATGCATTGGTACGCGCGCGCGCCATCTCGCTGCCGTAGCGCTTCGGTGGCTTGCTCGTAAGGTCCCACGGCACGCTCGAGCTGCTCGAGCGTCGTGAGATCACGAATGTGACGTTCGTAGTGATAGAGATAATGCCGACGCGACACGTTCTTGAGGTACTGATTGCCGGATGCTTCGATGAGCAACTCGTGATAGCGAATCATGGCGCGCAGCATGCCGCGATGGTCTTTGGCCTGCAGGCGCTCGCGCATCTTGCGCGCCTGTTCGGACAGTCGTTCCATGTGCATCGCGTAGTTCGCGTGCACGACCATTTCTTCCAGGGCGAAGCGGATGAGCGCATCCTGGACCTGCAGCATCTCCACCAGATGTGCCCGGCTGATGACCGGAATGCGCGCGCCGCGATTCTTCACCAGCTCGACCACGCCATCGCCGGCCAGAATACGCAGGGCTTCGCGAACCGGAACCCGTCCGAGTCCGAACTCGCGCTCGAAGTCGGCTTCGATCAGTCTTTCACCCGGCGCATAGCGCCCCGAGCTGATGACCTTGACGATTTCCTCGACGGCGAAGAGGACCGGGTCTTCCACACAGGTGGACTTGTTCCGCAGGGGCTTTTTGGAACGGCGCCGGGCTGGCGTTCTGGAGCTCATGAGTTGGGGGTGTGGCGATGACCGCGCCTACGATACTTGTTCCGCCTGCCGATTGCGTGGGAAACCGTCTTTCATGCGAAGTCACCCCACCCCAGAGTTCATCAAAGAGATCCCGATATGCGCACGCGCATCGACGATGCTCAAAGCGATGGCAGAGGTAGTGACGCCTGCGATCGACCCCAAGAGCTCATTGGCGCTCGAGGCTGTTCGCCGCTAATTACGGTCGCAGCAGGTGCTCGGCAACCTTGTCGAGAAAGATCGCGTGATAGTGGGTGGCTGCGAACAGCGTCGGAAGCTCGGGATGCTCGTTCCAATACGTGCCATATCCCGATTGCGCGGCGAACACGACGATGCGGAGGTTCGAAAGCACACCGTAGAAGCGTTCGTACTCGGGGCGATACTCGTGCCCGCCATTGCGGTAATAGACTTGGAGAAACTCGTCCCACGGGAGTGCCTGATCGATCCAGGTGCGGCAGTAGGCAAGGTCTTCGATGGGGTCGCCCATGTGCGAGAGCTCCCAATCGAGCAGTGCACTCACGCGTCCGTCTGCCAGCATGAGGTTGTGCAGTCCCGCATCCCCATGAACGATGCGAGCGATGCCGGATGACGGCGGCACATGCGAGCGCAACCACGCGAACGCAGCGGACATCGTCGGCGACGGCGCGGAAGTGCGGCTCAGCCAGGCGTGTTCGTATGCATCGATCTGTCGAACGACGCAGTCGGCCATCGAGGCGCGGGGATCGAAGAACGGCTGCGGGAGGTTGAGCTCTCTGGGATCGACTGAGTGAAGCTGGCCAAGCACTTGCGCCAACCCTCGAGCAGCATTTTCCTGACCGCTGTCCAGTTGCAGGCCGCGCATGTTGGAGAAGGCGGTCTCGCCCGGCGCTCTGCGGGTAATCGTGAATGCCTCGCCGAGTACGGTGCGATCCGATTCCGCGGCGAGTACTTCCGGAACTGCCAATCCGCGGGCATGCAACGCTGTGAGCAGTGGTGCTTCATCCACGACAGATCCTGCAACTGCACCGAGCGGCACATCGCGTCTGAGAATGGCGGGCCAAGGTCGTCCATCGAGCTGTGCATCGATGATGAAGGTTTCCTTCGAAAAGCCGCCCAGTATCTTGCTGATCTTGGACACCCTCAGGCGCTCACATGCAGGCAGCCTGGCTCTCAAGTAGGCCTCGACCCGCTCGTGCGTGACATCGAGCTCACGAGCCTGTTCCTGCGTGCGTTGCAGATACGGCAGCTCGCGCTCGACGCGCAAGCGCTCGACCAGGTGCTCGCGCTCGAGGCGAATGGCTTCGCGAGTCCACGAATCTTTCACCCCGGTGTTGGTGGCTGCGCTCTGCTGACCGGCACGCTGACCGACGGCGGTGGCGATGGATGCCGTGATGAGTTGATGACGCTCGAATGCAGAGGCGCTGGGCGAGTGCGGTGGCGGAGAACCCATTCGCGACAGCAGCGCTTCCTCCTGAGCCGTCCAGCCTTTGAGCAGGGCAGGAAGACCCGTCTCGCGGATGATCAGCTGCCGCAGCGTCTGGCTCAGCAGCGATGCCGTCGTGCGTGCCCGATCGCTCTGCAATTCAGGTACGAGGACCTGATCGAGCTCGCGCAGGATCACTTGCAGCGTCCGCTCCAGACTCGGCTGAATGCCATCTGGAACGGGATAGTCCGCTTCGTGCTGTAGCGTCATTCGTCACCTAACCCGCGCTCTCCGCGGTACGACGCCATTCGAGAATCTCGCGCAGCTGGCCGAGATCCCAGTTCGGACCTTCGGCGACCAAAACGAGGTGCCGAATGCCCTCCTTCAAGTAGATCGCCGGATCGGAATCGCGGCCACCCATCATCTGCGGAAAGTAGTTGGTGACGATCTCGATGCTGTCGAAGTCGCGCCCGACTTCCTTGCAGATCGCCTGCAAAGCATCGCGCTTCTGGCGGATCTTCTCGATCGGTCCGTAGACATGCCACATGTCGGCATGCTCGGCCACGATGCGCATGCCGATGCGCTCGCCCATCGATGCGATCAACAGTGGCATCGGTCCGAGCGGCGGCGGCACGAGCTTCTTGAGTCGGTCCTTGATGATCGGGATGTCCCGGGCCAGCGCCTCCGCACGCTCCGTTTGAGTGCCGAATTCGTAGCCGTAGTCGTCGTAATCCGGTTTCAGATAGCCGGTGCCCATGCCCAGGATGAAGCGCCCGCCGGATGCGTGATCGATGGTGCGTGCGATGTCGGCCATGAGGTTGGGGTTGCGATAGCTGTTGGCGTGCACGATGCAGCCGATGCGTGCGCGTGTCGTGGTCGTGGCCATTGCCGCTTGTACGATCGTCCCTTCAAAGTTCTTGCCGCGCTTGGTCTTGCCATACTCGCCGCCCGCGGTCGTGCGCAGGGCCTGAGCTTCGTCGAGAATCATCGCGTTGAAGTGATCCGCGGTGTAAAGGCAATCCACGCCCATCTCTTCCGCCTGCATCCAGGCCTTGCGCATGTCGTGGAAATCCCCGTGTTGCGGGGAGACTTGCAATCCGATGGTGATCTTCATGTTCTTAGCCGCTTGTTGATGCGTAGAGGATGCTGCATCTGCGACCTGGTCGCCTGACGCACAATCAGTACTGCCGAGTTGCCATCGAAATTAGTGCAACTGTACTAGACGACGCAAGTGTATTAGCGTGTGCGCACGAACGCGGAATCGACTCTGTGCCGCACTGCGATGACGAAAACGTCCGCATCGGTGCGGACTGCAGATCGACTCGCGGCAGCAGAGCGTGAGATTCCGGTCGACTGTCGGTGGTGGTGTGCGTCGGAAGCAGCCTCAAGAGGAGCTCATCCATGTCCAGCAAAGCCAATCTGGCCTTCTTTCATTCCCAGAATCGCGGCTTGAGAACCGCCGCTCCAGAAGACGATTACCTGCATCCGAAGGCCAACGCCGAGGTGAGCGACGACTCGCTGACTGAAACGCAGTACTTCGGCATCTGCATGCCTGAACAGCGCATTCACGGGCTGTTGTATTGCTGGCATCACCCGAATCTGAAGACCGTGAGTGGCGGCGCATGGGTGTGGCAGGGCATGAAGACGCACGCATTGCAGTGCGAGATCTTCGACTGGCGCAGCTTCATGTCGGATCGCCCGCTGAGCAACGACCTGCACAGCTACCGGTTGGACAACGGCTATGGTGTCGATGTCGTGGAGCCGCTGAAGCGACATCACGTGACGTACTCCGATGCATCGCGCGGCAATGCATTTGATCTGGAGTACGAGGCTGTTGCGCCGCCGGTCGTCTGGGCCGATGGCAAACATTTCGAGCAGACCATGAAGGTGCGCGGATCACTCACGCTGCGTGGCAAGCAGTACGAGGTGAATGGATACAACGTCCGGGATCGATCATGGGGCAAGCCGCGTCCGGAGGCGCACATGACCATCCCGCCCGTGAATTGGATGACGGGCGTCTTCGGCGACGATCTGCATTTCATGGTGACAGCGACGGATCATCCGGATCTGAAACCCGACTGGCTGAAGCTCTATCCCAATTACCCCGCCGAACGCACATTGATGGGCGGCTGGCTGCAGAAGGGTGGGGAGCTCCTGGAAATCGTGACCTGCAAGAAGCGCACGGTTCGCAACAAGTCCACGCTCTTTGTCGAGCGCATCGAGATGAGCCTGGTGGACTCGAAAGGCGGAACCCATGAGATGGTTGGCGAGACGCTGGCGATCAGTCCGATCGTCGCGTGGCCCAACACATCCATCGTGACCGCGATGATTCGGTGGCGCTACGAAGGGCGCACGGGCCACGGCGATTCACAGGAGATGCAGCTGTACGATTTCGTGCGGGCGCTGAGCCAATGACCGTTGCGTAAGTCAGAGGTGGGCTTGCTCGCGCTGCAGGTGAAATCACTCCGTGTCGCGCAAGCCCTGAAGTAGGCGCAGCAGGTCCTGTTGCGGATCGGGCTCCTGGCGTTTGATGTCCTGGAGCTCCAGTTGAATGGCGCGGAAGAACTTCGGATCCACGTACTGCTGGTTGAGCGAGAACACTTGCAGCACGGCTTCGCTGAGCAGCTTGCGATCAGGACTGCCCTTGCCGCGCGATGCGATCTGCATGCTGTTCAGCCAGCCGAGCCAACGCCACCAGATGCTGTCGACGAGCATGCGCACACTGTAGGGCCGCTTGATGGGCTGCATGTGGCCTTCGGCAATCAGTTGGTTGAAGTGCCCGATGTAAGTGCGCTTCAACACCGCGACTAATCGTTGATAGCGCTCCACGGGAACGAGTTCGTTCCGCAGGATGTAGTTCGCGCCAAGGAACAGGAATCGATAGCCCAGCGTCAGCTCGAGCAGGTCGAGATAGGCGGCGGTGAACTGCTTCGCGCTGGAGTGGCGTGGAAGCTTCGTGATCACGGCCTTGAGCCGACGTTCGAACACAGCCATGTGGGCTGTGATCAGGTCTGACTTCTTCTTGAAGTGGTAGGTGAGATTCCCGGGGCTGATGCCCAGCGCGGCGGCGATTTGAGCGTTCGATCCCGCTTCGATGCCAAAGCTGTTGAACAGATACGCGCTCACTTGCAGGACACGCTGTTGCGTGTTCTGCCGTTCGGCAATCATCCGAACCAGCTCACGCAATTGCGTGATGTTCGAAACCATGAGCGAGTTGTCTGGCATGTCCGGCGGCTGGCTTGAGGTGGGCCATCGCAGGTTTCCAGAGACGGTTCGAATATTCAAGTTTGAGTACACGCGTGGCACGATGGTGCGTGTGCCGCCAGCGAAAGTTCGGCCTGCTCTTGTTAGCGTGACCTCCAGAGGACCGTCTGTACGGCGGAATCGATATGCATGAAGACTCGCAGAACCCCGGTCGCCCGCTGGTCCACGCTCAAAAGCGTTTCAGATTGCCTGGGGATGCGCGGGAGATCGTCCTGGTCCGTCATGGCTCGGCGGGTGGCGAGAAGGTCGACAATCGCTTGCTCTTCGGTGAGCTGACTTTGACGGATCCTCCGCTATGGCCCGAAGGGGAGGCGCAGGCGACGGCGGTGTGCGAGCGACTGGGGCGCGAATCGATCGCGAGAATATTCATCACGCCATTGCAACGAACGCGACAGACCGCTTCGAGGCTGTTGGAGCTCACCGGCATCGAGCCCATCGTGATACCCGAGCTGCGAGAAGTTCATCTCGGAGAATTCGAGCACAGTTTCTACGCTCGGGCAGCGGCCCGGGATCCGTTGCTCCAGCGCATGATGGCGGAAGAGAGTTGGGAAGTGCTGCCGCTTGCCGAGCCCATGGATGAGTTCTCAGCGCGCGTACGTGTCGGCATCGACAAGATCGTGGAGCTGCTGGATGCAGGGGCGAGGGCAATCGCATTCGCTCATGCGGGCACGATTGGAGAAGTGTGTCGCCAGGCCACCGGCAGTCGCCGCTTCGCGTTCGTCGCGCCCGAGAATGCGTCGATCACGCGTCTCGTGGTGCACGGCGATGGCCGATGGGCGTTGCGCGCGTTCAATGACGTGTCGCATCTGGACTGCGGATAGGTTCAGCGAACGAATTCTCTATTCAGTGAGGCTCACGCCCAATATTCTGGAGAAGAGGAATGTCGCTTCCTCGACGATGACATCAGCCACAGGGACGTCGGCACCGGCAAATCGCTCGTGCACGGGATGAAGCGTTACGAGCCCATAGATGATCGAGAACGTCACGTCGACCATCCGCTCCAAGCTGATGACCGACAAGTTCGGGTTCAAGCTCTTGATGACTTCCGCCTGCGCTGCACGCACCAGCCGCTGATTCGTGACGAAACCCTTCGTAAGCTCCGCGACATCGGCGCGCTCCAGACTCTTGTACGCGTCTTCCAGCACTCTGACTTGCGCGTCATTGCTCAGCAGTTGCTGCACGGTCACTTCGATGTAGCGTCGCAATCTCTGTTCGGGTGTGCCTCCTCCCGATAACGCAGGGACGATACGACCTGCAATCGCGTTGATCGCGCTGTCGATCACGGCGGCCTGAAGATCGCGCTTCTTCGGAAAATGGGTATTCAAGGTCGACAAAGGAACGCGACACTGGCGTGCAACTTCCCGTAGCGATGCGCCAAACAAGCCACGCGCGGCGAACAAGCGCGTGGCTTCGGTGACGATTCTTTCGTGATCGCCTGCGCGTGTTCGTGGCGTGTCGAGTTCTACGACCATGAGATTCGCACTTCAGATCCTGCCGCCTTGAGCTTCTGGTTGGCTGTTGTTCTGCCCAGCGAACTCGCGGGTGTGCTTGCCTGGGTCACGACCAGCAAAGCACTAACCGCTGCGGGTGGCAACGGCTGCGCCCGATCGGGGAAGTAACGCCGAGACCTCGGCTTGACAATGCGGGGCCGGAAGACAAGCATGCTCACGGTTCATGGACAGTTGTCCGTGTGCTCATAAGCACAGGCTAAGCGAGTTTCATCAGCGCACCTCGAACCGCGGTGATCACCGTAGATGTACGGTGCAATGCGACGTTCCGAGGCGGCGGCAACATTTGAGATCATTCCGGATTCCGTTGCTGTCGCGGCGGCACAACGAACTCAACCCAATCCGAGGTACATGCACAGATATATAAGAGCGCTTCGCTCCGGGGCATCGATCGGCCAGTCAATCACGATGTTTGGGGGTGCACAGTGAATGCAGCAGTCACACAGACGGTGACCCAGTTCGCCGCCGAGCTTGCAGACAGAGAAGCGATTCGAGATCTCCTGTTGCGGTATGCGCGTGCCACGGACCGATGTGATGCGGCGTTGCTCACAGCCGTTTTCTGGCCCGATGCCACGACCGATTACGAAGGGTTTCACGTCGGTGCGATCGCTCCCTACATCGTGAAGTCGACCGAGTCGATGCGCGAGCAGATGGAGCAGACCGCACATCTGATTGGAAACATGCTGATCGAAATCGATGGCGATACCGCCCGAGGCGAAACCTATGTGTTTGCCTTCCATCGTTTGCCTGGGGCCGATGGTCCTAAGGACCTGCTCCTCGGCGGTCGTTATCTCGATCGCTTTGCGAAGCGCGATGACTGTTGGCGCATCACCCATCGCAGGCTGGTGGCGGATTGGTTCCGGGAGTTTCCTGATTCCGGCGACTGGAACCAAGGCTTCTTCGGTTTGCGCATGAAGAGCGGCTCGCGCTCGCCGAACGATCCGTCCTACGAATCGACCTTCACGTACCAGCCAGCGAAGTGATGCAGTGCTCGAGTCTCGCCGAGTTCTCATCGCACCGTTGAAGAGGCGACCCGCGCATGAACAGTCAAATCTCAGAACGTGAGATGCCGGTGAAGCCGGAAGGCCTGATTCCGCAGTTCTTGACGCCGCTGGTGAGTAGTCTGCATCCAGGCCTTGGGATTCGGGAAGCCAAGGTCGTGAATGTGAAGAGCTATGGAGAGGCCAACAACGAGGCCTCGGTTTCGACGTCCACGCAGGTCACGCTCGATGTTCGCTACGACCGGGCGACACAGTTGCCGACACGTCTGTTGGTGAAGATGTCGATTCCTGAGGACGTCCTCTGCAGCAATCCGGAGCTGGGGCCGCTGTTCGTCAACGAGATCGATTTCTATCAGCGACTGCGACCCGAGCTGCATCTCGAAGCCCCGCAAGCGATGGGTGGATACCTCGATCCGCACAGCCGGCGTTTCGTGCTGCTGATGGAGGATCTGAAGCCAAAGAGTCCGCACTTCAACAGCATGACGGATGCCGACGATGTGGCCGTTGTTCAAGGCGTGCTGGATACGCTCGCGAAACTGCACGCCACGTACTGGGAGACGCCGCGATTCAAGACGGATCTTTCGTGGGTGGAGAACCAGGTGGCTGGCCCGATGGAGGACATGTTCGACACGTTCATTCGTCAGCACGTGGTCAATGAGCTGAAACGCGAGCGCTACAAACGCGAGTTCACGCAGGAGCTCGGCACAAACGAAGCCGAGATGTACTTCGGCGAGAAAGCGTTGAAGCGCCACCAGGCCACGCTCGCCCAGACGTTTCTTCACGGCGATACGCACTTCGGCAACACGTACAGCCTGCCGAACAAAGCCGGCGGTCTCATCGACTGGCAAGTGAGCTGTCGCGGTTTTCTCATGCACGACCTTGGCTATTTCATCCAGACCGCACTCTCCGTGGAAGGCCGGCGGAAGCACGAGCGCGAACTGTTGCAGTTCTACCGCGAGAAGCTTCGCGAGCACGGAGTGAAAGAACCTCCCAGTGCGGATCTGCTCTGGCTCGAATATCGCCGCTCGGCACTGCACGGCTTCTATCTCGGTTGGTTGACTGCGCCGCGCGAGAACTATGGGTTGGAAGTCTGCGTGATCGGCAACCACCGCACGAAGGTAGCGTGCGCTGACCTGGAAACCATGCCGTTGATCCGGGAGCTGCTGTGATGTCCGACGCCAACAAGATTCCTGCAGGCCCCAAGGATCTGACGCCAGCGTTGCTGACGGAGCTGGTCAGCACGGTTCACCCGGATGTGCGCATCACGGATGCGCGAGTGACGAAGATCAAGAACTACGGCGATGCCGACACGACGTCATCGGTGTCGACATCGATTCAGGTGTCACTCGAAGTTCGCTACGAGAAGCCCTGCAAGTTGCCGACCCATGTGTTGGCAAAGATGTCGATTCCGGAAGATGCCGACTGCGCCAATCCGCCGCTCGAGCCCTTCTTCGAAAACGAGGTTGCGTTCTATCAGCGCCTCAGATCGGAGCTCGACATCGAAGCCCCGCAAGCAATGGGAGGTCGATTCGATCCCGTGACGGGACGCTACGTGCTGTTGATGGAAGATCTGAGTCCGCGCACCCCACACGTGAACATCATGATGGATGAGGACAACGTGGCGGTCGTGCAGGCACTGTTGACCACGCTTGCAAGCGTGCATGCGCATTTCTGGCAGAGCCCGCGATTCGCATCCGATCTGTCGTGGGTTCAGAACCATCTAGCGGGCAGCCTGGAAACGTTGCTGGACGGCCCTGTACGTCTGCACATCGTGAATGAGCTGGCCCGAGAGAGATTCAAGCGGGAGTTCGCGCAAGAGCTCGGTGTCAGCGAGGCGGAGATGTTTGCCGGCGTGAAGGCGCTGAAACGACATCAATCGACGCTTCCGCAAACACTGCTGCACGGTGATGCCCATTTCGGTAACACGTACGTCATGCCCGATGGCACGGGCGGACTGCTGGATTGGCAGATCATGGTGCGGGGTTATCTCATGCACGACATCGGGTATCTGATCCAGACGGCGCTTTCGGTGGAGGGGCGCCGCAAGCACGAGCGTGAGTTGCTCGCGCACTACCGAGAGCAGTTGCGCGCGAAGGGCGCGAAGGACGCGCCGGACCTGGAGTCGCTGTGGCTCGAGTACCGCTGTTCGATGCTCTACGGCTTCTACATGGGCTGGCTCACCGCACCGCGCGAGAACTACGGACTCGAAGTGTGCGTAGTTGGAAACCACCGCACCAAGACAGCCTGTATCGATCACGAGAGCGTGAAGCTAGTGCGGCAGCTCATGTGAGCTGGATTCAGTCGTCGAGGCAAAGAAGAGGGTCATCAGTCCGCCATCGCAAGTACTTACCGCGTGGAGTTGGAGGTCAATGTGTAGTTCGAACGGGGGCAGGGGCGGCGCGGCGCGGGCTATCCCGAATGCGCCGTTCGATCAATCCCCTGCAGATAGCCCTCGCAGGGTTCCCCACTCACCGATATGCTCTCGCCACCCACCCATGCCCCGGTAGCTCAGTTGGATAGAGCGCGCCCCTCCTAAGGGCGAGGTCGCAGGTTCAACTCCTGCTCGGGGCGCCATAAATTCAATGGCTTAAGCGGCTAATTTGGCTCTTAGGGAAGGTCTGATTTACCCACCGTGATTGATGCATGATCGAGTTTCCGCGGAGGAACACGATGCAGCAACGAACACTGAGCGGGTTTGAGAAGTACGGCAAGACGACGCGCCGGGCGCAGTTTCTGGCACAGATGGATCGGATCGTGCCGTGGCTTGAGGTATGCGCGCTGATCGAGCCGGTGTATCCGAAGGTCAGCGAACTCGGCGGACGGCCGCCGATTGCACTGGAGCGGATGGTGCGAGTGTATTTCTTGCAGCTGTGGTTCAACCTGTCCGATCCGGCGGTGGAAGAAGCGCTGTACGACTCGGTGGCGATGCGCTCGTTCGCCGGGATCGATCTGGGCCGCGAGGCGGCGCCCGATGAGACGACGGTGTGCAAGTTCCGGCATCTGCTGGAACGGCACAAGCTGGGCAAGCCGCTGCTCAAATTGGTTAACGAGTACCTGAAGCGACACGGTATCA
>JBEVDW010000154.1:0-4130 GCA_040513115.1 Steroidobacteraceae bacterium | reverse complement strand
GCTGCAGGATCTGCTCGCCGGGCGACCGCTGGAAGTGGAAGAGACGTTGGGCCATGCCGCTCGGCTGGCTAAGAAGCTCAATGTTGCAACCCCGTTGCTGGAGAGCTTCTATCACCTGGTCGCGGCGATCGATCGGTGCACAGACGCAGAGCGATCGAACGTCTAAGGTGGATTCGAATTACGCGACGGCCATGTGTCCGTCGTCGACAGCGAGCGTGGCGATGCTCGCCAGGACTTCGCTCAACGCGGTCACAAGTTCCTGCAACAAGCTGCTGCAATCGCTCGGCGGGCTGGTGCGCAGGCGCGTGTCCAGTGCCAGCGCCGCGCTGTGCAGGCGATCTGCGCAGAACGTGGCCGCTATACCTTTGAGCGTGTGAGAGATACGGCGCGCCCGGTCGAGCTCGTTCGCGGCAATGGCCTGCGCGATGAGGTGAGCGTCGTCACAGTGGTCGCCGGCAAACTGCTGCAGCAGCTCGCGCAGAAAGGCCGGATCGTCATCGGCGTTCTTCACTGCGCGCTCCAGATTCAATCCGGGTATGGCACATGGTAACGATGCAGTAACAGGCGCCACATGCACGCATGAATCGTTGGTTGCGTTCGGCGACGGCGCGCGCGACACAGCCCACCGTGCCAGCGCCGCCAACAACGCTTCGGCTTCGATGGGCTTCGGCAAGTAGTCATTCATTCCGGCCGCGATGCATCGCTGCCGATCGCCTTCCATCGCATTCGCCGTCATCGCGATGATCGGCAGCGCAGTGAGCTTCAGCCGCTCGCGAATCGCTCGCGTCGTCTCGAGCCCGTCCAAGACCGGCATTTGCACGTCCATCAGGACAGCGTCGTACGTGTCGCGCTCCAGCAGCTCGAGGCATTCCAGCCCATTGCCTGCAATCGTGACGACCACGCCCACACGAGAGAGCAACTCACGAGCAATCTGCTGGTTGATCTTGTTGTCTTCGACCACCAGGACGCGCATCCCGCTGAGCGCAGCTCGGATGCTCCGCTCATCCGCACCGACATCGATTCTGCCGCTGGCCGCGCCCTTGCCGCGCGCCATGCGGACGGTGAACGTGAACGTGCTGCCCTCGCCCACCGTGCTATCGACTCTGATCGATCCGCCCATCAGCTCGACCAGCTGTTTGCTGATCGCAAGCCCCAACCCCGTACCTCCGTACTTGCGAGTCGTCGATGCATCGGCCTGCGAGAACGATTGGAACAGGCCCGCGCACTGTTGCGGCGAGAGGCCGATGCCGGTATCGCGCACGCTGAACTCGAGCTCCACCGCATCGGCCGTCGAGCTCTTCGTCGCCGCCACCACATCGATGGAGCCGCGTTCGGTGAACTTGACGGCGTTGCTCACGAGGTTGAGCAACACCTGCCCGAGACGCAACGGATCGCCCACCACCTCGAGCGCCGTATCGACGGCGGAGTCGAAGGACAACGACAGCCCCTTTTCCTGCGCTGCCGTCAGCATCAGGCTTTGCACTTGATCGCAGACATGCGACAACCGGAAGCCGATGGCCTCGATCTTCACCTTGCCCGACTCGAGTTTCGAGAAATCGAGAATGTCGTCGATGATCCGCAGGAGCGATTGCGACGCGATGTAGACCTTCTCCACGTAGTCGCGCTGTTGCACATCGAGCTGCGTTTCCAGGCACAAGCGCGACAGGCTGATGATCGCGTGCATGGGCGTGCGGATCTCGTGGCTCATGTTGGCGAGGAACTCGGACTTGACCCGATTCGCCTTTTCCAAAGCCTCGTTCTGCCGGCGCAGTTGCAGCTCGTATCTCTTTTGCTCGAGCTCCGCGCGCTTGCGCTCGGTGACGTCGCGGAAGCTGAACACATGGCCGCTCAACTGATGGCCGATATGCAGCGGCGTGACGTGCCGCTCGAGACAACGGCCATCCAGCAGGTTAATCTCCTCGAACAACCCTTCGCCCGCCAACTCCAGCGCCGCGCTCAACGATTCGCGGTACTTCGCCGCATCGGCAACCTGCTGCTCCATGAACATGAAGATGTCGGCATCCACACCCGCCTCGAGCAGTGGCTCGGGCACGCGCCACATCTGCGCGAAGTTGCGATTCATGTTGCAGATGCCGCCGGACAGGTCCGTGACGAGCACGCCGTCCGCAGTGGCTTCCAAAGCAGCCGCGAGCAACGAGGTCGAGCGGGCCAGCTCGTCTTCCAGCGTGCGCTCCGGCGCGGCGTCGTGGAACGAGATCATCAGCAGCGGGATGCTCACGGATTCGATCTTGGTGAGACTCTTCTCGACCTGGAAGATCGTGCCGTCGGCGCGGCGATAATAGCCCCGTACGGCATGAAAGCCGGAACAGTGGCCGGACTGCACTTCGGCCCAGAAGAAGACGTCTTCGATCGACGTCTCGATGGTCGTGATCGATTGCGCTTTCAGCGCTTCGAGCTCATAGCCGAGCACTTTGCGTGCAGCCGCATTGCCATAGACTACAGCGAGCGTGCGCGCATCGACCCACAACAAGCACTCGTGATAGTGCTCGAAGAGCTCGATGATGTGTTCCGGCGCGGGTCGAGCGTTCACGGCTCCGTTCCCTGTTGCTGCGGATCGAAGTAGTACGCCACGCGCTTGCGCGGATTCAGATATTGGTAGATCTCACGCGGCAGATGCGCAGGCCGCAAGCTCTTCGTGATCTTCAGCTCGGGCTCCTGCTCCAGGCAGATGATCGCGCCGTCTTCCTTGGACACTGCCGGATCGTAGACGAGCACGTTCGGCCGCATGGGCTGCGTGGAGCTGCTCGCCAGTACGAGACACACCATCTCGTTCGACAACTGCACGATGCTGCCCGGCGGGTAGACGCCCAGACAACGAATGAACATCTGCAACTGCATCTCGTCGAGCTTGGTACGCATCGAGGCAAACATGCGCGACAAGGATTCCGACGGCGTGAGCGCCTGCGCGAGATTGCGCGGGTTGCACAGGTTGTCGTACGTGTTGGCGATCGAGACGACACGCACGAAGGGAGACAACGCATCACCGGAAATCTTCCCCGGATATCCGCTGCCGTCGAGGTATTCGTGGTGCTGCGCGATCATGGCCTGACCTGCTTCGCTCAATCCCATCGTGCGCGCCAGCGCCAGGCCGTGAGCACAGTGCTGTTCCATCAACACGTTTTCCGTTGAAGTGAGCGCCTCCTGCTTCGTAAGGAGGTTGCGTGGCACTTTGCTCTTGCCGATGTCGTGGAACAGGGCACCGAGTCCGACCTCGCGCAGCGCGGTCGAATCGAATCCCAACGCGCGGCCCAGGATCAGTGAAAGGACAGTGACGTTGAGCGGATGGAAGTAGGCGTCTTCGCCCATTTTCTCGCTCATCGCATGCAGCATCACGTCGGTCTTGCCGAAGACCGTGTCGACGATCTCGTTCACGAGCTGCGTGCCTTCGCGATGGGCTTCGACAGGATGCGTGGCGAGGTTGCGGGTGATCGAGCGCATAGAATCGGCCGCACGCCGGAATTGCTGCTCGACCGCGCCGATCTGTTGCTTGATGCGTTCCAGATGCGCCGTGCGCCCCTTCTTGGCGGCCATCGCTTCTTGGTCGGCGGCGTCCTGATTCGGGTCGCTTTGTGCAAGCGCTTCAGACTGCGTTACGGACTGGGAAACGGTAACAGCCGCAACCTGTTCTGCAGGCGGACACACGCTCTTTTCCGGCTCATAGCGAATACGTGCCAGCCCGAGCTTGCGAATCGTTTCTATCTGCCGGTCGGTCTTGATCAGGAAGCTGCTGAATGTGAACGGATGATCCATCCACCCCAGGTCGAGATGGACGTACAAACCGAGACATAGCTGTTCCGGTAGGACATAGTGCTGATCGACATGCATCGACGCCCGCCCTCCATTCGGTTCGAGCCCAGACTGGCTTTTGCGCCGGGCCCCAGCGATTGATCGCGGCGCACGAATCTGCGCCCACACCGAGAAGCCCGTTGCTTGAAGGGTGTATCGGCTGCAAATGTCAAAGCCTTAGCCCCTGCAGGAAAACCCGCAACGACGGGGACGGCGCCGGCTGAATGTCTTTGACCGCTTCGGTCGCGGGGCACCGTAGGGGTGCAGTCGTGGCCGCGCGTCATACTGTGCGGCGTGCGTCGCAAACCCGGTGAGACCTCCAT
>JBEVDW010000153.1:0-6220 GCA_040513115.1 Steroidobacteraceae bacterium | reverse complement strand
AATCATGGCGACGATGGAGTCGCTGGTGCGGCATCTGTTCAAGACGGTGCTAGACATCGATCTGCCGAATCCGTTTCCGCGCATGACATATGCCGAAGCCATGCGGCGCTACGCGTCCGACAAGCCAGATCTGAGCATCTCCCTCGAGCTGGTCTACATCGCGGATCTCGTGCGTGGTTGCGAGTTCAAGGTGTTCGCCGGTCCTGCTTCGAATCCGAACGGCCGTGTTGCCGCCCTGCGTGTACCCGAAGGCGGCACGCGCCTGACGCGCAAAGAGATTGATGACTGCACGGCCTTCGTGGCTCGTTACGCTGCGAAAGGTCTCGCGTATGTGAAGGTGAACGAGAAGGCGAAAGGTCGTGACGGATTGCAGTCACCGATATTGAAGTTCCTCAGTGATGAGGCCGTTGCAGGCATTCTCGAACGCACCGGCGCCGTGGATGGCGACTTGATCTTCTTCGGTGCCGATGTTGCGAAGGTCGTCAACGATGCGCTCGGCGCGTTGCGGCTGAAGCTTGGCCAGGACCTTGGCCTGGTGCAGACCGGCTGGCGTCCCTTGTGGGTCGTCGACTTCCCCATGTTCGAATGGGATGCGGACGAAAAGCGCTGGGTTGCACTCCATCACCCGTTCACCGCGCCGCGTGAAGATGATGCCGCTGCCTTGCGCGCCGATCCGGGCAATGCACTCTCGAAGGGCTATGACTGCGTGTTGAACGGATCGGAGGTTGGTGGCGGCTCAGTCCGTATTCATCGGCCCGAAATGCAGTCCACTGTGTTCGATCTGCTGGGCATCGGTCCGGAGGAAGCCCAGCAGAAGTTTGGCTTCCTGCTCGAGGCATTGAAATATGGTGCGCCTCCGCACGGTGGCATTGCCTTCGGGCTCGATCGTCTCGTGATGCTGATGGCGGGAGCGGACAGCATCCGCGACGTCATTGCATTCCCGAAGACGCAGACGGCTGCGGATCTGCTGACGGATGCGCCGACGACCGTGAGCGATGCGCAGCTGCGCGAATTGCACATCCGCGTGAAGTTGCCCGAGAAGAGCAGCTAGCGGGCTCGCTGGTCTGCTGGCCAGAAGGTGCACCGAAACCCTCTGGCCAACCGGCCTGCTTGCCAGCCGACCACCATGCCCGCTCCCGTCGCCATCCTTCTCCACGGTCTCTGGATGGGCGAGTTCGAGCTCGCCGGGCTCAAGCATCGACTACAAGGGTTCGGCTTCGATTGCCATACGTTTGGCTACCCTTCGGTGGCCGGCACGATGGCGGAGCATGTCACCGGCCTGCGGAAGCTCGTACAGCGAACACCTGCTGAGACGATGCACTTCGTCGGCCACAGCCTCGGCGGATTGGTTGTCGTGAAATTCCTCGAACAGACCAACGACATCCCTCCGGGACGGGCCGTGTGTCTGGGCTCCCCGTTACAGGGATGTGCCTCTGCGCGCGGCTTTGCGCGTCTGCCGATGGCACGTGCGCTGCTGGGTCGCGCTGTTGCGGAGGAAGTGTTGGACTGTGGTCCGCGTGTCTGGTCGGGACGTCGCGAGTTGGGTGTCATTGCAGGGTCCGTGGGCCTGGGGCTCGGGCGCTTCTTCGCGGATCTTGCCGCTGACCATGATGGATCGATCCTGGTGGAGGAGACACGCCTGCCCGGCGCGACGGATCACATGGTGCTGCCGGTGTCGCACACCGGCATGGTGTTCTCAGCGCTCGTGGCCGAGCAGACGGCGCATTTTCTGAGCCACGGCATCTTCAAGAGGTAATGGGGAAGAGGTAATGGGGACATTCCTCATTTCGCCTTGGAAATGAGGAATGTCCCCATTACTGAGGTGAGAGCGAAATGAGGAATGTCCCCATTACTGTCATGTCCCCATTACTGTCATTACTGCCCCATCGGCGGAGTTACTTCAAACTCTCCTTGAGCTTGTACAGCGCATCGAGCGCCTCCCGCGGCGACATGCCATCTACATCCAACGCCTTCACCTGATCCACGAGCGGATGACTCGGCGGTGGAACCTCCAACAGCAACGATTGCTGCGGCGACTGCACATGTGTTTCTGCCGACCGCCGCTCCAGCTCTGCCAAGTATTTTCTGGCTGCTGTAATCACAGCGGGCGGTACGCCCGCCAGCGCGGCGACCTGCAAACCATAACTTTGGTTCGCAGGCCCAGGCTTCACGCTGTGCAGGAAGATGAGCTCATCGCCGTGCTCCGTCGCGTCGAGATGCACGTTGGCGCAGGCATCCAGATCGCTCGCAAGCGTCACGAGCTCGAAGTAGTGCGTGGCGAACAACGTGAACGCGCGCAGCTTGCGATTGATATGCATCGCGCACGCCCAGGCCAGGGACAAGCCATCGTACGTGCTGGTGCCGCGGCCGATCTCGTCCATCAACACGAGGCTCATATCGGTGGCGTTGTTCAGGATGTTGGCCGCTTCGGTCATTTCCAACATGAAGGTGGAACGACCGCCCGCGAGATCATCCGATGCGCCGATGCGTGTGAAGATGCGGTCGATGGCGCCAACCGTCGCGCTCGCGGCAGGCACGTAGCTGCCCACGCGCGCCATCAAGACGATCAGCGCTGCTTGCCGCATGAACGTCGACTTACCGCCCATATTCGGGCCCGTGATGATCAGCATGCGGCGCTGTGTATCGAGGCACAGATCATTCGGCACGAATGGGTGATCGATGAATTGCTCGACGACGGGATGACGACCGTCCCGGATGTCGATGACCGCGTCATCGGTGAGTACGGGCGCGCTATAACGCAGCGTCACGGCTCGCTCGGCGAGCGTCGCCAAGACGTCCAGCTGTGCCAACGCAGCCGCTGTGGTTTGCAGCGCGGCGAGCTGACCGATCAGCGTCTCAAGTAACTCGTCGTAAAGTTGTTTCTCGCGTGCCAGCGAACGATCGCGCGCGCTCAGCACTTTGTCTTCGAACGCCTTGAGCTCCGGCGTGATGTAGCGCTCGGCATTCTTCACGGTCTGGCGACGGTGATAGTGGGCCGGGACTTTTTCCGCCTGACTGCGATGCAGCTCGATGAAGTAGCCCTGCACGCGGTTGTAGCCCAGCTTGAGATTGGCCAGGCCGGTATGTTGGCGCTCCCGCGCTTCGAGATCCGTCAGGAACTGATCGCTGTTCTCGGCGATCTGCCGCAGCTCATCCAGCTCCGCGTCATAGCCGCTGGCGATCACGCCGCCATCGCGCAGCAGATGCGGTGGAGTGGCTACGATCGCTCTCACCAGATGTGCGTGTGTTTCCGGATGTGTGGCGACGTCGGTCGCGAGGCGTGCGATCAACGGACTGTCGATCCGAAGCAAATCGTCCTGCAATGCGGGCAACGCGCCGAGCGCTTCGCGTAACTGCGCCAGATCGCGTGGTCGCGCCGATTTCAATGCAATGCGCCCGAGCGCGCGTTCCGCATCGCCGATGTGATGCAGCTGTTCATGGATGCGAGGGAATGCGCCCTGTTCGATCAGCTGCCCAATCGCATGCAGCCGCAGCTCCAGCGGCGTCTTCGCGCGCAGCGGCCGCTGAATCCACCGTCTGAGCTCCCGTCCGCCCATTGCGGTAGCCGTTCGATCGAGCGCGCCGAGCAAGGTGCATTCGTCGCGGCCGGTGAGACTCGCCTCCAACTCCAGATTGCGGCGCGTGGCCGCATCGAGCAGCAAGGCATCGGTACGCAGTTCCGTACGCAAGCCACGCAAGTGCGGTAGCGCTGCTTTTTGCGTATCGCGTACGTACTGCAGCAGGCATCCCGCTGCACTGATCGCAAGTGGAAGTTCTGCGCAGCCGAAACCGTCCAGATCGCGCGTGCCGAACTGCGTGCACAACGCACGTGCCCCGGCATCGGCGTCGAAGTGCCACACAGGGCGTTCTCGTAAACACGCTTCCAGCTGCGGCATGAGTGAGCGCGCATCCTCGCCGATCAGAATCTCAGCAGGCTTGAGACGTTCGATCTCGCTCATCAGTGCATCGGCACCCTGCGCCTGCAAAACGCTGAACGCGCCCGTCGATAGCTCCAGCCACGCGAGTCCGAACTGGTTCTCGCGCCAATACACAGCGGCAAGCAGGTTCGCCCGGCGTTCCTCCATCAACGCCTCATCGGTCAACGTGCCGGGTGTTACGACGCGAACGACTTGACGCTCGACAGGACCTTTGGACTTGGCCGGATCGCCCAACTGCTCGCAGATGGCGACCGATTCACCACGCTTCACCAAACGCGCGAGATACGTTTCGACACTGTGCACTGGCACGCCGGCCATCGCGATCGGCTGGCCGCCGGAATGGCCACGCTGCGTCAGTGTGATATCCATCAGTCGCGCGGCGCGCTTGGCGTCGTCATAGAACAGCTCGTAGAAATCGCCCATGCGGTAGAACAACAGCACGTCGGGGTACTGCGCCTTGATGCGCAGGTACTGTTGCATCATCGGGGTGTGTTGTTCGAGGGCGGCGTTCAACGAGGCGCTCCAGGCGAGGGACGTTGGGGGCGGGATTGTAGGGGCTCTGGGCGCTGGGTGAGGAAGGCTCTGGTCGGACGTCAGTTGGGCTATTCTCTGGTCAGGACCCCATCGCCCCCAAAAACCCAGTGCTCAAATGCGATGACCTCCGATGCCGACTTGAGCCGCCTCGCGACCGATCTCGCTAGGATGTTCCGTGACCGCAATCAGCAGCTCGTCACGGCAGAATCGTGCACGGGCGGCTGGGTGGGTAAGGTGTTGACCGAAATCCCGGGAAGCTCCGCGTGGTACCTGGGTGGCGTGGTGAGCTACTGCAATCAGTTGAAGTCGTCACTATTGGATGTGCAGCCGGCGACGCTCGCCGCCCACGGCGCAGTGAGCGCTGAAACGGCGCGCGAGATGGCCATCGGAGCGATTTCGCGGCTGGGTGGCAGCTGTGCCTTGTCGGTGACTGGAATCGCGGGGCCCGACGGCGGCACGGCTGACAAGCCCGTCGGCCTGGTGTGGTTCGGGTGGGTACTCAAGCGCGGGGCCGCGATCGTGGAAGAGGTTGCCAACGAGCGGTTTGCGGGCGATCGGGATGCGATTCGTCGCGCGGCAGTGGCTCGCGCGTTGCAGGGCATGCTCGATCTCGCGGGCCGCGATGGCTGAGAGCCTGCGACTGTTCTTTGCGTTGTGGCCGGATGATGCCACTCGTGCCGTACTCGCTCGTGCAATCCCGCTCCTCGGCCCAGGTGGACGCGCCGTTGCGGTCGAGAACTTGCACGTCACGCTCGCATTTCTGGGCACCACGGAGCCACAACGGTTGGACGAGCTTGCCCAGCTGGCCGGCGAAATCGTTGGTAACCCGTTCGTCCTGACGTTCGATGGATACGAAGTGTGGGATCGTGCACTCGTCGCCCTCGTAGCGAAGGAAATACCTGCCGCGCTCGCGCGACTCGCGGCCGATCTCAATGCACGCCTTGCACAGGCGGGATTCCCAACGGACTCGCGTCCCTATCGCGCTCACGTAACGCTGATTCGCGAACAACGACGGGGTAGTGGTCGTCGCGAGGGACTGCTGGCGCCCGAGGCACTGTCGCTCGCGGTCACGCCGATTTCTTGGCGGGTGAATGATTTTGCCTTAGTGAGTTCGCGAACAGGTCCGCGGGGATCGCGGTACGAAGTGATGTTCAGGAAGGCGTTGGGTTAGGAAGGCGTTGGGGTGGGAGGTGGATGTGCTTCTTTGCCCTCCCACGAATCTCCACAAACACCGCGCGATCCCATCCCCGCGTGATGCTCTCACTGTGAAATAATGCCGACCTGCCGCTCGCAATGCTCACATTGCGTCCACCACTCTCACCTTCGGGGTCGCACAGATGGAAGAGAATCGCAAGAAGGCGCTGGTCGCCGCGCTCGGTCAGATCGAAAAGCAATTCGGCAAGGGTTCGGTCATGCGTCTGGGCGACGCGGCCGCGACCTACGATGTGGAGGTCGTCTCCACCGGTTCGTTGGGATTGGACCTGGCGCTCGGTGTGGGTGGTCTGCCGCGCGGTCGCGTGATCGAGATCTACGGCCCGGAGTCCTCCGGTAAGACGACGCTGACGCTGCAAGTGATAGCCGAAGCGCAGCGTAGTGGCGGTACGGCAGCCTTCGTCGACGCGGAGCACGCGCTCGATCCCGGCTATGCGGAAAAGCTCGGCGTGAACGTCAAGGAGCTGCTGGTTTCGCAGCCAGACACTGGCGAACAGGCCCTTGAAATCACTGACATGCTCGTGCGCTCCGGTGCC
>JBEVDW010000152.1:0-6955 GCA_040513115.1 Steroidobacteraceae bacterium | reverse complement strand
CATCATCTTCAGCCATTCGCAGGACTGGCCGAATGTCATTGCGCAAGTGATCCTGATCCTGGCCGCCGTGGCCGGTCCTGTGTCGATACGCCAAGGCACGCGGTTGGAACGAGTCGCCGCGATGCAGGTGGCCTTGTTCATTGGTGCGTTCCTGGTGTCGATACCGACGCTGGGCGGCGTGACTTCTCCCGTGGCGAGCGCTTGCATCGTGCCGATCGCGTACGCGGGATTGGTGCTTGGAATCCGTGCCGCCGTGCTGGTCGCAATGGGCTTCGCACTCTACTGCTTCGGATTGTACGTGTTCGATTTTCCGCCGGTCGCCTCCTCGTACCGCATGCCGGAGATTCTCGGTCTGTCGGTCACCCTCGGCGCAATCGCAGTCATGCTGGGTGTCGTAGTCAACTTCCTCCTGGCGCAGCAGTACGGGGAACAGAAGCTGCTGTCTGCCAACCACGACCTCGAACATGCCCGCGACGTGGCTGAAGAAGCGACGCGCTCCAAGAGCGAGTTCCTCGCGAACATGAGCCACGAGATCCGCACACCGATGAATGGCGTCATCGGCATGACGGACTTGCTGCTGGAAACACACCTCACGCCCACTCAGCGCGAATATGCGCAGACCGTGCGCGATAGCGCCCGCGCGCTGGTTACGGTCACCAACGACATCCTCGACTTCTCCAAGGTGGAGGCCGGCAAGACTGAGCTCGAAGTGCGCGATGTGGACTTGCGCAAGACCGTCGCGGACGTCGTGCGCTTGCTGTCCATTCAAGCCGAGGCCAAGGGGATCGAGGTTGGGGCGCGGATCGATCCACGATTGACCGCTCTGGTCAGGGCCGACCCGGGACGATTGCGACAGATCCTGCTGAACCTGTGTGGCAATGCAGTCAAGTTCACTCAGAAGGGCGCGGTCGAAGTGGAACTGCAACTACTAGAGCTCGATGAGGCAGGGGTGCGAGTACGGTGTGAAGTGCGCGACACGGGTATCGGCATTCCCGCTGATCGGTTGGATGCTCTGTACAAACCCTTTACTCAAGCCGACAGCTCGACGACGCGCCGCTTCGGCGGCACGGGGCTTGGCCTGTCGATCACGCGCCATCTGGTCATGCTCATGGGTGGCGAAACCGGTGTGACGAGCGAGCTTGGCGTCGGTTCGACGTTCTGGTTCACAGCGTGCTTTCCGTTGTCGACCGCGTGTGTCGAGAGTGGTTTTGAACGGACGCAGCCCGTGGCAGCGCGACAAACGCAGCACGCCGCGATGGGGTGCCAGTTGCTGCTGGCAGAAGACAATGTCGTCAATCAGAAAGTAGCGGCCAGACTGCTGGAGGGGCTTGGCTATACCGTCCACGTGGTGGCGAACGGCAGTGCGGCCGTTGCCGCCTGGAGAACGGGTCGATACGACGCCATCCTGATGGACTGCCAGATGCCCGAGCTCGATGGTTACGAAGCCACGCGCGAGATCCGCCGCGCGGAGAAGGGGACGACACGCATTCCGATCATCGCGCTGACAGCTCATGCAATGAAGGATGCGGAGCTCGAGTGCTTCGCCGCTGGCATGGATGCCCATCTATGCAAGCCGATCGAACGCAAGAAGCTCGCTGCCTGCCTCGAGCACTATCTGCAACGGAGTGCGGAAAGACTCACAACGGCGGAACCCGCGGTTTCAAACGCGGGCTGAATCAAAGTCCCAAGGCCGCCTTCGCCAGAATGTTCCTCTGAATCTCGTTCGATCCGGCATAGATCGAACCGGCACGCTCGTTCAGATAGCGCAGCGGTGCGAGTGCGGCCTGCAGCGGTCCAACGTGCGGTCCGCGTGCGTGCGCGAAGGAAACAGCGCCGCCCGGTCGAGTGGCTTGCGGCTGATAGGCTCGCCCGTAGTGGCCTGCCGCTTCCAGCGCCAGCTCCGTGACGTGTTGGCGCAGCTCTGTGCCGAGTATTTTCATCACAGAGGCGGACGTTCCGGGAGAGCTTCCGCGCGCCAGAACCGATAGGGCACGCAGCTCATACATCTCCAGCGCGCCGATGCGAATCGCCGCAGCAGAGAGTTTTGCAGCAAACACCGGATCGTCGATGAGCCGCTCGCGAGTGTTGCCGGGGACGGTTGCCGCAAATGCCCGAATCTGTTCGAGTCGAGCTTGCAGCTCGGGCGCGTACGCTGTTCCGCCGCGCTCGAACTCGAGCAAGTACTTCGCTACCGTCCATCCGGCACCGATCCGGCCAACGACGTTGCGCTTCGGAACGCGCACGTCCGTGAAGAACACCTGATTCTGGATGTGCTCACCGGACGGCGTGACGAGCGGCTTCACCTCGATGCCCGGCGTCTTCATGTCGATGAGCAGGAACGTGATACCGAGCTGCGGCTTGGCTTCGCGCGAAGTGCGTACGAGGCAGAACATCCAGTTCGCCACGTCGGCGTGTGTCGTCCAGATCTTGGAGCCATTACAGACGAGGTGATCGCCAGCATCCGCGGCAGGCATCTGCAACGAAGCGAGATCGGAACCGGATCCAGGCTCGGAGTAGCCCTGACACCAGAAGTGCTCGCCGCTGAGCATGCGCGGCAAGTAGAAGGACTTCTGCTCCGGCGTACCGTACGCGATGAGCGCGGGAGCACACATCTGAATTCCCATAGGCGACAGCGGCGGAGCACCCGCGAGTGCGCGCTCGCGCGCGAAGAGGTAGTGCTGGGCAACGGTCCAGTCGCAGCCGCCGTATGCAACCGGCCAGGCAGGTGCAGCCCAGCCCTTTGCAACCAACACGCGCTGCCATTCGATCGCAGCCGCATCGTGGGCATACACGCTCGTCATCAACTGGCCGGCCGCGCGAATCTCATCCGTCAGATGCGTACGGAAGAACTCGCGTACTTCATCGCGAAACGCCAGCTCCTGAGGACTCCATTCGATATCCATGACGCGGATCAGTTGACCAGCGAGGCGAGCTTCTGGGCAATCAGCGCTTCGGCTTCACTCATGATGCGATCGATGAGCTCCTTGACGGTGGGCACATCGTGGATCAATCCCTGCACCATGCCGGCCGACCACACGCCGTGATCGAGATCGCCTGAGACGAGTCCCTCGCGGCCGCGAATACCCTTCACCAAATGCGCGACTTGCTCAAATGGCAGTCCCTGTGCTTCGGCTTTCAGTACTTCCTGGCTGATGGCATTGCGCGCGACGCGCGCGGTGTTGCGGTACGTGCGGAAGATGAGATCGGTCGAGCGCTCGTCGTTGGCGACCATCGCCTGCTTGAACGACTCGTGGATCTGCGCTTCCTGCGTCGCACAGAACCGCGTGCCCATGTTGATGCCGTCGGCTCCCAATGCGAGTGCTGCGACCAGCCCGCGGGCATCGCCGAAGCCGCCGGAGGCGAGCATGGGCACCTTGACCTTGTTTGCTGCGGCCGGAATCAGGATGAGACCGGGAGTGTCGTCCTCGCCAGGATGCCCAGCACATTCGAAGCCGTCGATCGAGATGGCATCGACACCCATGCGCTCTGCGGACAGGGCATGACGAACAGCGGTGCACTTGTGAATGATCTTGATGCCGTGTGACTTGAAGTCGTTCACGTGCTCCTGCGGCTTGTAGCCGGCGGTCTCGACGATCTTGATGCCGCTTTCGATGATGGCGCGTCGATACTCGGCATAGGGCGGGGGATTGATTGACGGCAGGATCGTCAAGTTCACGCCGAACGGCTGGTCGGTCATCGCGCGTGTGCGCGCGATCTCCTTGGAGAGCGCCTCGGGCGAAGGCTGCGTCAACGCAGTGAGAAATCCTAGCGCGCCTGCATTGGCGACAGCGCCGACCAGCTCGGCTGTGCCCACCCATTGCATGCCACCCTGAGCGATGGGATGCCGCACGCCAAACATTTCAGTGAATCGAGTTTTCAGCACGTTACTTACCTTGCCATTTTGGTGCGCGTTTCTGGGCAAACGCGAGCGGCCCTTCACGCACGTCCGCCGAGCGGAACAGCGCCTTGGCCGCGGGATAGTGCATCTGATTGCGATAGGCCGCCTCCAGCGTGGGCTCATTCAGCCCACGCTGAATGATGTCCTTGGAGGCGCGAATCGACATCGGACTGCATTCGATGATTTGTTGCGCCAGCGCGCGTGCGGTCGTCATCAATGCCTGCGGTGAGGTCACGTCATGGACGAACCCTAGCTCACGACCTTCCGCAGCCGTCACGCGGCGAGCGGTCAGTATCATCCCCATCGCGCGCTTGAGTCCGATCTCTCGAGGCAATCGATGCAGCCCCCCCGCCAGCGCGGCGAGCCCGACCTTCGGTTCGGGCAGCGCAAAGATCGCGGTTTCCGACGCGATGATCAAATCGCACGCGAGCGCGATTTCGAATCCGCCGCCCATCGCGACACCGTTCACGGCGGCGATCACAGGTTTCACGAGATCGAACCGTGCCGTGATGCCGCCGAATCCGGCGACCGGTGCTTCAACCGCTTCGCCACGCGCCATCGCGATGGCTGTGAATTTCAGATCGTTGCCCGCGGAAAATGCGCGGTCGCCAGCTCCTGTGAGAATCGCAACCCACTGATCGGGATCCGCGGCGAAATCGTCGAAGATTTCCGCGAGCTCTGCATTCGCGCTGGGATGCAACGCGTTCATCGCCTCCGCGCGGTTGATCGTTACGATGGTCAACGGGCCTTCACGCTCCACGCGCGCGTAGCGATAGGTTTGCGCTTTGCGATCGCGCAGGGCACCGCTTTCCCACACAGGCTTGCCGAACACGTCGATGCGAACATGACCGGATGCACCGATGGCGGATCTATCCAGCGCCGTCAGCAGGGCCAATGACGTTGCGTCATCGCGCATCACTCTGGCCATCGTGCGCGCACCCGCCGGAGTGCGGAGCACGACAATCCCGTGGAGCGGCACGCCATCGCGTGCGTAGATAACGGTATACGTTTCGATGTTTGCCGGTCCAGTGTAGCGGTCGAGTATCTCCGGCAGCGGTCCGCGTAGACGAGCTGCGTCGTTCTGGACTGAATAGCTGTGAGCGAGCGGAGCCGGAGAGGGCTGCGTGCTGACAACGAGCGCATGGTGCTTCGTCATCACGCCGCCTTGGCCGTAGAGGAGGCCCACCTCCCCAGTATGTACGCGCAGCTCGCGAACCATCGCGCACACTGCGTGACTCATGTAGTTGTTGAGCGGCCCACCGAAGAACGTGAGTCCACCTGCAGCCGTGGGCGCATGCTTGGATGGATCGAGCTCGAGCGTACGCAATGCCATCTTCGGGACTACGGGAAAGCAGCTGTAGAGCTCGAGTTTGTCGAAGCGCTTGGCGTCGCCGCCGGCGATCTCGACGGCTTTCGCCAGCGTCGCGGTCTGAGCGGGGCAGTGATCGAAGCGATCACGTTGCAGATAGTCATCGGCTTCAGCGGCCGCCGCACCGCCCCAGATGTGAACGATACGATCCTCGCGCACACCGGCCTTGCGCGCGGCAGCGAGGCTCGTGACGATCACAGCCGCGGCTTGGTTCACCGACGGATTCGCCACCATGAGTTTCGGATAGGGCCAGGCGATCATGCGATTGTCTGGGCCGCTGGTCTGAATGTCCTTGGCAGTCGGTGAGGTTCGAATCCACGCCGATGGGTTCTTCGCAGCGACTGCTGCGAATTGTGACCACAGATCCGCGGCTTCGGCTGTGCCCGTTCTGGGCGCTTGTCCACGAGCGGCTTGATAGGCCATTTCGAACAGCGGATAGATCTGCGTCGGCTCGGTGATTCCCAACTGTTTGCCGACTGCACTCACCTGTAGCCCGTCGAAGGCAAAGCGGGCGGCTTCCTCTTTCGATACCAGCGGCGTCCAATCGAGCGTGGCGCGCTCCTTGCGAGCGCGGTTCATGCTGTTCATCGCTTCAGCGCCGACGATGGCCGCGACGCGGATCTCACCCTTGGCGATCCGCAGCGCCGCTTCGTGAATCAGCCGGATCGGTGTCTCGCCACCCATGCTGGTGTTCACCGCACGTGCTGGCTTTATTCCCAAACGCTGGCACAAGAGTCCGACAGGATCGCGATAGCGCCATGTCACGAAGCCGACAACGTCCACGGATTCAATCCGCTCCAGGAGATTGCCGCCAGCGTCTCCGTTCGCAGCGCGCAGTGCCTTGTCCATCAAGGCCAAGGGCTCGAGCGCCGAACTCGAATCCGGTGGATGATCGGTGAGCTCGCCGATACCGACGATGACGGGTGTGGTTTCAGGTGAGTTCATGGATTACTTCCATAGGGCGAGACCATCCAGGGCCTCGATACGTTGTTTGGAGGCGAGGAGGGGATTGACTTCGAGCGCGACGAGATCGGATCCCAGCGCAAGCGCGGCGTTGCCGATCGCGACGATGGCTCGGGCAAGCGCCGCACGATCCACCGCAGGCGCGCCGCGAAAGCCGTTCAGCAGCGTGCTACCACGCACCTCGTTCAACATCTCAAGGGCGTCGTCCGTGCTGATCGGCAACAGCCGCAGGCTGGTGTCCTTGAGCGCCTCGACGAATACACCGCCAAGCCCCACGGCGATGGTCGGACCCCATTGGGGATCGCTCAGTGTGCCCACCAACAACTCGACGCCGCCTTTGCGCATAGGCGAGACGATGACGCCGTCCAACCGGGCAGCAGGCTTTGCCGCCGACACACGCTGCATGATCGATTCGTAGGCCGAGCGGGCGGCGTCAGGACCGGATACGTTGAGCACCACGCCACCCACATCTGTCTTGTGTGCGACGTCGGCAGAGGCAATCTTGAGCACGACTGGGCTTGCGAACTGTTCCGCCGCCTGCGCCGCCTGTGCAGCCGACGACACCAGGGTTGCCGGTATGACGTCGACGCCGTGCGCCGCGAGGTGATCGAGCACCGCGCGTTCGGTCGTCGGTCTGGTGTTCGTCGCGGTTGCCTTGTTGGATAGCTGGCTCGGCGTGCGCTGCCGGCGCTGTTGGAACACATGTGCGATCGCAGTGAGCGCCA
>JBEVDW010000151.1:0-4853 GCA_040513115.1 Steroidobacteraceae bacterium | reverse complement strand
TAACGGAAATTCACTGTCATGACTGATGCTCCACTAGAACTTCGATGTTCGATCCACGGGTGTGCTCCAGTCCGGATAACGACCCAATGATCCGAGCAGGACGGCTGCCACGAGGCAGAACACGATGAACGTTAGCAGCGCGTTGCGATAACCGGCGGCGCCCTGCAGTGCCATGATCATCAGCGGGCCCGTGGCCGTACCCAGCGCCAGAAATCCGAACAACCAGCCGAATATCTCGGCATAGCTGCGCATGCCGAAGTAACGCGCTGTGAAATAGGCAAGCAGATCGCCTTCAGAGCCGAGCGCCAGGCCGACGATGAGGACAGCGAGCGGGGCTACCGATGGCGCGCCCGAATACAGAAATGCCAGACCAATCGCGGTGGTGCTCATGAGGCTGGCGGCAACCCACGGGCCATGCAGGCGATCGAGCAACGCACCCGTGAGCAACCGGCCTGCGACGATGCCGACGCCGAGCAACGACGCCGTGCGAGCAGCCCGCTCCGCTGAAAATCCGATGTCGCGCAAGAGCGGCACGACATGCACGATGATGCCGCCCATCGCGCAGGAGAAGACGAGTGCCGCAACAACCATGGTCCAGAAGTGGCGCGAGCGCAGCGCGACAGCAGATGGCATGCCTACGGCACTCCTCTGCTCGCGTGCCGCTGTAGTACGTCGCTCGTGCAGCAGGAACCACGCGACGGGAAGCGGCAGCAGCGCCACGGCCGCACACAACAGGAACCCGGCTTTCCAACCCCAGTTGGGGATCACGGCACCCAACAGCAACGGCATCGCGAATGCAGTGATACCCGAGCCCGTCATCGTGATACCGAGCGCCAGCCCTCGCGAGCGATCGAACCAGGTGTTGATCACACGTGTGAAAACGATCGATGTCGTCGCCGCGCCTGCTATGGCAACGAACACGAAGCCAACGTACAGCGTGGCGACAGAGGAGCTGAGCTGCGTCAAAGCAGCCAATGCCAGTGCCAGCAAGACCATCGACGGCAGCGCCAGGCGACGCACACCGTAGCGGTCGCACAGACGTCCAACGAGGGGACCCGTGATGAAGATGCCGGCCGTGATGATCGTCGCCGCAGCACCTATAGCGCCTCGACTCCATCCGAACTGCGCCTGCAGCGGCGGAATGAAGGAAGACAGCGAGTACAGCGGTACCGCAGCCAGGCCGGCACCGTTACCCAGGGCAGCAGCCAGGAGCACGGGCCAACCGTGGCGAAACTCAGCGCGCACGATATTGCTGGATTCGAGTGCCGGATCACCGCCACCTGCTGTCATCGATACTTCAGCGTTCGCAGGGCGAGATTCCATGGATGCGAACTATTCCCTGAAACGCCGCTGCACTCCGAACATCCGCTGGCGAATGATCTCGCTTCGCTCAGCCGCCGTGAGGATCGGCGTGTCGGCAGGTACGTGTTCGCGCAACGCGCTGAACGGCACCGTTCGTAGCGTCACTTCCGGTATGCGATCACCGCGCACGACGCGACAGCAGAGCAATCCTTTACGATGACCCGCAGGGTCCAACCAATTCGGTACGCCGGGATCGCACAAAGAAATGACACCGCGGAACACGCCGTCAGCGTCCAGCTTTGCCTGATGTCCGTTCAAAGAGGTCTGCCGCAGATCCCAGTCGAGCGCTTCCCAATAGTGCGTTCCCAGCTGCAGCGACCAATACAGCGTATTGCCGGGCGGCGTGAACTCGATGATGACGGCTTCATCGACACCACAGGTGAAGTGCCCTCTGCCGTAGGAGATGCCCTCGAAGCCGCCCGCCGCGCCGGAGAATGCGAGTGCGCCTGCGGGCGCCGAGTAGAAGCGGCCCACCAGATTCTGTGCCAAGCCGCGGTACCAGCTCGGTATCCACTTGATGAGCTGCTGCGCTTGTTGGGCAATCTCGGTTGGCTCGGGTGACGGCGCAGGATATCTGGCACCGACACGCTCGATCGTCAGCTGCGCCGCCTCTTCGGTATTCCAGTCATAGAAGTACTGCCGCACGTACATCCAACGGGCGTCCGGATCCAGCGGCACCCAGTTCTTGGGCTGGGGCGTCGCGCTCAAGTGGATTTCCACCGTGCCGTCCGGCTCGACTTCGAACTGCGAGATGGTCTTGAGCCATTTCCCTTCCGGATAGGCAAGCATGTCCGAATCCATCGTCGCGATCTCGAACATCAATGCCGAGCCGCGCCGGCCCGAAATGCGGTACGTGTGTTCGGGTGAGATGCGTGCGTACAAGTAGATGCAGTCGGGATTGCAGTTGGCCAGGTTCCGATACGTGTCATAGAGCCGAATCAGCCGCGGATACGCAGGATCGACGATCTCCAGACCCACGGCAGTCGTGACATTGAGCACGCGGGCCAGGTATCGAAAGCCCTCGGCACGCAGGCGATCGGAATCGACGCGGGCGTCTCCGTAAACCACGGATCCCACCGATGCGATGGCCTGGGCAAAGCTGCTCCAGGCTTCACCGGACCGGAGCAGATCCAGCGCCGACGACACATCCTGCTCAACTGTGGTCTGCATCTGTGCTTCTCAAAGCTATTGAAGGATCAGTCGTAAGTCTATGGCAGCATTTGAGTTCTAAGGAGCTCTCTGTATTGCTGCCAGCGTGGGGCATGGAGTTGACCCGGCGATGATATTTGACCGCCCTGTTCTTCCGACGCTCAGCAACTGTGACAGCTGCGGTGGCCAACCTGCCGCTTCAGAAAAGATGCGCAAAGCGTGCTCGGTACTCTTTGAAGGCAGCCTTCAACCCACTCTCGTCATAGCCGAACTGCGCCAGGCTGTACTCGTGTCGACCATGTTTGTGCTGCGTGTTGTTCTGCTCCCACGCGCGCATGCGTGTCAGGGCTTCAGCTGACGGTTGCAACTCCGCGGCCGAGTAGATGCGCGCAATAACACCGGCGGCATCTCGAACGATGTCCGGATACGCTACATCGACGAACCGAGCGGAAGCCTCCACCTTGTCGCGATCTGCGCAGTAGCGTCGCATCTGGCGAGACCATAGATCCAGGACGAAGGCTCCCACATCCTTGTCTTGCTCGACATCACTGTGAAAGCGTCGTGAGGCGGCAGCAAGGCCTCCCATGGAGGGAATCGCCTCCAACGGATCGCGATGGCAGTGAACGACCGTCGCATGCGGAAAATACTCGAGCAGCAGAGGCAACTGCCCGAGATGCGCCGGCGCCTTCAGTAGCCACGGTGTACGCAGCCGCCCGTCCAGATATTGATAGAACTGCAGGAGCTCCCGCAGCAGGCGGTACCAGCCTGCGAATGACTGACGATGCACCCACTGCGCGTACGTCGGCACGTGTGCCGATAGCGCATTGAGATAGCCCAGGAACGTCAGCTCCATGAGGAACTCCTCCTCATCCGGCTCCTGAGCATCCATGGGATGAGCGGCGTAAAAGTCCGGATGCCGATCGCGCAGCGCCTGGACGAACGCTTGCGCCTGCTGAATGCGCGGACTGATTTCGCCCGGTACCTCGCCCGGCAATGGCACGGGATTGAAGATCTTCCACAGTGGCAGCTTCTGCAACCCAGGATCGCACGCCATCATGCGATGCAACTTGGTGGTACCGGAGCGCGGCAACCCCACGATCACGATCGGTCCGGCAATCGGCTCGTTCAGTATCTCCGGATGACGTTTGAACACATCTTGTATCTTCAAGCGATTGGCCAGCACGCGCGTGAAACTGTGGCGCGTTCCTTCCATGCCCGCGGGCGACAGACGCCCTTCGGAGTTCATCGCAGCGACGAGCACCTGCAACGCCTCGCGTATGTCCGGCGCACCGAAATCCACGAGACCGGTTTGCGTACGAGCCTCTCGCATCAACACCTCCGCGTCGAGCGCACCTTTGGCATTCGCGACTTCGCTTTGCACCACTGAACTCCTGCAATCGATTACTTGCGTCAACGGGATTTGATGAGCGCGCCACCGTCCACGGTCACGTGCGTGCCGGTCACGAATGCCGACTCATCGGCAGCCAGGTAGAGCGCTGCGTTCACGACATCCTGAGGCTCGCCCAGGCGCGTGAGGTGGCGCTTGCGATGCATCTCCAGCGCGTTCGGATCGGCGACGGCCGTGGCCGAACCTTCGTGAATGATCATGCCGACGAGGATCGCGTTGGCACGGATGCCATGGGCGCCGTAGTCGAACGCGAGCTGTCGTGTCAGAGCGGACAGAGCACCTTTCGCTGCACTGTAAGCCGGCACGCCGGGCAAGCCGACGCGCGCGGAAACGGATGAAATATTGATGATCGAACCTGCGTGTGGTTTCATCATGTGGGGCAACGCGTACTTGCTGCACCACGCGGGACCATGCAATGCCACTCGCAAGATGGCATCGAACTGCTGGGTCGTGATGAGATGCAGCGGACGATCAGTACCGGACAACAGTAGATCCACCGGGCCGGCATTGTTGACGAGCACATCGATGCGGCCGAATTCAGCAACGGTCTTGTCGACGACCTCGCGAACCTGGCTCTCGTCCGCAACGTCCGTCGCTTGAAACAACGCGACGCCACCTTCGCTGCAGATCGAGCGGGCCACTTCCGCGCCGGCTTCTCGATTGCGAGCGCAAAGAACGACTTTCGCTCCTTCCTTGGCGAAGCCACGTGCAATAGCAGCGCCGATGCCGCGCGTGGCACCCGTTACCAAGGCCACTTTGTCCTTCAAGCGCACGATGAGCTCCTCATTCGCGATATCGCCGCACGACACTCAACATACGCCTGCGCAGGCTCTCGCTGCGCTGCGCCGGCGTGATTCTGCGGGTGGTTCGCGGTAGCAGCGCATCCAGCTCAGACAGCTTGACCACGCGCAGACTTGCCTGGGGCGCGTGCTCG
>JBEVDW010000150.1:0-4763 GCA_040513115.1 Steroidobacteraceae bacterium | reverse complement strand
TTGATCGACTTCAAATCGCTGCCCGTGCCCGGTTCCGTCATGCCGATGGCGCACACGACCGCGCCGCTCACCATTCGCGGCAGCCACTTCTGCTTTTGTTCTTCGGAGCCGTGTTTGAGCAAGTAACCTGCGCAGATGTCGCTCTGCACTGAGACGTCGGAAGAGGGCCCTGCGTAGCCTCCGTAGCTGATCTCTTCGATCACGATCGCATTGTGCTTGAAGTCACCACCGGGTCCGCCGTATGCCTCCGGTACGTTCGCGCACAGCACTCCAGCTGCGCCGGCGGCGGTCCAGAAACTGCGATCGACAATCCCCGCTTCCTCCCAGCGCGCGAACTGCGGCGTCATTTCCGCTTTGATGAAGGCGCGCACGGCGTCACGAAAGATCTCGTGATCGTCGGAGTAGACAGGGCGTCGTTGCAGCATGCGCTTCGCTGGACGGAGTTGCGGGAGACGGCGATATTAACGGATCCATGCCACGTGCGCAGCCTGCACGATAGTGGACCATGCAAGCCTATCTGCGCGATGACTCGGCTTCGCAGCAGGAAGCAACATGCGTGTTCATATCGAGCTGTCCGATCGATCGCGCTGGTAGGCGACGCCGATATACTGCGAGCCGACAACGGCCGCGCCGGGACGTGGGCATGGTGACCAAAAAATATCCAGATCTCGTCGCGAGCGTGCGTCGCCACGCGCGCGAGCGCATGGATGCGCCGGCAGTCGTTTTCGAAGGCAGGTCGACGAGCTATGGGGAGTTGCAGCGGCATTCGAGTCGCGTCGCAAACGGACTGGCAGCGAGATTGTCACCGCAAGCGCGGGTCGCCTACCTCGATTTCAATACGGCCATGTACTTCGAGATCCTGCTCGGCGCGCAGAAGGCGCGCTGCACACTGGTCGGCATCAATGCACGTCTAGCGGCGCCGGAGGTGGCCTATATCCTCCAAGATTCCGGTACGCGCGTGCTCTTCGTAGGGCGGGAACACTACGCTCTGATCGAAGCCCATGAGTCCGAGCTGACTGAGCTCGAGTTCATCGTGGCGCTGGATGGTGATCATCCTCGATGGCCAGCCTATGCGGACTGGCGCGCAGCGCAGAGCGAGGTGGATCCGGAATTTGAGCGTCAATGGGATGACGACATCGTGCAGCTCTATACCAGCGGCACGACGGGACATCCCAAAGGTGTGTGCCATACGCGCCGGACGTGGGGCGAGATCGCGCTCGCACTCGCCACGGTCTGGCCCCTGGCTTTCGAGCGCGATGCGGTGAACCTCGTCTGCATGCCGTTGTTCCATGTTGCGGGTTATAACCCGGCGAACTTCACGTTGGTCGGCGGCGGACAGGTGGTGTTGACGCGTCGCATCGACCCGGCGGAGGTGTTGGAGCTGCTGCATTCGCAGGCCGTCAACGTCACTCTGCTCGTTCCCGCAGTGCTGCTGACCGTGGTCCAGTCGGCGCAACAACGCAAGTTGCGATTGCCTCATCTGCGCACTGTCGCCTACGGCGCGGCGCCCATGGCACAGGAACTCTTGAAACAGGCGCGCGCGATTTTCCGGTGCGATTTTCTGCACCTCTATGGCCTGACCGAGAACGGCGGCACCGGCACTTATCTGAGCTCGGAGATGCACGATCCGGTCCGCGGCAAGCTGCGCTCCTGCGGCAAGCCCTATCCGGGTCTGGAGCTACGCATCGTGGATGAGGCAGGCAATGAGGTTCCTGCGGGCGAGGTGGGCGAAATCATCATGAAGAGCCCTTGGATCATGCGCTGCTACTGGCGCCAGCCGGAAGCCACGCTCGACGCTGTGCGTGAGGGCTGGTTGTGGAGCGGCGATGCCGGTTACGTGGATGGCGACGGGTTTCTGTACATCCATGATCGGGTCAAGGACATGGTCAAGACCGGCGGTGAGAACGTCTACCCGGCCGAGGTGGAGAATGCGCTGTACGGACACGCCGCTATCGCAGACGTGGGCGTGGTCGGTGTTCCTGACGAGCGTTGGGGCGAGGCCGTCAAAGCCGTGGTCGTCTTGAAGCCCGGCGCCGTTTTGGACGTTCAGGACATTCTGCGGCACGCGCGCGAGCGGATCGCAGGTTTCAAGGTGCCGAAGTCTGTGGACGTCGTCGATGAGCTGCCGCGCAATGCCAGCGGAAAGCTGCTGCGACGCGTGCTGCGCGATCGCTACTGGCAGGGCAGGGAGCGCAAGGTCAATTGACAACCACGGTGGCCGCGGACGCGTTCGCCGTGCCCTTCAAGCTGCACCATACCGCGTTCGACGGCATCGCCGCCGCGTCCACGATTTTTGCGATGTTGCAGCGGAGCGTGCAGGAGCAGGTGCGGCCGCCAGAGCCTCGCTGGGTTCCCGAGCGGAGCTTGAATGCGCTCGAATGGATGGCAGGCACGGCGAGTCAGTATGTTGCGCAGTCGCTCCGCAATGCGCGCGCGATACCCGGGCTGACGCGCAGTGCCATCAAGGCGATATCGAATAGCAACGCACGAGCGCCCGCGCAGCCGGTGACACGTTTCCAGAAGCCGGTCTCGTCGCACCGCGTGTTCGATTGGGTTTCGTTTCCAATGTCCGAGGTCCAGGTCCTGCGTGCTGCCCTGGACAAGCCGAAGATGAACGATCTGGCACTGTGCATCATCGCCGGTGGTTTGCGCCGATTTCTCCACTTGAAGGGTGAGCTGCCGGACCAGCCGCTCTCGGCTGCCTGCCCGATCAACGTGCGTGGCAAGGGAGATCCCATGGCCGGTGGCAATCACGTCTCCTTCATGCGCGTCGATCTGGCGACGACGATCAAAGATCCACTCGAACGCCTGCAAGTCATCATCAAGAGCACGACCCACGGAAAGGCTGCGAACGAAGATCTCGGCGCCACGTTCGTCGGCGACTATCTGGCTCTCTTCCCGTATCCGCTTCGGGCCGCGACGCTCCGCGGAGCGGTGCGTCTGACGTCCAAAGGCGCCATTCGAGCGTTTGCCAGCACCACCGTCACGAATGTCGCCAATCCGCCGGGAGACTTCTTCTTCGCCGGCTCGAAGGTACTTTCGTATGCAGGTCTTGGACCCGTGTACGACGGCTACGGTTTGTTCCACACCATCACGAGCATGGGGTGGGAGCTATCAATATCGGCGACGTCGTGCAGGCAGATGCTGCCCGACATATCGACCTACCTGGATTGCCTGCGGCAGGAGTACGCAATGGTGCTCGAATTGGCGCGGGTCAAGCAGCCTGACCGCCAGCGTGCTGCGGGCAAGGCGACCGGCCACCGGAAGCCGCGTTCAAATGGATCAGGGCCTCGACGAAAGCAGCGCGCTGCAGTTCGCGGGACGCGCATGCAGCCGTCACTGCATGCCGCCAAAGAAGCGCTGCACATCGACAACACCTCGGACAGCAGGAATTGACGCGATCGCTGGCGCGCGGGTTGAATCGATGGAAGCGCAGATACCGGGACTCCGTGACGCTGCGTGCGGCTTGATCAAAACAGCACGACCGCGCATGAGACCGTGCCAGCGTACCGAGCGACGAACGCACGTCGTGAGTGATGCACGCACGTTTGTTTCGCGAGACAAAGCTGCAGAGCAAAGCGAGAGGGTAGCCCGCACGGACAAGCGGGGGCGAGGAGCTGTGCCTGCGTGTTAGGATGCAATTGACATCGCCGTTCGCCGCGGCACATGAGCAGGAGCAGAGAATCCATGAATTTCGAAACTCGTCGCTACCCTGTTCCGGGCGGAATCTCCGTCGCGGCGGATGTTGGAGGCGATTCGTCGCACCCTTGCGTGATACTGCAGCACGGCGGCGGCCAGACTCGTCACTCCTGGGGCGGCGCCATGCGCGAGCTCGTCGCGCGTGGTTACCACGTCATCAATCTCGATGCGCGCGGCCACGGCGAGAGCGACTGGTCGCCGGACGCGAACTACTCGCTCGAAGCTCTGGCGGCGGATCTGCGCGCCGTGATCGCGACGCTCGATAGCAAGCCGGCGCTGGTCGGCGCCTCCATGGGAGGCGCCACGTCACTGTATACGGTGGGCTCTGCGGAAACGCCGATCGCAACAGCACTCGTGATGGTCGACGTCACTCCACGCGTGAACATGGAAGGCGCCGCAAAAATTGGTGCCTTCATGAGGGCGCGCCCCGAGGGATTTGCCTCTCTCGAGGAAGTGGCCGACGCCGTGGCCGCGTACAACCCGCATCGTCCGCGCCCCAAGGACATTTCGGGTCTGATGAAGAATCTGCGTGTGCGCGATGGTCGGTTGTTTTGGCACTGGGATCCGAAGTTCCTGCGCAGCCCGCAGCGGCTGGAGCCACCGGCCTTCGCGGAAGTTCTGCTGCAGGCGGCCGAACGCGTGCGCGTGCCAACACTGCTGGTGCGCGGGATGCAGAGCGACATCGTGTCACAAGAGGGTATCGCTGAGTTTCAGCAGCGACTACCCGCGTTGGAAGTGTGCGATGTGAGTGGGGCCGGCCACATGGTTGCCGGCGACAAGAACGATGCGTTCAATCAAGGCGTCCTGGCGTTTCTGCAACGGCATCTGCCAGCGAAGAGGTGAGAACGCTGCGGAGCTCGCTCAGACGATGAGCCACACGAGCAATGCAGCGAGCACCACGCCGATGACGCAGCGCACGCCGCTCGCGAACTCTACCGCAGCAGCACTCGCGGGCAGCGAGGCTTTGCCATAAAGCACGCTGGCAACGAGATTCTTGCGGTGCGCGACCCAGGCATGAGCCGTGAAGCGTTTCATGCGCGGATGAGCATGGAAGAGTAGCGGCG
>JBEVDW010000149.1:0-12638 GCA_040513115.1 Steroidobacteraceae bacterium | reverse complement strand
CATTGCCACCGATCCAACTCGATGCAATATCCGACCGGGCTCGGGGAAGGTGCCCTTCATCTGTTTCGACCTGGCTGGCGGCGCCAACATCGCCGGTTCCAACGTGCTCGTTGGAACCGGCGGACAGTTGGATTTCCTCTCGACCCAGGGTTATTCGAAGCTCGGTCTGCCCGGCAACATGCTGCCCAACAATGCGACCACCAACTTCGTCGACCGGACGATGGGGCTTGCTTTCCATACGGACAGTGCGTGGCTGCGCGGCATCACGACGAAGGCCAGTGCTGCTGCGCTCGCGCTCGTGAACGGCGTCGTCATTCCGGCGCGCTCGGAGAACGACACCGGCAACAACCCGCACAATCCGATGTACGGCATCGCGAAGGCAGGTACGGGTCGGGAAGGCGCACGCGGCGAGCTGCTGACGCTGATCGGTTCGCAGAACTCCGATTCCGGTGGCAACTCCATGGCCCCGGCCATGCTGATCGATCCTGAGATCAAGCCGACGAAGATCGATCGCAACAGCGACGTTGCGGGCTTGGGCTCGACCGGTCCAGCACCCGTGCTCGGCGTGGACGCGACCAAGGCGGCAGCGGAGTCGATGGCACGAATCAGCGGTTTCAAGCTCGGTGATCCGAACAGCACGACGCCGAATACGAGTGACGATCCCGTCAGCACCGGTCTGGGTGCAGGCGATCTATCCGTGAAGAAGCGTGCGCAGTGCGCATACATCAAGAGCGCCAAGACGATGGAGGACGCGTTCGCGGATCCTTCCAAGTTCAGTCCGAAGGACGATCCGGATATTCAGGCGATCTTCCCGGGCACAGAATTCAGCGGCGAGTTCGAGAAGACGGCATCGGTAATGAAGTTGGTTGTCCCCGGAGCCGCGGGCGCAGGCACGATCAGCATGGGTGGGTACGACTACCACACGGGTGATCGCGCCACGGGTGAACAGCGTGATTTCCGTGCGGGTCAATGTATCGGCGCGGTCATCGAGTATGCACACCGGCGCGGGCGCCCTGTGATGATCTACATCTTCAGCGACGGCTCGCTCTCATCGAACGGTCGAGTCGACGATTCGGTGAATGGACGCGGTAAGGGTGAGTGGACGGGCGACAATCAACAGACGGCTGCGTCGGTCATCCTGGTCTACAACCCGACGGGTCGTCCGGCACTGATGCAGCCCGACCGCAACCAGATCGGCGCATTCAGTCGCGAAGGTGATGTCGTGACTTCTAGCAGCCCCGGCGCGAACAGCGTAAACCTGCTCGTGCACATGGTGTTGTTGAACTACATGGCTCTGAATGGCGAAGCGGGGCAGTTCCAGAATGTGTTCGGGAGCGTGCTAGGTACTACGTCGACGGAGATCGATCGCTGGATTGGATTCCAGCCGCTGGTCTAGCGCAGTTGAGCCCACGCTCGCCCTCCCCTCTGCGCGGCGGGGAGGGAGCTGGTCGACTGTCATCGCCCCGCCGCATAGCCCACTTCAACGAACACCGACCTATCCCTTCCCGGGAAGTAGCGGTAATTCCCGAACGCAAAGTCCGCTCGATCCGCGTACGCCTCATTCAGTACGTTGTTCAAGCGCACGGTAACGTGCCAGTCGGGAAGGAAGCCCCACGCTGCACGCAGGTTCAGCAGATCGTGCCCCGGATAGTCATGCTCGTTGGACGCATCGAGGTAGTAGCGGCCGACTGACATCCATTCCAACTGCGCATGCACATTCGGCAGAAACTGCCAATTGATGTGCGCGGTGTTCACGTGCTTCGGTGCGGTGTCGATCAGACGGCCGGAGACAATGGTTTCGCCGCCTTCGACTGCACGGTCGAAGTCGTAAGTGTGCTTGGCATAGGTACCCGCAAGGCTGAAGGAGAGGCTGGGCAGCGCGCGCCAGGTCGCTTCGTATTCGACGCCTTTGTGCCGCGTGCGGCCATCGCTCACGTTGAAGGCGTTGGCGTCGCGGAAGATCACGTTCTCCTTGCGCATCACGAAGGCGCTGAGCGCATAGCTCAGATCGGCTGCTGTCGAGCGCAAGCCGATCTCGGCGCTGTCCAAGTGCTCGGCATCGAGATCGGCGATGGTTTGCTGACGTTGCAGTCGGTAGAGCTCGCTCGTGTCCGGTGCGCGATAGCCGCGAGTGGCCGAGCCATAGATCGCGTGATGGTCGCCGATCAGATAGGTGAGGCCGAGCTGGGGTGTCACGTAGTCGAACGTATCGTTGCGGTCGGCGGGGCGGTTGAACAAGCACCCGCCGAAGGCGCACGGCGTGCCGTCCTCAGCCGTACTGCCGGTGAGCATGCGGTTGTCGTAGTCGTATTCGACACGCTCTGCTCGCAGCGCCGCCGTGACGCGCCAGCGTTCGGCCAGGGTCTTTTCCCCGTGCACATAGGCGGCCGCGACTGTGCTCGTCGTTTCGTAGTCGTAGTGCTTGCCAGCCGGACGAATCGCGCTGGCCGCGGGTGCGGCGCCCGTGGCAGGTGCTGCTTGATCCTCGATGAGGAAACTCTCCGCGCGCTCTAGATCAACTCCGGCGACGACGCTGAAATCAGCTTCATTCACAAGCATGAACGACGTGAGCAGACCGACTGAATCCTGGCCATTCTTCTCGAGCGGTTTGCCGATCAGGAAGTGCTGCAGGAAGTCCATGCGTGAGGTGCGCGCATACGGACGCAGTTGCAGCTCCCAGTTCGCGCCGAGCGGCCGTGCGTACAGTGCCGTGAGTCGCACGGCATGCGCATCGCGATACGCTTCCGGGTTGTCGTTAGAGCGGGCGATGTCTTCATCCTTGTATGCGTCCTTGCCCTGGATGAAGCCAGCGGTCTCTTGATCCAGTCGTGTCGCCGAGAGCATCACATCGAGTGAGCCTTCGCCGAGCTCGTGTGCGTAGCTCAGATGAACCTTCTGTTCGTTCAGCCCGGAGTGATCGCGCCAACCGCCATCCTTGGTCGCAAGGCCGTTGAAACCGACATCGCCGTTGGGACTGAGATGACTCAACGCGACCTTGGCCCGGTAGTAATCGTCGGCGCCGACTTCCAGCGTCGTGGCATAGCGCGGAAGGTCCTGCGGTCGCGGGCTGATGACGTTGATGGCGCCGTGCATGGCGCTCGATCCGTACACGGCACCGGCGGGACCGCGCAACACTTCGATCCGGTTCGCCTGCTCGAGGTCCACTTCGAACAGTTCGTTGACGTTGCAGAAGCCCACCGGGCGAATCGGAATGCCATCTTCGAGAAACAGAAAGGCGCCGCAGGAGCCGGGTCCTGTGAGCACGGGCGAGCGCAGCGCAGTCAGACTCTCCTGACCGCTGTTACGCTGAATCATCGCGCCCGGGGCGAGATTGATGATCTCGTTGTGATGGGTTGAGCCGATGAGCGCGATCTCGTTCGAGCCGATCTGCGTGATGCTCCCGGCGTACGTGCGCAACGGTTGCGCCACGCGCGTGGCCGTGACGATCACCTCTTCGGCCGAGGGACCCGCGTCTTGCGCCTGTGCCTGACTGGCTGCGAGGGCTGCAAGCGTGCCAGCCCAGATCGAGCAAAGACGCGGCGATGGCATATCTGATGCGGTGGGCGATGGGTGTCGGGGGCCGGATTGTCACGGCCGCAGACTGATGCGCGCAAGTGCATGGCTGTTAACATCGCGCCCAACATGTTTTGCGCTTGCTCATGAACCACTCGCTGCTGCGCTTCATTTGTGCGGGGACACTCGTTACGTGGCTGGTGTGTGCGCAGGCGCTGGCACAGGCGCCTGCGGAACCACATCGTCTGCGCGTCGGTCTCGTGCTGAGCGGAGGCGGAGCGCGCGGTGTTGCGCACGTCGGCGTGCTGAAGGTGCTCGAAGAAATGCATGTGCCCGTGGACGCGATTGCCGGTACCAGCATGGGTGCGGTGGTCGGCGGGTTGTATGCGTCGGGCATGCGGGCAGATGAAATCGAGCGGCTGATCACCTCCGTGAACTGGCAGGACGCGTTTCAAGACCGGCCACAGCGGGCGGATCTCGGTTTCCGGCGCAAGCAGGACGATCGCAACTTCCTCGTGCGTTACTCCCTCGGGCTGAAGAAGGGTCGGTTCACGCTGCCAAAGGGACTGGTGCAAGGTCAGAAGTTGCACCAGGTGTTGCGCAAGGCCACGTTGCAAGTGGCGGATATCAAGGACTTCGATCAGTTGCCCATTCCGTTTCGCGCGCTCGCCACGGATCTGGAAACGGGCGAAGGCGCCGTCATGAGCTCTGGCGATCTCGTCACGGCCATGCGTGCCAGCATGTCTGCACCCGGTGTGTTCGCGCCCGTGGAACGCGACGGACGCCTGCTGGTCGATGGTGGCTTGGTTCACAACCTGCCGATCGAGATTGCGCGTGAAATGAACGTCGACGTGCTGATCGTCGTGGACGTGAGCTTCCCGCTCTATAGCCGCACGGAGCTGAATTCTCCGCTGGAGATCACCAATCAGGCGTTTGCCATCCTTGTGCGCCAGCGCACGCTGGAACAGCTGCAGCGCTTGCAGCCGAACGACGTTCTGATCGCACCTGATCTGGGACGCATCTCATCGGCCGATTTCTCGCGTGTGCCGCAGTCTCTGCGCGCCGGTGTGGGGGCTGCACGCGAAGCGCAGTCCAAGCTCGCAGCGGTCGCGTTGAGCGAGACGGACTACCTCGCGTGGCAGCAACATCGCGAGCCGCAAGGCAACGGGGACGGAATGGTTCAGTTCGTCCGCGCGGACGAGGCGTCGGAGCGCTATGAGCCATTGGTCGAGGCGGCGATGCAGAACGTCGTCGGCCAGCCGCTGAACAAAGATCGGATCGGCCGCAGGCTGCAGGATCTGTATGCGCTCGATCGCTTCGAAACGATCGACTACTCGATCGTGGAAGATCAGGACCAGCAAGGTCTCGAGTTTCGCCTGAAGCCGAAGAGCTGGGGTCCCAACTACGTGCGCATGGGTCTCAACCTCGAAGACGATTTCGAAGGCAACAGTCGTTACAACGCGGCCTTGCGCTTCATCGCGACCGAGCTCAATGCGCGCGGCGGCGAGTGGCTGACGGATGTGCAGATCGGCGACAACCCGCGTGTCTTCACCGAGTTCTATCAGCCGCTCACCTGGAACCAGCGCTACTTCGTTGCTCCCCAGATCGATTGGGAGACCCGCAGTCTCTATGAGCGCGACGACAATGGCGATCGCATCGCGCAGTACCGCGTGCGCACGCTCGATGGCGGCCTCGACTTCGGACGAGAATTCCACAACTGGGGCGAGCTGCGCGTGGGCCTGCGCCGTGGTCAGGGGCGATCACGGGTGCTCGTCGGAGATCCGACGCTGCCGACGGGCGAGTTCAACCGCGGGGGCTATTTCACGCGCTTCTCGTACGACAAGCTGGACAGCATCTTCTTCCCGCGCCACGGCCAGCAGTTCGAGCTGGAGTGGCGCGCGGAGCGCGACAGCATGGGGGCCGACGTCCATGTCGATACCGTCGAGACGAGCTGGCTCGTTGCGCGCTCGTTCGATCGCCACACGCTGATCTTCTGGACGGACATAGGCACGACGGTGGATGACGTCTCGACGCCGCAGGATTTCTTCACCCTGGGTGGATTCTTCAACCTCTCGGGATTGGCCTCGAACACGCTGTCCGGTCCGCATTACGGCGTCGGCCGGCTCATCTACTACCGTCAGATCGGCAGACGCGGGCCGGGCGTGCTCGACTTTCCGACGTATGCGGGGCTATCGCTCGAAGCCGGGAACGTTTGGCAGGACCGCAGCGAGGCAAGCTTCGGGGATTTGCGCACCGACGGGAGCGTGTTCCTCGGCGTCGATACCTTCCTCGGGCCCGTCTACCTGGGTGCGGGGTTCGACGAAGGAGGCAATCACGCGTTCTACTTGTTCCTGGGCAGGACGTTCTGAGGGAGGGGTAGAGAGGGCTCTAGGCCTGCCCCTGGGCTACAGAAAGATCAGAGCCGGCCCAACGCCTTCCTTGCCCATTACTTCCTGTCCACGACCTCGTAATCGAGCGTCGGCTGATCCCCTGGCCGGAAATAGATGTAGCGCCCGCTCATTTCCTGTAGGACTCGGTCGCGCTCCTCGCGCGTGGCGAACCAGTGCTCACGCGTCCAATCATTGCCGACCAGATTGCGGAACGGGTCGGATGATCTCAGCCGGACACGGATCCCATAGGGACGGTGATCGGGGAGGGGACGGGCGAGGTTGTGGGCGTGGACGATGCTCATGCGGGGTTCCAGGATCGAAGGCGCGCCATTCTAGGCAACTGCACGGGCGCTGGCACGCGACAGCTCACGGAAAACGAGCGGCTGGCGGCACTCCGATTCGTTGGCACCCTGTCGCCAAACTCTTGTGAGGTGCTTTTCTCCAGGTGCATCCATTGCGCAATTCCAGTTGTGTCGGCGAGTTTCAGGAAAGGGCGCGAAACCTTTTCGCGGTTGGTCGGATCTCACCCTCCATTCGCGCCGTCGCGACTGAACCGAACCTCAAACCTCGCTGCAGAACAACACGGGAGATTGCGCATGATCGTTCACAGTGCCTCGGAGCTAGCGGGTGACGTTCTCAACAACCGGATACTCCGCGCTGTGGGTACTGAGACGACGGTGTTGAGCATGCACGCCCCGCGTGTGGATCTGACGCTCGACGATGGCCGCGCATTTCTGGTGGCGGTCTGGAGCGGACGCCTCGATGTTCAACTCGGGACGCGCACGGTCAGCGTGGACGAGGACTGCTGGTTATCCACAGGCGACAGCATGGGCGTGAAGCTGCGCGCCACGGCGGACACGCATCTGACACTCGTGTTCTTCGAGCGTGGCTGGGCCGAGACCGTGCTCCGTGGCCTCGTCACACCGGAGGACTACCTGTTCGATCGCGGCGAAGATTCGCTGACCTTGCCGTTCGTGCCACATTTGTTCGCGCATGACCGCAGTGTGACGACGGTGTTGCAATTTATCCGTCGCCATTGTGAGTCAGGGGTGAAGGAAGCGTCGTGGTACGAAGAGCAGCTCGGCTTCCTGCTGGAGCGCATGCTGCTCAGCCACCGGCAGTTAATCGCTCGATTGCGGGCAATTCCCGCACGGCGTGTGGCGACACGTCGCGAGATCCTGCGTCGCATCCTGCTCGCGACCGATTTCATTCACGCCTCCTATTCCCAGCCGCTGTCGTTGCGGGACATCGCCGGCGCCGCCTGCTTGTCCCGGCATCACTTTCTGCGGCTGTTCAAGTGCGTCCACAACGTCACGCCGCACGAGTATCTGCAACGCAAGCGGGCCATTGCGGCCGTGCGGCTGCTGCGTCAGAGCTCCTGTGGTGTGGAAGAAGTGGTGCGGATGGTGGGCTTCGACTCACGCTCGACCTTGTTCCGAGCGCTGCGCCGTTTCCACGGCGTGACCCCACGCGAGTGCCGCCGCAATCCCGAACTGTCCGCGACGCGTCCTGTGTTCAGCGGCGGGACACAACTGGCCGCGGTCAGCTCCGGGGCGGGTTGAACCGGCTGACCTATTTCCCCTGCAGCTGCGACAGGGCCGTGTCCAAGGCGCGTTTCACGTCGGCTTCCGTGTAGGGCTTTATCAAGATGCCGACCGGGCGGGCCTTTTCCGCCCGTGCGGTCACCGAAGATTCCGATGCGCCGCTCATGAGCAGGGCCGGAACGCCGTGCTGCTCACGCAACTGGTAGGCCGCTTCGATGCCATCGCCGTGACCTGCAAGCCCCAGATCGATGAAGGCCAGATCGCACGGATGCTTGGCCGCTAGCTCGAGCGCCGAGTCCACCGTATCCGCCGTACCCGTCACCGTGTGGCCGAAGTCCATCAGAACATCGCTCAAGAACATGCTGACCAGAACCTCGTCTTCCACGATCAGGATGCGCAGGCCGCCTTCCGCAGTCGAGGGGGTGGACATGGACGCTGGTTCTCCTGGATACGATGCGAGTTGATGTGGATCAGGGTAATCGTGTACGCGGTGTACGTCGGTAGTCCATCGACACTTGTGCTGAACACCGCTTAATCTGCCACCGTTGAGCGAGGTCCGCGCGCACCCGACAGTCTTGTTCGCCTGCCAGCCTACCCCATGTCTGGGCGGCGTCGACGTTTGAACCTGTCGAAAACTAGGAGCTCCCTATGTTCTCCTCCCGCAAGAAAGCTGCGATGCCCGATCCCTCCGCGGCGCTGCCCGGCCGTGCCGAGTCCATGGACGTCCCTGAGCGCCACTTCGTCAATGGCAACCCGCTCAAGCCCCCCTTCCCAACCGGCATGCGCACCGCGCTGTTTGGGCTTGGGTGCTTCTGGGGCGCCGAGCGGAAGTTCTGGCAGTTACCCGGGGTGTACACGACTGCGGTCGGATACGCCGGAGGGTACACGCCGAACCCCAGCTACGAAGAGGTGTGCAGCGGCATGACCGGTCACAACGAAGTGGTCCTGGTGGTATACGACCCGACCAAGACGTCGTATGAGCGGTTGCTCCAAACCTTTTGGGAGTCGCACGACCCGACGCAAGGCATGCGCCAGGGGAACGACGTCGGGACGCAGTATCGTTCTGGAATCTACGTGTACGACGCCGAACAGCGTGCCGCGGCGGAGCAGAGCCGCAAAGCCTATGAGGCGTCTCTGAAGCGCTCGGGGTTCAGCGAGATCACGACTGAGATTCTCGACGCACCCGAGTTTTACTACGCCGAGGATTATCACCAGCAGTATCTGGCGAAGAATCCGGGTGGGTATTGCGGCCTGGGGGGATGCGGGGTTTCGTATGTTCCGGCGCAGGTTGAGGCTGGGCAAAAGACCTGAACGACCCCTGCCGGTCAGAATTACTGCAGAGAAGGCCGGCTGCGACGTCTACCGGAAATCTACCTAGAGAGGATTCCAGGGAATAGTCCTTGGGGGAACGTCGGAGTGACGGCTCAGATTTGGGTCGTCCCGTCCCTCTGTGCACAAGAACGGGAGCCTAAGCCAATCACGCGGAGCGCTTGCTTGGCCTGACCCGCTTCGCCGCCGACGACATCACGCAGCGAACCACACCTCTCTGAAAGGACCGACTGCGGTGGTGTAAAGGCGCCCACAATATATGCGCGCTGACGTTGGCAAAGTATCCAGCCGCTTGTGGTCTGATCACACAGCCTTGATTTTCGCCCGATCCTTTCCACGTTCCGGCATTCAGGGGCCGCGAACGGCACGTTCAAAAAATCCGCTAACGCATTCAGTGGCGATCCCGTCGCGCCAGTGACTGGCAAGGGCGCGAAGGTCAGCATGAAGTCCCAGCGGTTCAGTTGTGCTGCCATGTCTGCGGCCGCCTCCGGATCCAGGTTGTCCATCACGTTCATACCCAGAGAGACGAGCGTGAGGTCATGCACCGGTACCATCACTCCCTCGACTTGCGACGGTAGAACATCCAACACACCGTCCGATCCGACTAAAGCAACTCTACGCATCTTGGAATTGAAGCCCACGGGCGCGGGCGAGCCCTCTACACGAACGGTCCCAGCGGCGATCGCGAACGCAATCTTCGATGCCACCGGTGTCCGTGTGCGCCGCGTGCCCATCACCCCGGAGCGGATGAAGGACGCGTTTGCCCGAGCGTGACGCAACATGACGAGAGGTTTGACTCACCGTCTCTTGCCGCGCATGGTTACACCTACCTGCTTTAGAAGCGCACTAGGGTGGCGGCGGTGTCAGGTGCTCAGGCAAATGCGCGAGATCGGCGGGCTCATCGATATCGTGCAGCGTTGGGCCGAGATGTACCGACCAGGCGAGTTCAGCCATGCGTGCTCGCGTCGTTGCAGTCACGGAAGCCGTGCTCCACTCGATGTCTGCGAACACGCGTGCGTTGAACTGCTTCATGCCGATGAGTGCGTAACCACCGTCGGTCGTCGGGTACAGGACTGCGTCCGCGTGTTCGAGGTGGTGCGCCGCTTGGCATAGCCGAGTGCTATCGAGGTGCGGGCAATCGGTGCCGAGAAACAGGACTGCGCGCTCGCACTGCAAGGCTCTGCGGGCGGCGCGCGTAAGACGGGCGCCAAGATCCCCCTCGCCCTGAAACGTTACGACGATGCCCGTGGGGACGGAAATTCCTTCCCATTGCGCGTCCTCGATCGCCGGGGTGACGCAGAGCTCGACCGTCCCGAGTCGCGCGGCGATTGCATGACGAAGTGTCTCGTGCAGCATCCGCGCCGCGAGAGCGGCGGTGCGTTCGACGCCAAGCGCAGGAATCAATCGCGTCTTGGCAAGGCCTCGCGCGGGTGCTTTGGCGAAGAGGATGAGGTGAGTGTTCCTCATCGATAGGCCCTCGCTAGCTCGCTCGCGGGCACGCCGCGCCAGTACGCCCAACGCAGCTTCCACATCAACACGATCGTGCGCACGACACCGTAGCTGTCCCAGCGGCGCCCCGAGGTGATTGCTCGACGCGCGATGCATGCCGGTGATGACAATCTGCGCAACCGCTTCGAGATCTCGATGTCCTCCATCAGCGGTTGATCGGGATATCCGCCGACGGACATAAAGGCCGCGCGCGTGACGAAGATGGCCTGGTCTCCGGTCGCGATCCCAGTGAATCGAGAGCGCCAATTCATCGACAACGCCACGGCGCCAAGAAGGCACGAGCGACCCTCGATCCTCACGTCGAAACGTCCCCAGACGTGGCGTCCGCCCTGCAACGCGAGCGCAATCTCCTGCAGCGCCCCACGGGGCAAACTCGTGTCTGCGTGAAGAAAGACGAGCACATCGCCGCTCGCATGCCGCGCGCCCGTGTTCATCTGCCGCGCGCGACCTCGATCACTCGGGATTGCGGCAAAACCACGCTCGTTGGCGATGGCGACAGTCGCATCCTGACTACCGCCATCGACCAGAACGATCTCGGCGCCTTGCGCCTGCAGCACTGCAATATCACGCAGGGTCCGGTTCAGGCCTGGAGCCTCGTTGAGGACGGGAATGATGATTGAGAAGCGCACGGAGGGCTCATTGATGTGAAGCTAAGCCCTCATCCATGCGTGATAACGCGCCACCCATTGCAGTAGGCGCTGCGGTGCGTGTCGCTTGCGCCACTCGCCGGCCGCGCTCTTGTTCGCTTCCGCCAAGGTGGGATAGATGTGGATGGTCCCGAGAATCTTTCCCAGGCCAAGACCATGCTTCATCGCCAGGATGTATTCGGCGAGCAGATCGGCCGCGTGTTCGCCGACGATCGTGGCGCCGAGGATGGTGTCCTTGCCAGGAGGCGTGAGTACTTTGACGAAACCTTCCGTCGCGCTGTCGACGATCGCGCGGTCTAGTTCTTTGAGTTCATAGCGCGTGACTTCGTATGGGATGTTTCGCTCCTTCGCTTCCTGCTCGTTCAAGCCCACCCGCGCAACCTCCGGGTCTACGAACGTGCACCAAGGAATCACCGAATAGTCTGCTCGGAAGCGACGCAGGGTGCCGAAGAGTGCGTTGACGGCTGCATACCAAGCCTGATGCGCGGCGACGTGGGTGAATTGATAAGGGCCCGCCACGTCGCCGGCGGCAAAGATATTCGGATACTGGGTAGCGAGAAATTCATTCGTTTCCAACGTGTGTTCGGTGGCGATGCCGAGCGTTTCCAGACCGTAACCCGTCAGCCGTGCCTTGCGGCCCACGGCACAGATGAGCGCATCGTACTCGACGCGCTTTTCCTGTCCGTGGTGTTGCACGACGAGCGCCTTCGTACCAGCTGCTCGTTCTACCCGGAGCGCCTTGTGCTCGGTCAGAATGCACACGCCATCCTCGCCCAGCTTTCGTTGCACTAGGGCTGCAATCTCCGCATCCTCTCGCAGCAACAATCGCGGGGCCATCTCGACCTGCGTGACATCGGAACCGAGGCGCGCGAAGCACTGTGCGAGCTCGCAACCGATGGGGCCGCCGCCCAAGATCACCAGTTTCTTTGGCGGGGACGCGAGCGTTGCAAACTCATCCCACAACGTATCGCTCGTGACGCAGCCCCCGGCATCAAGCCCTGGAATGGGCGGGATGATTGGAGTACCGCCCGTTGCGATCACGATGCTGCGCGCGGTGAGTCGTTGTGTACCGCCATCATTGCGTGCGACTTGCACGGTCCACGGATCGACGATCGTGGCATAGCCTTGCAGCACTTCTACGCCCAGTGCCGTGTAACGCTCCACGCTATCGTGCGGCTCGATGGCCCGAATGGCTTCCCGCACGCGGGCCATCGTCGCCTTGAAGTCGATGCGAGGGGCACTCGGTTCGAGACCGTAGCGTTGCGCGTGTCGCATTTGATGGGCGAGCTTCGCGCTGCGAATGAGGGCCTTGCTGGGTACGCATCCGTAGTTCAGGCAGTCCCCGCCCATCTTGTTGGCTTCGATCAAAGTGACTTTGGCTTTCACCGTGGCGGCGATATAGGCACTGATGAGCCCGGCGGCGCCGGCGCCAATCACGATGAGATTGCGATCGTACGAAGCAGGGCGCTGCCAGCGCGAGTAGATGCGTCGCTGTTGCAGTGAGCGCACTATCGTGCGCGCGAGCAGTGGAAAGCTTCCCAAGAGCGTGAAGGCCAGCAATAACCGCGGCGAGGCAACGTCCGCGAGACGCTGAATCGAGGCCAGTTGCGTGCCGGCATACACATAGACGAACGTGCCCGCCAGGGCGCCGACCTGCGTGACCCAATAGAAAGTCCGCAGCGGAATGCTGGTGAGGCCCATGAGCA
>JBEVDW010000148.1:0-28388 GCA_040513115.1 Steroidobacteraceae bacterium | reverse complement strand
AACCTGGGCGCTCTACGGCATGTGTGATGCGAGCGAACAAAAGCCGCGTGCCGCCGCAGTGGATTCGCACGCGCTACTGAGCACGGCGACAGACGGTGCCGACTGGGCTGCCTACGGCAGGACCTACGATGAGACTCATCACAGTCCGCTGACGCAGATCGATGCGAAGAATGTCGCACACCTCGGTCTGGCATGGTCATTCGATCTGCCCACCATGAGCAGTAGCGTGGGCGCGCCGCTCGCGATCGACGGCGTGTTGTACTTCGCTGTCGGCTTGAGTGAGTTGTATGCCTTCGATGCTGCGAGTGGCCGCCAGCTCTGGCACTACGACCCCGAAGTCGCGCGTGTCGCCGGCGAACGCCTCAAAGGTGCATGGGGCATCCGCGGTGTCGCATGGTGGAACGGCAAGATCTATGTGGGCACGCAGGATGGCCGTCTCATCGCAGTGGATGCGAAAACGGGTAAGCCTGTGTGGAGCGTGCAAACGTTGCCCGAGGGCTCGAATCACTACATCAGCGGCGCGCCTCGCGCCTTCAACGGCAAAGTGATCATCGGCAACGGCGGTGCGGACTACGGTCATGTGCGCGGCTTCGTCACGACGTACGACGCCGAGACCGGCAAACAGTTGTGGCGCTTCTATACGGTGCCTGGCGATCCTTCGAAGGGCTTCGAGAATGACGCCATGGCCATGGCCGCGAAAACCTGGACCGGTCGTTGGTGGGAGTGGGGCGGCGGTGGCACGGTGTGGAATGCCATCACATACGACCCCGAGTTCGATCGCGTCTACATCGGCACCGGCAACGGCGCGCCGTGGAATCGGAAGATCCGCAGTCCCGGCGGCGGCGACAACTTGTTCCTGTGCGCAGTCGTCGCGCTCGATGCGAACACAGGCAAGTATGTATGGCACTACCAGACCACGCCGGGCGAATCGTGGGATTACAACTCCGCGATGGACATGGAATTGGCAACGTTGTCCATCAACGGCGCAGAGCGCAAGGTGTTGCTCCACGCGCCGAAGAACGGTTTCTTCTATGTGCTGGATCGGCGCGACGGCAAGCTCATCTCTGCGCAACCGTTCGCGAAAGTGACGTGGGCGAAAGGCATCGATCCTGCAACGAGCCGGCCCATCGAAGATCCCGCCGCGCGTTATCCCAACGGCGAAGCTTTCATTTGGCCCGGCCCGCTCGGCGCTCACAACTGGCAAGCGATGGCGTACAGCCCGAAGACGCAGCTCGCATACATCCCGATCTTCAACGTGCCGGGCTACTACGACGATCGCGGCATCGATCCAAAAACCTGGCAACACCCTGTGGGCATGGTTTCGAATGGCGGTCTGAATACCGTCATACCCGACATGCCTCCCGCCGACGGCAAGCCGCTCGGCGCGTTGCAGGCGTGGGACCCGGTACGACAACGAGAAGCGTGGTCGGTGCCTCAGCTCGGCGCGATGAACGGTGGCGTTCTCAGCACGGCGGGCGATCTCGTGTTCCAAGGCCAGGCGGATGGACGCTTCGTTGCACGCGCGGCCGACAGCGGTCGCGAGCTCTGGTCGTTCGCCGCACAGAACGGCATCGTCGCGCAACCGATCACCTATCTGGCGAACGGCAAACAGTATGTCAGCGTGATCACCGGCTACTCGGGCACCGCATCCGCATTCGGACCTTCGTCAGCGCAGTTCGGTTGGGAATATCGCCGTCAGCAACGACGGGTTCTTACGTTTGCACTCGATGGCAAAGAAAGCCTGCCGCCGGCGCCAAAGATCGAAGCTACGAAACCGCCGGACGATCCGAGCTTCGTCGTGAACCCAACCCTCGCGGAGAGCGGCGCCAAACACTTCGCCAATCGTTGTGCCGTGTGCCACGGTCTCGCTGCCATCGCCGGTGGTGCCGCGCCGGACTTGCGTTACTCAGCGATTCCGCTCTCGGCGCCGGCATTTCACAGCATCGTTCACGACGGCGCGCTGGTGTCGCGCGGCATGCCGAAGTTCGAAATACTGGGCGATGGCGATCTCGAAGCGATACGTCACTATCTGCGTCGCCAGGCACGAGCGGCGGCGAAAACGCCGTCGGACAATGCGCCATGAATTGAACTGCTGAGTGAACGAGTCGTCACACGCGGGCTAGTCCTGCGTGCGACGACTCGTCGCAACTGCCGGGACTTCTTCTTCAGCCCATCCCCAGCGTCTGCATCGCCTCGCTCGCTTTCTCCTTCGCCGTGCGCGCCTTACTCACGGCATCGACAGCGTTGCCCGATCCGAATGAAGCCGTGGCTTCAGCCCACGTGCTCTTGGCCATGTTCAGTCCGTCTTGCGCCGCTTTGAACGTGTCCGCCGACAGATTCTTCGGCAGCTTGCGCGCCTGTCCCAGCACGTCGACCCGGCTTTGCACGGCGGCGATCATCTGCGGCACATCGGCAGACAACGACTCCCACTCCTTACGCGCATCCGCCATCGCCGTTTGTATTTCCGACTTCTTCGTCGAGACCGTCTGTCCCAGCTCTGCCACTTGACTCGCGAGTCCGGGCGCATTGGCCTGCACCGCTTTGTAGTCGCCTTTTGCCAGCGACTCTTTGAGCACGGCGAGCTGAGCGTCGGTGTGTTGCAGCTGATCGGATGCGTACTTCGAGGCATCCGCGCGGATGGCATCGAGCGAGGATTCGATCGCAGCCACCGCTTGCGATGCGGGTTCTTTCTGCCCGGCACAGCCGCCGATGAACAAGGCTGCGATGCAGATCGCGCAGAGAAGTCTGATCTTGTTCATAGAATCACCTCTGTTGAAGTGGGTCGCGACGTTTGGAAATCGTGTTGGTCAGGGAATCTTCAGCTTCTGCCCTGGCTTGATCTTGTTCGGATCGCTCAGGATGTCGCGGTTGGCCTCGAAGATCTTCATGTAGAGGGCCGGATCGCCGTAGTGCTCCTCGGCGATGCGAGATAACGTGTCGCCCTTCTGTACGACGTAGATCTGCGTGTAGGGGTTGTCGGGCGCAGTCGTCGGGTTCTGCGGTGTGGATTCCGGAGCCATGGTCGAGCCTCCTGTGCGGTGGGCATAGGATTGGCAAGTATTGGCACCGTAGCGGCGTTGCCTATCGTGGCAACGGGAAGATCGTTGGCCGGTCTTTGAGCTGGTTCGCAAGAGTGCTTTCGCAACGGAGGTTCATATGAACGGTCGCCGTAGCCTCATTGCCCTGTTTGCTATCGGAGTGCTGCTTTTTCAGGCGTGCGCCAATCTGCAAGGCAAGGATCCTTTGCAGGTAACCGTCGCAGGCATCGAGCCCTTGCAGGGCGAAGGAATGGAGTTGCGCTTGATGGTGAAGCTGCGCGTGCAGAATCCCAACGAAGCCGCCATCGATTACGACGGCATCGGGCTCCAGATGGATGTACAGGGCAAGGCCTTTGCGAGTGGCGTCAGCGACGCGAGCGGCAGCATTCCCCGTTTCGGCGAATCCGTAGTCGAGGTGCCGGTAACCATTTCTGCGTTTCGCATGGCACGCCAGGCATTGGGCATGGCCACAGGAAACAGCAACGGCAAGCTCACCTACGAAATGAAGGGCAAGCTCGGTGGATCGATCCTGGGCACGACACGGTTCACGACCAAGGGCGAGTTCGACGTGCCGACGGGCATCGATGGCCCATCGACGACACAGTGATGTCCGTACGATCGATTGCTGTCGCGGCGTCGACCTTCACGGTCAACCGATATCGACCTGCCGTATCGCCTCGTGTTGGTGCGCACACCGCAGTGCATGCTCAATCGCAGAGCCACTGCAAACGTGCTGCTGCGCGATTTGTCTGAATTAGCCGACACAAACCGGTCGCAAACGATCCCATTTCCTCGTCTCACTCACAAAATTCGATGCTGGCACGGCCTATGCAACTGGATAACCGAGGGCAGCGTGCATGCCCTCGATGAGTGGCCTCCGTACTTAAACATGCTTACGAGTTCAGGTTCCTCCCCCGGGCCTGATTGGATGCAGACGTGCGTAGCTTCGCAGTTGCGCACGTTTTTTTTGTCTGCGATCAGGCGACCTTCCCCACCCTGTCCTCGCCTCGGCTAAACCGCACCGCAGTGCTGTGGTTCAATGGCGCCCCTCGCTCAACCGAGGACCGCCATGTATCTCACGCTGAAACTCCTGCACATCTTCGGTGTCGTGCTCTTCCTGGGAAATATCATCACCGCTGTCTTGTGGAAATCGCTCGCGGATCGCAGCAACGATGCCCGCGTCATCGCCTATGCGATGGACGGCATCATCGCAGCGGATCGTTACTTCACCGTGCCGGGCGTCGGATTGATCCTGGTGACGGGGATTTCGCTGGTGATCGCGTCGGGGTATTCGTTCCTGGGTACGACGTGGGTGTGGCAGTCACTCGTACTATTCGCGATCTCCGCCATCGTGTTCATGGCGCTCCTCGCGCCACTGCAGCGACGCTTGCGTGACGTTGCCGTACAAGGCGGCCGGGGTGGTTTCGATCGCGTGACGTATCAGCGGCTGTCGCGCCAGTGGGCGGTCTGGGGTTCGCTGGCGACGCTCGCGCCGCTCGCCGCACTGGGGTTGATGGTGTTGAAGCCGACCTACTGAGCGCTAGTTGTTCATCACGCTGCACGGCCCGACGCATGAAACATCCCTGTCAAATGCCATCCGGGCACAGGGGCTCGGCGGTGCGTTTAAGCGAAGCATCGCTTCGCTCCGCCGAGCGGGTGTCCATGGATGGACACCCAGGGCTTGCGCGCAGCAGGACGGCGCAGCGCAATGTGCCCGCTGCCGCAGGTGGCGAGCGAAGGGGAAAAACCACGCTTTTTCACCTGAGCTACAGCGCGAGTGCAGGCTGCCCGAGGCGCTGTTTCACATTAGAAATCCGCGAACTTCACCTCGACGATCTGGGCATCCGCCGCGCAGCCGATCTCGATCGTGGTCGATGGCGCAGGGAAGAATTGATCCTGCAGGTCCTTGCCGCCCGCGGCGCGCCAGCGCACCACGGCTTGCAGCGTCTTGAAGGTGTGCGCGTTCGTGAGCAGGAGGCGGTTGTTCTGCGAATCGCAGGCCGCCGAGTAACTCAGCTTGGCGAAATCGGAGGCCGCTTCGTCCTGCGACCAGGCAATTGCTGTAGCACCGCCCAGGATCAAGCCCAACAGCATTGCAGTGAATCGATGCTCTGCTCTGTTCACGTCGCCCCCTCGCTTACACCGTCGACTCGATCAGATCCGCGAGCAATCTTGTCATCACTTGCTCTAAGGACCGCTGAACGGATCTACGTTCATGCCGGCCGAGTGAGCCCGGCTTCACATTCTTGTACCCAGTTCGGTGCCCGAACGCCAACGAGTAACGCTCCGCAGTGCGATCGCTGCGAACGCGAGACGGGCGCCCTTCATGTTCCGCCCACTCATGCGTGCAGGTTATCCCCAAAACGAATGAGCACCCCTACGCAGATCTCATGTCATTTCGGCAAGTTTCCCCCCGGCAGCCCGCCAATCGCAACTGACGACCCGCGATCCGAAGCGTCGGCCGGGCTGCTGCGCGTGGTGGGCAGCACATTGGACGCTCTGGGCCGTCGTGTTCTCACTGTTGAAGAAGGCGCACCACGGCGGAGTTCGTGCGGACATCGCCTTCGCGAATCCCTGGGGAGTGGCGACGTTTGGATTGTTTGAGGGAATCGGAACGCGGGTGTATCAGCGGGAGGTTTTATTCGGGAGCGCCTTGAGTTGGGCGAAGTGGCCTTTGCCCCCACCCTGTCCCTCGCGCGCCAATTCCTTCGGTCATCCCCCGCCTCGCAAGGGAGGGGACGCATGCGTGACTGTTCTGCCCGGTGCTACAAGCTCGCACGCACGAACAACTCCGGCCCGTTGAAATGCAGATCGACCCGGCCCGTATCGCCTTCGTCCTTGGAATCGACCTTGATGTGGAACGCGCGATAACCCAGACCCCACACGACGTGCGGGTTCTGGCGCCACGTGAACGAGCCGCGCACGTCTGAAATGAACGCATCGATATCCCGTTTCTTGCCGCCGAGATATTGCGCTCTCAGCTCCGTCGACCAGCGACTGCTGAAGGCATAGCGACCTTCGACTCCAAACAGCGGAATCGGCACGACGCCGGTTTCCGACTCACGCACGACACGACTGCGCACGACGGCATTGGCTTCGATCTCCGTGATGTGGATGCCGAAGGTTGCTGCGAGCTCGGTGCTCTCGCTTGCGATGAAACGATAGCCGTAGGTCAGGCCAACGAGCGAGAGATTCAACTCGGAGTCGACTCGTTCGTTCGGCAAGTACACCTCATCGTCGAAGATGATCGTTTCATCGATGACCTCCTGTGCAGAGCGTCGCACGGTGAACGCAGACAGCCGCACCAGGTGATGCTTGCCGGGCAACAACGTCAGTTCGAGCTGCGGCACGAACTTGGAATCGGTGAGGCCCAGATCGCTTTCGCCATCGACATGCGTGCCCGACACGGTGTCCGACGGGTCCAGGCGAAATTGCGTATCGATCGATACAGGCAGCAACCCGACTTCCAAGCGAAAACGGTCCTCGACGAGACGTGGCGGACGATCAGGTGACCACGAGGAGGGATAGGTCTGCGCAACGGCCAGTGAGCTTGCAAGACTGGACAACGCGATGAGTGCCAGGCGAGTCCGCGGACGCATGAAGACCTCGGGACGGTGACAGTGACGTGCGATTCTGCCACGCGCGTTCAAGCGGCAACTGTGATGGCGTCCTCGTGAAAGCGCCAGTGATCGTCCCAGCGAATGCGGTTCGATTCAGCCAGATGGCGCGCGGCATCGTGCTCGATGGCCAGTGTCGTGCCGTCGCGTTGCGAGGCACACGGCAGTCCGTCGGATGTCTGCGACAGTCCATAGGCTTCGACTGCGTCGATCATGCCGACGAACTCGCCCGTATCGAGACGCCAGGCCGCGACGCCCGTGCCTCGCGGGCAAGCGGCCAGCACCCGATTGCGCGTGGCATCGGCCAGCACGCTTGCGATGTATCCGTTCGAGCGCTGCAGCTCGGCCACCGGTGTGGGTAACAGAGCAAAGCCGTGACCCTTGCGATACGCAGCCACGAGTCCCGGCGCACGTTGCGGATCGCCTTCGTACTGCAGTCCGGCTACGGCGTGTTCCGGACTCACGACGGACAGATGGCGAATGCTGAGCAAGTGATCCGGCAAGCGCAGCTGCTCGATGCAGCGGCCCGACGTCGCATCCAGGCGGCACAGCGAAGGATCCATCGTCGGGATGTTGAGCTTGCGGCGATAGCTCGATGGGTGCGTCATGATGCCGCCGTTGGCGACGAGCAGATCCTCTCCAAGCCACACGACTTCATGTGGATCGAGTCCGCCGCTGGAGAGCTCGGCCACGATCCGGAAATCTCGCGTATCGCGCACGCTGATCACACCGCGCGCATGTTCATAGTCATGCTCGGGTGTGTAGAGCCACTGGCCATCGCTCGAAAACAAACCGTGTCCCGCGAGGTGACGACCGGCGGGCGTGCTGAACGCGGTACGCACGGCGCCCGAGTCGATGTAAAGCTCGAACGCTTCGACCCCAGGACGGCGAGCGAAGAACAGCACTCGATGCGGATCGCGCGGATCGGCATCGCAACCATGCGCGCGCACGTGAATGGGCGCGCCGAAGGGCCGCAGGGTCGCCAGGTCGAGACCACCGATGAACTGTTGCCCGCGCACATCTTCATACGCGGACAGCAACACGCCTTTGAGATGATTGCGTGACGCCACGTACAAGCCGAGTGCACTGCTGGCGAATGCAACGGCCGTGGCGGACAGAACCTGTCGACGAGTCAGCGGCATCGTCTACAGCGAGTCCAGGAACTTCAGCAACGCAGCACGATCCTCCTTGCTTATCGTGCGGAAGCGCTCCTTCGCGCCCGCCGCTTCGCCGCCATGCCACAGAATCGCTTCGCTCACGTTGCGAGCCCGGCCATCGTGCAACAACAGCGTGTGATCGTTCACCGTGTGCAACAAACCAAGACCCCACAGCGGCGGTGTGCGCCATTCCGAGCCGCTCGCGAGAAAGTCCTCACGATGATCCGCGAGCTCGGGACCCATGTCGTGCAACAGCAAGTCCGTATAGGGATGAATCGTCTGTTCCGATAGCCACGGCATCTCGGGCAAGCGCGCCGTCTTCAACGTGGGCACGTGACAACTGTTGCAGCCCGCTTGGAGAAACATCTCGGCCCCGCGGCGCACGTGCGGATCTTTGAAATCGCGCCGCGCCGGCACGCCCAACATGCGCTCGTAGTTGACGATGCGCGTGAAGATCTCGTCGCTCAGCTCAGGACTTCCACCCGTGGGCGATGCGAGACACGCCGTCTGCGCCGGCATACAGTTCTCATGCGGATTGAGCGCGGAGGTCATGCCGATCTCACCATTGAAGGCGGCCGCCGTTTGGTGGGCGATATCCGGTTGATTCGCCTTCCAGCCGAAGCGACCGAGTGCCTGCTGATTCAGCGCGCGATCCCACACGCGATTCGCACGACCGGAGATGCCGTCGCCATTCTTATCTTCGGGGTCCACGCGCTTCAGGATCTCGTCGGCCGATACGGCTTCGAGCAGTCCCGAGCCGAACACCGCGGGCGCTACCCGCGGAGAGAACCGTACGTCGGGTGCAAGCGGGCCGAACTGCAGGTCGCTGAACGCGTACTGTGGCACTCGCAGTGAATATGGCTCGCCATCGGCGAACTGGCCGGGCTTTTCCGTATATGTGATGTCGAGTGTGCCTTCCGCGCCTTCGCCGGCGATCGCGAATGGATTCAGATTGCCACCGTAGTTCGGCTCCGGCAGCGGCTCGCCGTGCGCGCCTTGTCCCGGCATGCCGAACTGCACGACGAGTGCGATCGGCCGCTCACCGTGTTCCGGCGGTCGACCACGACCGTCGTTGTTATGGCACGCATCGCAGGAGCGCGCGTTGAACAGCGGACCCAGACCATCGCGCGCCCCTGCACTCGCAGGCGCCACGACCCACGGGCTGTTGAAGAACGCATTACCCATCACAAATTCGGCGCGCTCGTTGGTTTGGAGATTCGCGGCGGGTTTTGAATAAGCGTGCCGCGTGAAATCTTCGACCGTGGTCGCGCCGCCGCTGCTCGGCTGGAGCAGCGGTTCGATGTCGGCGGAGTGTTTGGAGCAGGCGGCAAGCACGAGGAGAAGCGCGACGATCGTCGCCGTCCTTGCGTTACGCGACTCGATCGCTGCGCTCATCTCAATCCCCGTCGCTCTGAATCGGCGAGAGGAAAATCTGCAAGCTCTTCGCCGCGCGCGAGAGCGATTGCGCCTGCGCACGCAACGCATCGATGACGGCTTGCACGCGCGCGCGACCTTCCGCGTTGTCCGGCTGAATCTCGCGATCGAACGGCGCGTGGAGCGCTTCGAGCGTCTCGCGCACGCGTTGAATGCGCGCATCCACTTCCTGAGCAACGCGCGGATCAGCCGCTTTCACGAGCTCGGCAAGGCTGTTCTTGTCCGCGTGCGCGGCGTTCTTCGTATACGCGCCGTAATACACGGCCTCTACGCCTTCAGCATTCGCACGCAGATCCTGCGTGCTGAAGTCGCTGAAGCAGGATTGCTCTTCCTCCTGATCGCCGGAGAGCAGTGGCACGCTCATGCGTTCGCCAGCCATTTCCACCTCGCTGAGCGTGATGATGCCGGTGATCATGCGTTTCAAACCGGTGTAGACGTCGCCACTGACGAGGTTGGTGCGGTAGTTCGGTTGCTGGCCTTCGCCTTGCTTGCGCCACTCGGCCGCAACGCCGTCCAGGTCGCGCAGCAGCAGCTTGCTTGTCGCCTTCAAATACTGCCCGCGACGCAGAGCGACATCGTTGGGCGATTTGGTTTTGGGCACGTAGTCGGTGTAGGGACGCTTGCCTGCCGAATCGGGCGGATCGTTCAGGTCCTGTCCCCACAACAGAAACTCGATCGCGTGATAGCCGCTCGCGATGTTCTTTTCGCCGCCTGCTTCGTTCTGGGCAGCAATGATGTCGGGCGTGATCTGGGGGAAACGCTTCGGGTTGCCAATGATGTTGAGACCGGGCGCGGCGTTGTAACGATCGGTCGCCACGGTATCGATGTGATTCTCATCGAGCGGCCAGCCGTTGATGCGTCCCTCGGGACCGCCCTCGTGATCGATGGGGCCGCCATAGAAACGAAACGCCTCGGTCCGACCGTAGGAGACGCGCGCTTCACGCCAACGATCGCGGGCCAGATCGAGACCGCGCTGGCTGGGCTTTGCCAGAAAGTCATCGATGGCTCGATCCAACTCGCGCGCGCCACGGAGCCCGTCCTCGTATGTGGTGAGCACGAGCTGCGCATACGTTGCGACAACGGGGCGACGCGGGTCATCCGGCGGCTCGCGCGTACAACTTGCGAGCAACACCGCGCTCAGAGGCAGGAGCGCGAACCAGCGGAATCTCGGGGACTTAGCTTGGGTGGTGAGCGGCATCGAGAGCCGGGCTCCGCTTGAGGGGGCGGAATTCTCACCTAGTCGAGAACGATTCGCAATTAGATGGGCGTGGCAGAGCGTGTGGAGCTATTCCTCACTGCCGCAACTCGTCACTGCCACAACTCGTCGCTGGAGTCCTGGCAGCACACGGCCTCGCGCTTTTCCATGATCGAGCGCAGGCGCTCCTCCTCGATGTGCAGACGCTCGGCCGCATCCTTCAGCGGCAGTCCTTCGCAGATGATGAGGCTGACCGCAGTCCAGTAGAGCGCGGCTTCAGAAGGATCGGAATGCAGTGTGCGGTACATGACGGCGCGTCCTAGCAATACGCATGGTGCGCGGCGATTGACGCGATTTGAACCATGAAAAGGTAAGCAGTTACACGGGGACGCGTCGCGGGGTTCGCACTATGTGTAGCGCCCTGCGCGCACCTGGGCATCGGTGCCCAGGTGCCCCGTGACTCAGGCAGCGAGCTGCCCTGCTTCGGCCAGACGCTTACTGACCAACTGCCAGTTGAGATGCGTCTCGATCACCGCTTTGACGAAGCGAGCGCGTTCGTTCTGATAATCGAGGTAGTAGGCGTGCTCCCACACATCGATCGTGCACAAGGCTTGTATACCGCGGACGACCGGCGTGTCGGCATCCTCGGTCGAGATCACGTCCAGGCGGCCATCCTTCACCACCAGCCACGCCCAGCCCGTGCCGAACTGGTCCATCGCGACCTGCACGAAGCGATCGCGGAAGTTCTCGTAGGACTGGAATGTGTCGTTCAAACGCTTGGCGATCTGTTCCGGCGGATGGCCCCCGCCCGTTGGCGCAACGGACTCCCAAAAGAAATTGTGATTCCACACCTGGCCGGCGTTGTTGAAGATCTTGCGCTGCTTCGGATCCGTGCTCTTTGCAGTCGCGCGGATGATGCTTTCCAGATCCTGATTCGCGTATGGCGTGCCGGCGATCAACTCATTGAGCGTCTTCACGTAACCCGCGTGATGCTTGTCGTGATGAAACTCCAACGTACGTGCCGACATGACGGGCTCGAGCGCGTCTTTTGGATACGGCAATGGCATGAGCTCGAATGGCATAGTCACCTCGAATTCGGTTAGCCGCAGATCAAGAGCTGAGGCCCTGATTTGTCGGCGTGTCTTGCGCGATGGTCGCGCGGAACATCCACGCTGCTTTGTCGTGCGCATAGATGCGTTCGGTGAGCAGATCGGCGGTCACGACATCGCCGCTATCGCTGGCGAGCTCGACGGTTTCACGGAACGTGCGTGCGATCGTCTCGTGATCCTTGATGAGCTGCGCAATCATTTCGCGCGCGGGCGGATTGCCATCCGCTTCGCTCACCGCGCTCAGGCGCACGAAATCCTTGAAGCTGTTCGGCGCGGGATATCCCAACGCGCGAATGCGTTCGGCCAGCTTGTCTGCCGCCTCCGCGAGATCCTGGTACTGCTCTTCGGTGAGCTTGTGCAAGCCATAGAACAACGGGCCGACGACGTTCCAATGAAAGCCCTGCGTCTTCACATACAGAACGTAGGTTTCGCCCAGTGCCCGTGCCAATCCTTGCGCGAGCTGGCGCGAATCCTCCGTGGCGACGCCGGTTTGCGGCACATCGGTGCGGACTTGCGATTGCAGCGGGTCTGAGCTGGCCATGCAGAAATCTCCGACAAGGTTGGAACGCGGTGGTAAGCGGCGAACGTCCTGCGTGCGCGGGAAGTTCCTGCCCGGGCTTGGTGCTGTCGCGCTACTCTCGCGCCGCATGAGATCGGCACCCGACAGTCCACGTGATTCCCACACGCGCGAACGGTCTGCGAACCTGCGCGGAATTCTTTCCATGCTCGCTGCCGTGGGCTGTTTCTCTCTGATGGACGCCTCGATGAAACAGCTGGTGGGCTCGTATCCGCCGATGCAAGTGGCATTCATTCGCGGTGCTGCTTCCCTGCCGTGTGTGCTCGCGATCACGTGGATGCTCGGCAAGTGGAAAGAGCTGAGGCCGGTGCGCGTCGGCTTGCACGTCGCCCGTGGCGTGCTGTTCGTCTTCATGCTGTGGGCATTCGTCTACTCCGTGCGAATACTTTCGCTTGCGGATGCGTATGCGATCTTCTTGTGTGCGCCGCTTCTGATCACCGCGTTGTCATGGCCAGTGCTCGGCGAGCGGGTCAGTCCTGCACGCTGGTTCGCCATCATCGTCGGATTGATGGGCGTTCTGCTCATGCTTCGACCCAGCGGCGAGAATCTGGTCACACTGGGTGGCCTTGCAGCTCTCTGCGCGACTGCCGGTTACGCGGTGGGCGCGATGTGCATCCGCATCCTGTCGCGGACCGACAGCGGCTCGGCCACAGTGTTCTGGTCGCTTGCCGTGATGACTGTGATCGCGGCATTGCTGTCGTGGCCGCAATGGCAACCGCTCAGGCTCGAGCACTGGCCGTGGATTCTCGCGATCGCGATCGCAGGCACGTTGGGCCAGCAACTCATCACCGATGCGTTTCGACGCGCATCCCCATCTGTGGTTGCGCCCTTCGAGTACACATCCTTGTTGTGGGGTGTGGCGCTCGATTGGGTGCTGTGGTCCGTGCTGCCGGACAGCCGCATGTACGTTGGCGCGAGCATCGTCACGGTGAGCGGTTTGTACCTGATGTGGCGCGAGCGCCGGGACCGGATCCCAGCGGTCATTCCCGGCGCGTAGTTGCGCCGATACTTACGACGTTCTCGCACAAGCCGTAGCGGACTCGGATCGACGCGGCGGAAGCTTTGGTTTCGAGCGCTGTGGAAACATCACCAGCGCAACGCCGATCAGCACCAGACTTGCCGCGACGACAGCGACGAACGTGATTCGCTCGTGCAGCACGACTGCACCCAGAATCAGGGCGACGATCGGATTCACGAGCGCATAGGTCGTGACCTTCTGCGACGGCACGCGCGTCAGCAACCACAGGTACGCGCTCAACGCGATGATGCTGCCGAAGACGATCAAGTAGCCTAGCGCGACGGCCGACGCGAGCGAGATCTGCGTGACATCCAGCTGCGGCCATTCGCGATCGAACGTCGCCATTGCAAACTGAAACACGCCGCCGCCAAACATCTGCACGCAGGTAAAGCTCAGTACGGTCTCGCTGTTGGCGAGACGCTTCTGCTGAAGCGTGCCGAAGCTCCAACCTACGACGGCCGCGAACATCGCAGCGAGGTGCAAGGGCTGCGCGCCACTCGTGAGATCGTGCGTGTGTGTCACGATCGTCACGACACCTGCAAGGCCGACTGCAATGCCGAGCAGCGCACGCGTGTTCGGAACCTTGCGGCTGAACCAGGCCCAATCGAACAGGCTCACTACAACGGGTGTCGCAGCCACGATCAATGCAGCCACTCCGCTGGGTACGCCCTGCTGCGCCCAGATGACGAAGCCGTTACCGATGCCGGACAGGAACACACCGCACAGCATCGCGGCCACGATCGGCACGCCGCGTAGCGGCTCGCGGCTGCGCCAACGCAACCATGCATAGAGCAGCAAAGCACCGACACCATAGCGGATGCCGCCCGCGATGAAGGGCGGGATCGTCCGGATCACGAACGCAATGGCGAGGTACGTCGTGCCCCAAATGAGGTAGATGCTCGCGAAGCTGGCGACAACGCCGGCACGAGCATCCGTGCCTTGATTCGTGTTCATGGGGTGCACCGTAGCGCGCAGCTGTTGGCCAATACAGATTCAGATACACTGCCGGTGGACCAGTACAGAGCAGTACACCGATGGCCGCCGCCGAACCCTTGCTTTACGAACGCGTCGCCAGGTTGATCGAGGCGCAGATCGCCAATGGCGCTTTGCGCGCCGATGATCGGATTCCCTCGGTACGCTCGATGAGTCGCGCTGCACGTGTAAGCGTGTCTACGGTCGTGCAGGCCTACGTGCATCTGGAGAGCGTGGGACTGATCGAAGCGCGACCGCAGTCCGGCTTCTATGTACGACGGCCGAGCACCGGTGTGCTCTTGCAGCCGCGGCCAAAGATCTCGCGCGCGACTCGCCCGCGATCCGTGGCTACGGAAGTGCTGGACACCGTGCGTGAGGCAACCTCGCGCGCCGACATCGTGCCGCTCAATTGCGCGTTTGCTTCGCCGACCTCGTATCCCACCAAGCGTCTCAACAACCTCGTACGCGAAGTGCTGCGCGATCATCCGCTGCACGCAGGCGAGTTGCTGATGCCTCCCGGAGATGCCGAGCTGCGCCGGCAGATTGCCAAGCGCATGGCCATCGCAGGAGCGCCGACGGATCCTGATCACGTCGTCATCACGAACGGCGCGATGGATGCGATCACGTTGAGTCTGGGTGTGCTGTGCCAGCCGGGCGATTCTGTCCTGCTCGAGTCGCCGACTTATTTCGGCATGCTGCAGGCGGTCGAGCACTTGCGCTTGAAGGTCGTCGAAGTGCCGAATCGACCTGGCGTCGGTATCGACGTCGATGCCGTGCGCGCCGTCGTGCGCTCGAACAAGCTGGCCGCCGCCTTGCTGATGCCGAACTTCAACAATCCCGTCGGCAGCCTCACGCCCGATGATGCGAAGCGCGACTTGGTCGAAACGTTGGCTGGCGCCAGCGTGCCCATCATCGAAGACGATCTCTACGGCGATCTGCATTACGGCAGCGTGCGTCCAAGATCGCTGCGCGCGTTCGACGACGCCGGCTGGGTGATCTCGTGCGGCTCGGTATCGAAGACGATTGCGCTTGGATTCCGTCTGGGCTGGGCGGTATCGCCGCAGTTTCACACGGACATCTCGCGCGCGAAGTTCTTCTCTTCCGGCGGCTGCGCAACGTTGCAGCAGCGCGTCCTCGCACGCTACTACGCAAGCGGCGGCTACGATCGGTTCATCCGCGGCGTGCGCACACAGCAAGCGGCGAACGCACAGCGCTTCATGGATGCGATCGCGCGTTACTTCCCGCCCGGCACCCGAGTGGCACGGCCCGCAGGGGGTGTCGTGTTGTGGTTGGAGTTGCCGGAGCGAGTGGATGGCACGGAGCTGTTCAGCACCGCGCTCGCCAGCCGCATCGGCATTTCGCCGGGCATGGTGTTCTCCGCGAAGGGCGACTACCGCAATTACATCCGGTTGAGTTGCGGCATGCCGTGGTCGGTCACGATCGAACGTGCACTGGAGAAGCTGGGCAAGCTGGTGAAGGAGCGAGCCGGTTGATCACTCAAGATTTCTTGAAGAGATCGTCCAGCTTCTTCCGGGCTTCATCGGCCGCGCTCGGAGCGGCCGTCGAACCGCCAAAAAGTGCATCGAGCTGCGTCTTGGCCGCGCTCGCTTCGGTGTCACGCTTCGTGGAGTAGGCGCCCGCGCGCGGCCTGAAGTAGTCACAGTAGTTCGCGCGATCCTTCTCGCGCACGATTTCTGCGATGGGCTCGCGGCAGTGCTTGGCCACCGTGACGTCGTAGAACTCGCAGAGTTTGCACGCATGCAGCGCTGCATTGCAGGCACGACACTCGTCCTGGCGTCGCAGCGGCAAGCTCAAGGCGGCGAGAGACGCACCGCATTTCCAACAGACGAGCTCAGGCATGGGTGACCAACCCTGGGCGGCCAGAGCGCATGGTCTGGCCACGAGCCGCGTCCCGTCAACCGTCCGTCGCCGCAACCTTTAAGCTCGCGCCCGCGTCTCAACGGCACTTTGACCGGGCATTTACCAACCAGAGGGTTTCTTTATGGAAATTATGGCGCTGCTGATCCCCATCCTCGGGGTCATCTTCGCTATCGGGTTTCCGCTGTCCATTCCGATCATTGCGCTCGTCCTGCGCTATCGGAGGCGGAAGCAAACCATCGAGCTGCACCACGCCGAACGCATGGCGGCCATCGAACGCGGCATGGAGATACCGCCGCTGCCGGTCGAACCGCATGAGGAGCGGCGGCCGCAGACAGGCCTGTTACGAGGTCTCGTGTGCTCGCTGGTCGGCGCCGCGTTGCTGGGTTCCTGGTTCATTGCCCACAACGAATGGCTCGGCGTTTCGGGGCTGGTCGTCGGTGCGGTGGGCATTGCGTATCTCATCTACTACGCGATCGAAGGCCGCAAGCGTTTGAGCTCAGCGACGACCGCTGTCGTGACCCCACGCGAAGAACTGCGGTAGCCACCGCGGGACTTTTGCCGTCCGGCCATGAGCTCAGCACCGGTCGCTGCCGATGCCGATATCCACTCGCGTTTACGCGCTGGTGAGTACCGTGTTGCATTCGATCTGCTCGTACCGCGCTATCGCGAGCGAGTGTTCCGACTCTGTCTGAGCATCGTGCGTGAACGTGCCTTGGCCGAAGACACCGCCCAGGAGGTATTCATCCGCATCTGGCGCGCCCTACCGGGATTTGCTGCGCAGTCGTTGCTGTCCACGTGGATCTACGCAATCGCACGCAACGCCTGTCTATCGCAATTGCGCAAGCGCCGCGTGCACCTGTCGCTGGACGAGCCCGACAGCTGGCAGCAAACTCAAGCGCCGGTGACCGAGATGCCGAGCGATGAAGCCGTGACCAGCGTCACGCAGCTGCTCGACCGCCTGCCGGAACGTTACCGTCAGGCCGTGACTTTGTTCTATATGGAAGACAAATCGTACGAGCAGACGGCGGCCAGCCTCGAGCTGCCGCTCGGCACCGTCAAAGCTCTATTGCATCGCGCCCGCAAGCGTCTCATCGAGCTCGTGGGTGAGGAGCGCCAACGTGAACAGACCGCCTGAACAGCAGCTCTCGACCGCGGCCCACGAAGAGTGGGAGCTGCGCCTGCAAGAGTGGTTGGATGGCACAGCCAGTGCGGAAGAAGCGGCTGCCGTGCAGAACCACATGGCATCGTGTGCCTCGTGCACGCAGCTTGCTAGCGCGTTGCGCAGCATCGATGAGACGCTCGCAGCAACGGTTCCTGCAGAGCCCGAGCTGGGATCGAACTTCGACGCTCAGTTGTTCAGCCGTATTGCTCGCGAAGATGCGGCCCGCCAACGTGCTCGAAGTGCCGCGCTGGAATCCGCACCGCAGGAGGAGCTGGCCGCTCTGCGTCAGGCGTGGCGCAGGAGTCTGATGCGCATCATCGGCGTGGCATTCGTCCTGGCGGTGGCGTTGAGTTGGGTGATCATGAGCGGCGCCGTGGCATTCCTTTCGCCCGCAACCATTGCGGTCACCGTCGCGAACGTGACGCCGCTGCAATGGCTCTCCATCGGCCTGGTCGGTGGCGCCGCGGCGACCGCACTGACTCGCTGGCTGCAGTCGACGTGACGTAGACGACAGATCGCGCTCCTCAACGAAACCCGAATGCAGGCCCTGACCTGCGAGTTACGTACAATGCCCGCCCTTGCACTTACCTTCTCAGGTTTCGCATGAGCGTGCGCGCTTCCGCCGCCCCCGTCGATCTCGCTCGGCACAATGCCGAGCAGTCGCCCAGCAAGGTCCTGATCGCGGCACTCGGCGTCGTCTTCGGCGACATCGGCACGAGCCCGTTGTACGCCTTCCGCACCTGTTTCAATCCACACAACCATGTTGCGGTCAGCTCATCCTCCGTGCTGGGACTGCTGTCGATGATCGTGTGGTCGCTGATCCTCATAATCTCGGTGAAGTACGTCGGCGTCATGCTGCGAGCGGACAACCGCGGCGAAGGCGGTGTGCTCTCGCTCAGTACCTTGTTGTCCACCGCGAGCCGCAACTGGCGCATCTGGAGTCCGGTGGGCGCCGTCGGTTTGTTTGGCGCGGCATTGTTCTTCGGTGATGGCCTCATCACGCCGGCAGTATCGGTGCTCAGCGCCGTGGAAGGTCTTGCGATTGCCGCACCGGAGTTGCACCGCTTCGTGCTGCCTGGTGCCGTGCTGATTCTCACCGGATTGTTCTTCGTGCAGCGGCGTGGCACCGGCGCGATGGGTCAGCTCTTCGGGCCGGTGACACTGGTGTGGTTCATCACGCTGGGATTGCTTGGGCTCGCATGGATCGCGCGCAATCCCAAAGTGATCGCCGCAATCAATCCCGTGCACGCGGTCGAGTTTCTCTTCAGCAACGGCACCGCTGGATTCGTCGTGCTCGCGTCGGTGTTCTTGTCCGTGACGGGTGGCGAAGCGTTGTACGCCGACATGGGACACTTCGGCCGCTCGCCAATTCGGCGCGCGTGGTTTCTCATCGTGTTGCCCGCGCTGATCCTGAACTACTTCGGGCAAGGCGCGTTGCTGCTCACGGATCCTACGGCAGTCCGCAATCCCTTTTATCTGATGGCTCCGCCATGGTTACTGCCGCCGCTCATTCTTCTGGCGTCCGCAGCGACGGTCGTTGCATCGCAGGCCGTGATCTCGGGCGTGTTCTCGATCACGCGCCAGGCGCTCAACCTCGGCTATCTGCCGCGCATCCGCGTCCTGCATTCATCCGAACACGAGATCGCACAAGTCTACGTGCCCGTCGTGAATTGGTTGTTGTTCGTCGGCGTGCTGGGTCTCGTGCTCGGTTTCGGAAGCTCGGATGCACTGGCCGGCGCTTACGGCATCGCGATCTCCAGCACGATGGTGATCGACAGCGTGCTGGTGATCATGCTGATCTACATCAAGCGCTGGACGTACTCGCGCGCGTTGATTGCAATGATGATTCCCATCTTCCTCATCGAGGTCGCATTCTTCTGCTCGAACATGCTGCGCTTCCCGCATGGCGGCTGGTTACCGGTGCTGGCAGCGGCGATCGTGTATCTGCTGATGTCGACGTGGCATGAAGGACGACGCACGTTGAACTGGCTGATCGCGAAGGACCAGATCCCGACGCGCGACTTTCTGACCGAGCTGGAGAAGAACGCACCTGTGCGCGTGACGGGCACGGCTGTGTATCTTGCTTCGGAGGCGAGCGGCATCCCACGCTCTTTGATGCACAACCTGCGTTTCAACCGCGTGCTGCACGAGCGCATCGTGTTGCTCACCTTCGTGCAACCCGAGGTGCCATTCGTGCCGCCTGAAGAGCGCGTGGAAGCCGAATCGATCGCCCCGGGCATCGAGCGCATCGTTGCACGCTACGGCTACATGGAAACGCCCAGCGTGGTCGCGGCGCTGCGCGCCGCGGATGAGCAAGGCGTGGCGTACAAGCCAGAGGAAACTGTCTATGTCGTCGGTCGCGAGAACCCGGTGCTCGCGCGCAGCTCCGGCATGCCGATGTGGCGCAAGCGGCTATTCGCGCTGATGGGACGAAACAGTCAGCTTGCGTCGATCCACTACGGGCTGCCGACGCACCGGGTGTTGGAGATCGGGACGCAGGTGAAGTTTTGAGGTCAGCTGGCCAACTGGTCTGTTGGCCAGAGGGGACACTCTCGATCTGGCCAGCTAGCCAGCCGACCAGTTGGCCAAACGAGCTATTTCAGTCTCCCCGCTCCCATGAACGCCGCCACGTAATCTTCCTGACTGCGGCGGATCGCCTCGAACGCTTCCTCACGTCCGTACACGTCCGTGATCTCGACGTGGTGATCGCCTTCGCCCGGCACGTGCTTGTACGTGAGGAAGTAGTGGCGCAAGCGCTCGATCACGGAGGCCGGGCACTGCTCGATGTCGGTGAAGTGACCGTACACAGCATCGTCGTACATCACCGCGATGATCTTATCGTCCGCTTCGTTCTGATCGATCATGCGCAGCCCGCCGATGGGGATCGCCTGCACGAGCAGGTCGCCGTGACGGATCGACTTCTCCGTCAACACGCAGATGTCCATCGGATCGGCATCGCCGACGATGCCCTGCTTCGCAGTCTTGTCCTCGCACAGCGCGGCCACTCTTTCGCCGCACAGCGTGCGTGGCAGGAATCCATACAGCGACGGAACGACGTTCGAGAAGCGTTGCGGGCGATCCACCTTCAGCAAGCCCGTACCCTTGTCGATCTCATATTTGACGGTGTCGGTCGGGACGATTTCGATGTAGGCGGTGACGACAGCCGGAGCCTTGGAACCGAGATCGACACCGTGCCAGGGATGCGCACGAAACGCGGAAGGGAACATGGTGGACATGAGCTTGAAGCTGAAACGGACGGGGCGCGAATGATACGGTGGTGCGCGTGGGATGGCACGATTGGATTCACAAGAACGACAGAATCATTGCCAGCCCAATGCCGTGGCCATCACGTGGTAGATCGCATTCTGTTCCAGGGTTCCGCGTAACAAGTAGGCACCTGGGCCCTGCCCGTAAATTGCAACGTCTTCACCACCGTGTGTTTCGGAACCGAGCGGCACTGCAGCCTCCTGCATGTAATTCGTCGCGGCTGTATCCACCTCGCTGAGATCGGGACGAGCCGCAGTACCAGGATAGTCGACGGGATTCGCGCGCTCCTCGGCGCTCATCTCCATGCGCTTGCGATTGCCCGTCCACCCGGGACCATTCGCATACGACAGCGTCGTGTACGGCAGACCCAACTGATCCTTTGCTCCATCCACCTTGCCGAGGATGGGATTGCCGCGTGACGGATAGCCGCTGATCGTCAACGTGTGACTGTGATCTGCAGTCACGATGATCAACGTGTCTGCGTCACTCGTGAGCTCACGAGCGCGCGCCACCGCTCGTGAAAGGGCGATGGTGTCGTTCAAGGCGCGATACGCGTTGCCGGCATGGTGCGCATGATCGATGCGTCCGCCTTCGACCATCAGATAGAAGCCCTTCTTGTTCTTGCTCAACAGTTGAATGGCCTTGGCAGTCATGTCGGCCAGCGCGGGCTCGCCGGCGGCATCGAGACGGCGATCGGTTTCGTAGCGCATGTGCGAGCGCTCGAACAATCCCAACAGATGATCGGTCGAGCGAACGTCAATGGCATCGAACTGCTGTTGATTCCAGACGTAAGCGGCGTGGCGATAGCGCTGCAGCCATTCCTGCGTGAGGTCGCGCCCATCCTGACGTCGACCGTTCTGCTCTGGGTATTCCGGGTCGGCACTCGTACTCGGCATGAAGTTGCTGCGTCCACCGCCCAGTGCCACTTCGAGACCGTCGCCCACGGGAAATTCCAGCAGTTGCCGCGCGATGTCCTTCACGGTTGCGCCTGCAGGCAGGTCCTTGTCCGCTTCCCAGTCGCGGAAGGCGACATGCGCGTAGTTCGCTGCAGGCGTGGCATGCGTGAGCCGCGCTGTCGTCACGACGCCTGTGGACATGCCGCGTTCCTCTGCCCGCTCGAGAATCGTGCGCAGGCTTTTCGCTGCGTTGAGCCCCGCACCGGCTTCGTTCGTCGGCAACGTTTGGTCGACCGAGATCGCCAGGTCATTCGCTTTCACCCCGGTCACCATCGCCGTGGCGGTCGGGGCCGAGTCGGCTGTCTGTTGATTCACGCTCGCGGTGACCGAATGCGCAAGATTGTCGAAGCGCTCGAAGCTCAAGCGATTGAATTCGCCATCCACGCCACGTTGTTGACCTTCGAGGATGCGCGCCGCCGTGATGGTGGAGATGCCCATGCCATCGCCGATGAAGAGAATGACGTTCTTCGCACGGTGGGTGTTGGGCTTCGCCGCTTTGTTGGCAGCAATGGCCGACTTGCCCGCTTCGAACCATTCGCTTGGATTCTTGGGAACGCTGTCGGCATGAACGAGTGCGTGGCAGCCGAACAGCGCAATGAGCGCAACGCGAGAAGTGCGCATGAAGAGTCCTGTGAGATCGAACGGTGGAGACAGCGAACGGTAGGCGAGTGATCTTACAGTCCGCCGCTCGCCGCGCGCGCTACTCCGCCTCGACGCGCGGGCCTCGCATGGAGAATGCGTGCGCAAGACCAATGAACGCGGCGTGCTCGGTACGAATCACATAGCTCGGCACGCGCGCGAGGTAGTCGCTGTAGCGGCCCTTGTCCTCGAAGCGATCGCGAAAGGGCGAGCTCGCGAACATGCGTCCGAGCTTCGGCACGATGCCGCCGCCGATATACACGCCGCCGAAGGCACCCAAGGTCAACACGAGATTGCCTGCGACCGTTCCCAACATCGCGCAGACCATATCGAGCGCCTCGCGACAGATCAGATCGTGCCCTTGAAGGGCGCGCTGGGTCACAGCGGCAGGCTCGAGCGGTTCCGGCACCTCGCCTTCCAGCGCACACAGCGCGTTGTACACGTTGACCAAGCCGGGGCCGGATATCACGCGTTCCGCTGACACATGCGTAAAGCGATGCCGCAGTTGCGCAAGCACGGCCGCTTCGCGCTCGTTCATCGCCGGCATCGTGGAATGACCCCCTTCGCCTTGCAGCGGCAGCCACTCGCGCGCACTGCCCATGCCGATCGGCAGCAAGCCCGACACACCCAATCCCGTGCCCGGACCAATCAGTGCGATGGGCGCATCCGGCACTGGCTGACCAAGACCCACGGCTTCGAGCTCGTCCGTGGGCAGGTACGGCACAGCCATCGCGAGGGCGGTGAAATCATTCATCACGAACAGGCGCTGCAATCCCAGCTCACGCTTGGTGACGGCAAGCGAAAAGCGCCACACGTGATTGGTCATGACCACGAGATCTCCCGTGATCGGTCCTGCGATGGCAAACGCTGCTTCGATAGGACGCGGATGACCCGGGCCGAGCGTACCGAGGTAATGCGCTGCCGCCGCGGCAGGCGATGGAAAGTCCGCGCATGCCAACACGAGCGGATCCAGCAGCACCGAGCCGCGGTAGATGGCAAACCGCGCGTTCGTCCCGCCGATGTCGGCAATGAGTCGGGTCGTTGCCGAGCTAGGGAGCCCAGTAGACATCCACGGGTACCGTCTTCTGTTGCAACAACGCCCGGATCGGCAACTCGGTGCTCGAACCGCCCGCGCGTGCACGTTGCCACACGGCCCATTTCTCTTCGCCCTCGATGTGCAGGACGATGCGACGCGAATCGAGGATCGCCGCCAGATTGAACGAGATCCGTGCGTGGGGTGCGGTCAGCGAATTCATGGCGACGCAAGCCGGTTTGGCCTGCGGGTCCAACGCACGAGCCAGACCCAGGGAACCCGGGAACAGAGAGGCGAAGTGTCCATCGTTGCCCATGCCGAGCACGACCACATCGTAAGGACGCGCGACCCGGCTCAGCGCGCGCCATGCCCAGTCGATGCCGGCTTCCGGCGTGGCGGCGGGGTTCTTCAAGCCGACGAAGTGCGCCGCCGGCGCCGCACCCTGCAGCAAGTGCTCGCGGACCAGGCGCTCATTGCTGTCGGGACTGGTCGGCTCAACCCACCGTTCGTCCGCCAGCGTCACCCGCACCTGGTCCCATTTGATGGGCTCCTGGCTCAACTTTGAAAAGAACAGCACCGGCGTGCGCCCGCCGGAAACGACCAGGCTCGCCACGTCGCGCACGGCAATCGCCTCATTGAGATCGGTCCGGATCTCGCCGGACAGGGCAGTGGCGACGGCCTCCCGGTCGGGGAAACGGTGTTCGTGGACGTTGTGATACGTGGGTTTGGACATGCGCAAGCGGCTCAGGGAAGAACGGGTAACAGATAGCGGCCAGAATCGATCCTACTCCGGCCCATCGGCGTACGCAGAATGCTGTGATCCGGCCCGTTGTCCACTGTAAGCCGATCGCGGTAACCCACGCTTCACGCCTCGCCGTGCCAGCTAAAGCCATCCCGGTTCACGAGCGTCATCGCCGCGGTCGGCCCCCAGCTGCCGGCCATATAGGGCTTCGGTTTCTCGTCATGCTCCGCCCAGCCTGCGCGGATGGGATCGATCCAGCGCCAGGCGGCGTCCAGTTCGTCGCGCCGCATGAACAGCGTGAGGTTGCTGCGCACGATGTCCATGAGCAGGCGTTCGTAGGCATCGAGCGGCCGCGTGTTGAACGCCTCGCTGAAATCCAGGCAAAGGCTCACCGGCTTGAGCACCATCCCATCGCCGGGATTCTTCGCCAGCACTTCCAGCATGATGCTCTCGTCGGGTTGCAGGCGGATGATCAGCCGATTCGGCGCGGGCAGGTCGGCCACGCCCTTGAAGATCGAATAAGGCACTTCTTCGAACGTCAATACGATCTCGGAGACCGCCTCGCTCAAGCGCTTACCCGTGCGCAGATAGAACGGCACACCGGCCCAGCGCCAGTTCTCCACATGCGCCCTCATGGCGACGAAGGTTTCCGTGGTGCTGTCCTTCCGCACATTCTCCTCATCGATGTAGGCCTGGACCGCCGTGCCGTTGACTGCGCCCGCCTTGTACTGACCGTGAACCGTATCGACCAGCACGTCGCGTCCGGTGATCGGTTGTAGCGCTTTCAGCACCTTGAGCTTCTCATCACGCACCGCATCCGCCTGCCCATTGCTGGGCGGCTCCATGGCGATGATGCAAAGTAGCTGCAGGAGATGGTTCTGCACCATGTCGCGCAGCGCCCCGGTGCGATCGTAAAAGTTCGCGCGTCGCTCGACACCCAGCTGCTCAGACACAGTGATCTGCACGTTGCGTACGAGACCGCGACGCCACAGTGGCTCGAACAAGCAATTGCCGAAGCGCAGCGCGAGCAGGTTCTGCACCGTCTCCTTGCCAAGGTAGTGATCGATGCGAAAGATCTGCGGCTCGCTGAAGATCGTGGCCACCGTGTCGTTGATTGCGGCGGCCGATTGCGCGTCATAGCCGAGCGGCTTTTCCAGCACGACCCGGGTCATGGGAGTGGCCAGGCCGAAGCGGCCGATGCCACTGCAAATCGCCTGGAACAGATCGGGCGCCGTCGACAGGAAAAACACGCGCACGACGTTGTCGCGGCCCGCCAGCTTGTCCTTCAGCTTTGCCATGTCCTCCGCGCGCGTCCCATCGACGGATACATAGTCGAGCACTGGCGAGAAGCTCTGCCAGACCTTTTCATCGCAATCCTGTTTGACGTAGCGCCGGCAGCTTTCCATCGCCTTGGCGATGTACTGCTCCCGCGTGAAATCAGTGCGCGCAATGCCGATGACGCGCGTACCCGGTGCAAGCTGCCCGGCCGCATAGCGGCGATACAGGGCCGGGAGGAGTTTGCGCATGGCGAGATCGCCGGTGCCGCCAAACAGAAGCAGATCGAATTCGGGCAAGGCTTGCATCAAAAGTCCTCGTGCACCCAGACCGTCACGCCGTGCGGTGTGGTTCTTGCAGACAAAGACTACGTCTTCATTGCGGTCGGTGCCATTCGCTCGAGCCGGCGCCCGTTCGCTGAACGCACGCCAACTGGACACTCACGCATGAGCGCCATCGAAGTTCCGCTGCACCCACGCTTGGGAGAGGTCACCCACCGCATTCGCGAGCGCAGCTTCGATACGCGCCGCAGCTATCTCGAGAAGGTCGAGCAGTGGCGGACGCGCGAGCCGGCGCGCGCGAAGGTGTCCTGCACGAACCTCGCACATGTGGCGGCTGCCTTCGCGCCGCCGGAGAAGCAGGCGCTATTGCGCTCGCGCTGGCCGAACATCGGCATCGTGTCCGCATACAACGACATGCTTTCGGCGCACCAGCCCTACGAGCGCTATCCAGCATTGATCAAGCTCGGCGCGCGCGAGGTCGGTGCCGTTGCCCAGTTCGCAGGCGGCGTGCCGGCGATGTGCGATGGCATCACACAAGGTCAGCCTGGGATGGAGCTGTCGTTGTTCAGTCGCGATGTGATCGCGATGTCCACGGCGGTCGCGCTGTCACACAACGTGTTCGACGGCGCGCTCTGTCTGGGCATCTGCGACAAGATCGTCCCTGGTTTGTTGATGGGCGCTTTGTGCTTCGGTCACTGGCCGATCGTGTTCGTGCCCGGAGGCCCGATGCCTTCCGGTCTACCCAACAAAGAAAAGGCACGGATGCGACAACTACACGCCGAAGGCAACGCGGACAGCAATGAGCTGCTCGAATCCGAAGCACAGAGCTACCACTCCGCCGGCACGTGCACCTTCTACGGCACGGCGAACAGCAATCAGATGTTGATGGAGCTCATGGGCCTGCATCTGCCGGGCGCCGCCTTCGTCAGCCCCAACACGCCACTGCGCGATGCATTGACCATCGCAGCTGCCAAGCACATCGCACAGATCACAGCGCTGGGAGATCACTATCGACCCATTGGACACATCATCGACGAGCGCGCGATCGTGAATGCGATGGTCGGCCTGCTGACCACCGGCGGCTCGACGAATCACACCATGCACCTCGTCGCGATGGCACGAGCAGCCGGCATCCTCGTGAACTGGGATGATTTCAGCGACCTGTCGGACGTGGTGCCTTTGCTGGCTCGCATCTATCCCAACGGCAGCGGCGACGTGAATCAATTCCAGCGGGCCGGCGGCATGGCATTTCTCACGCGCGAGTTGTTGCGCGGCGGGTTCCTGCATGCCGATGTGCAAACCGTGATGGGCACGGGCCTGACGCCCTACACACAAGAGCCGTATCTTTCGGAACAGGGCTTGAGCTGGAGGCCAGCACCAGACGCCAGCGGCGATGCGGACGTCTTGCGGCCCTTGAGCCATCCGTTCGCGCCCGATGGCGGTCTGAAAGTGTTGCGCGGCAACCTGGGACGCTCGGTGATCAAGACCGCCGCCGTGAAGCCCGAGCATCGCATCGTCGAAGCACCGGCACGCGTGTTCGACGATCCCGAGCAGATGCTCGCGGCATTCAAAGACGGCACGCTCGAACGCGATTTCGTGGCGGTCATCAATTATCAAGGCCCGCGCGCGAACGGCATGCCGGAGCTGCATTCGCTCATGCCGGCGCTAAGCGTGCTGCTCAAGCGCGGCTTCAAGGTGGCCGTGGTGACCGATGGTCGTATGTCGGGCGCCTCGGGCGTGGTGCCCTCTGCCATTCATATGACGCCGGAAGCGGTTTGCGGTGGCATGATTGCGCGTGTTCGCGACGGCGATGTGATTCGGCTCGACAGCACGCGCGGCTCGTTGGATGTGCTGGTTCCCGAGAACGAGCTGCAGCAGCGGGAGATCGCGCCGCCGTCGTTGCAGCATCGACAATCGGGTGTCGGCCGCGAGTTGTTCGCGAGCTTTCGCGCTGATGTCACAGATGCCGAGCACGGCGCCATCGCTTGCGGGCTGGTCTGACACATGAACATCGAAGCCATCCTCACACGCTCTCCGGTCATTCCCGTGCTCACGATCGAGCAGCTGGAACACGCACTGCCGCTTGCCCGCGCGCTGTACGCCGGTGGCTTGCAGGTATTGGAGATCACCTTGCGCACCCCGATTGCTGCCGATGCGATCCGGTGCGTGCGCGACGCGTTGCCGGATGCGATCGTGGGTGCCGGCACGCTGTTGCGCGAAGATGACTTCGTTGCCGCCGAAGTGGCCGGCGCGCAATTCGGTGTGAGCCCGGGCTTGAGCCCGCACCTCGTGCAGCTGGCACAGCGTGCACCCTTTCCGCTGCTGCCCGGCGTAGCCACCGCCTCGGAGCTGATGATCGCGCGCGAAGCGGGCTTTACGCGCTTCAAATGTTTTCCGGCGGAGGCGGTCGGCGGTGTGCCGCTGTTGAAATCGTTTGCCGCGCCATTTCCCGATGCGGTGTTCTGCCCAACCGGCGGAATCACTCGCGAAAGTGCCAGCACGTATCTCGCGCTACCGAATGTAGCGTGTGTTGGTGGTTCGTGGATGGCGCCGGCCGCGCTGCTGCGGACAGGCGATTGGGTTGGGATCGAAAAGCTGGCGCGCGATGCGGCAGCGCTAAGAACGCAAGGTTAGAAGTCGGTCGAACGGCGGCCGCGGGCCCTCCGGCGCTCAGGCCCCATCCATGCGGGTCCAGAGCCCCACACGTCATTCTGGCGGCGATCGATCTCGCGCCGATCTTCATGGTGCTGATAACGGCAATTGCAGGTCTTCGCGTTGCATCCATCGAGCGGCAGACGCGGGGCATCGGTAGACAGGAAGCGCACGCCCTGCAGTTGCAACACCGCGCCACACGCATAGCGGCCCGGCCGCACGGACACAGCATGGTAAGGATTGATGATATGCCGGTCCTCGACAGGGTGACCCTGCACTTTCGAACGAAAGTGAAACAGGGTGCCCAGCGACCAGCGCGAAAAGTTGAATTCCACTACCACAATCTCCGGCTCAACTTCGATGCCGATCGAAGTCTTAAGGGC
>JBEVDW010000147.1:0-4944 GCA_040513115.1 Steroidobacteraceae bacterium | reverse complement strand
CAGCGAATCGCTGACATCCCCCGCCAGGATCAGCACGTCATCGCGATAGTCGAACGTCGACAGCTCGGACACCCAGTTTGCGTTGGGTTCGTAGTCGACGTGGATGTCCGAGAGCGCAAATATTTTCACGTTCGTAGGGGTGGAGGCTCGGGCCGGAATCGAACCGACATTCGCAGCTTTGCAGGCTGCTGCATGACCACTTTGCTACCGAGCCGACAATCTCACCGAGGCAACGCGGAACTCGCGCTGCCTATGTCGCAACCTTCGAGGCAATCAGGCGAGCGAACGTGATGTCCGCTCGCACCCATCGGATCAAGTCGAGCTTGTCCGCGCCGATCAGCTCGGCAAGCTCGGTGACGTCCATCGCGCAATGATCTGGAAGACTCTTCACGGCCATGACGGCGAGCTGGTAGTCCCGCCGCGTGGACAGGGAGGAACGTTCCTTCAGGACGGTGTCCATTTCGAACTCCCATCGAATGCTACATGGAAACAGACAGCTGCGGTCGCTCGACGTCTCGCAGTACAGAACTCAGCGATTGTGCATGCGATGAGCGCAACCGCGCCCGCAGCACTCGCACCTCTTGCAGCAGGCGCGGGAGATCCTGCCGCGCACTTGCCATGAAGTCCTGATCCGCGGTGCTGGCACCAGTCAGCTCGATGGTTCGGAATGTGCCCAGCTCGTTGCAGACGCCTACTTCGATGCAGCTCGACAATGCATCCGGATCGCGACCGGCGATGTACGAGAACCATGGACCAGCGGTTGCAGCTGCAGCGAGGCGCTCCATGCGATCCAATTCCCCATCCGGCAGTTCATCGAAAATTTCAAGCCTCATGATCGACTCCAACTCAGATTGCCGTAGAAGTGTTTGCGGCTATCACACCGTATAAACGAGCTTTGTTAAGGGCACCATCGCACTTACGGCCGATCACTTGCCAGCCGCTGCAGCGGGCTTTATTTCATTGAGATCGAAGTAGCCGTTGTAGCCTTTCATGTATACAGCGGCTCGATGTCCGAACAGGACGACCGCTTCCGTCCTGGTTTGCAACTGCTCGTAGCCCATGAGCGTCGACTCTACTTTTGTGCCGATCGGGTATTGCTGATTCCACGCGATCACTTTCTCTTCGGCCGCCGTCCGCTTTCTTTGCCCCGGCGCATCGAACGCCGAGGGCCTCATTTCTTGCAAGTACGCGCTGAGCGAAGCCGGGGTGGTCTGGCGCTTGATGGTCTCGAACAGTCTCGTCAACACATCGCCATGTCCGACTTCCTCGAACTCCATCGGATCATTGGAGCTCTTCCCACGCGCCATCAGGTACTGAATGCTCTCCGACCATCTCACCGTGCTGTCGATCTGCGCCGATAGAGCTTCGTGGATCCGGCCGCTCTGGTAGGGCCGTGCCGTGACATTCGCTACCACGGGAAGCTTCGGATCAGCGAACTCGAAGAGACTGAGAAAGGTGCCGAACTCTTCCTTCGCGGTCTGCATGAAGCGGGAATGAAATGCCCCGCTGGTGTTGAGCGGGTAATAGAGCATCGTTCCTGTCTCGAACAACGGCTGCGCCCGCGCGATTTCTGCCGCGTGTCCGGAGATCACGATCTGGGATGGCGTGTTGTAGTTGGCGAGATCGAGATTGGTGAGGCCGTGCCGGGTCAGAGTGGCTTCGATCTCCTCCTTGCTGGCATTGAGGATCGCGGCCATGCCACCGTTCGAGACCTGACCCATGAGCTGTCCACGCTTCTGAACCAGCTTCAGCCCGGTTCTGAAATCGAAGCACTCCGCCGCCAATAGCGCGTTGAACTCTCCCAGACTGTGACCCACAACGTAATCCGGCTTCCTGCCTGTTTGCGCTACCTTCTTGGCATAGGAGAGCGCGTTGACCACGTACAAGGCTGGCTGAGTGAACTGCGTCTTGTTGAGCTCCTGCCTGGGATCCTCCAGGCAGAGCTCCTTGATCGAATAGCCCAGAACCTCGTCTGCCTCTCGCGTGAGCTCCTTGAACTCATCGAACAGAGTGCCACCCATCCCCATCGACTGAGAGCCCTGTCCCGGGAACATGAATGTTTTCACCTCTGACCTCCAAGTTTGAATTGCGCTTAATGATCTAGTGCTTCGAAAGACACAGGGCTGAATTCACACCACCAAAGCCCATGCTCAGCTTCAATGAATTCTGGATCGAGTGAGCTGCAGCTTGAGCGCTCACCCAGTTGCAGGACGGCTCGATGGGGTTGTCCAGATTTCGCGTCGGATGCAGCTGCCCCGCCCGCATTTGCAGCAGGATCGCAATGGTCTCGACCGTGCCCGCCGCGCTCAATCCATGACCGATGATGGACTTGGTGGCATTGAGGTACGCATGATCGAGCTTGCAGTGACGCAAGGCGCCCAGCTCAGTGACATCGCCGATCGCTGACCCCGTGCCATGTGGATTGACGTAGTCGATCTCGCGTGCCGAAAGGTTGGCACGCTGCAAGGCGCGTTGGATCACCTGTATCTCCCCTTCCATCGAAGGGTTCGGCTTGCGGTTGCCATCCATTCCCATCGCCCATCCGGATACACGCGCATAGGGCGCCACCGCACTTCTGGATGCACCATCCCAGCGCTCCAGCACGATTGCGCCGCAGGACTCACCGAAGATGAAGCCGTCTCGGTCCTTGTCGAAGGGACGGCAGGCGCGCGCGGGCTCTTGTGCATATCGGTCGGATCCCATCGCGCCCACCGAGCGTAGCCCTTGGCATTCCCAGTACGACAAATCCATGAGCGCTCCCATTGCAATACACACATCGGCCTCGTCTGCGAGGAGCGCCTGGATGGCCTGAAGGATGGCGATCTGTCCGCTGGCGGACGCACCGCCCAGGGTGTAAGCGAATGCGCGTATGCCGAACAGCTCCGTACACAACCCACACACATCGCTGTCCATGAACGACAGCGCGTAACTCGGACGCAGGAAGTGCATGCGATCGCGATATGTATCGTGGACTCGCACCAACTCGCGCTGCTGAAAGTTGGAGCCTCCGACGACCAGCCCGATCCGTTGTGGATCCACATCGTCCAGACGTGCCTCGTCCCAGGCCTCCGCCAGTGTCGTGAGCGCCACTTGAGCAGAGAACGAGGCCGTGCGCAGCGCATCGCGCGGCACGAACTGCGGTAACGACAACGCAGCTATCTCTGCGCCCAGGAACGACGACGCCGGTGTCGTGCGCTCTCGAGCCGTGTTTGCAACAGCCGGAGATTGTCGTCCCGGTCGCTGCATGACATCGAAGCGATGCCGCCCTTCGAGCAGCGCGGCGAGGAATTGAGCTTTCCCCTGGCCCACGGCGGCGCTCACACCGGCGCCGGTGATCACGATCTGCTCTGAATCACGATTTCTCATGGATGATGTTGGCCAGCTCGCCCATGTTCTGGGCCTTGGCCATTGCCGTGAGAGGGATGCTCAACCCCAAGGACTCGAGCGTCATGATGATGATGTCGGCGCGATCGATCGAATTGGCGCCAAGCTCTCGCAGCGAGTCGCTCTGTTTGAAATGATGGTGCTGCAGAGCAGGCAGCACTTCCAGGGCATGACGCGCGATGATCTCGAATATCTCTGCAGTGCTCACGAACGATTCCTCCTACTTTCCGAAGAACGACTCGATGCGCTCTTTGACTTCCGGCTGATGAAATGTCAGCTCGTGCAGCGCGATTTCCTGTTCGATGATCGAAGGCAACGCAAGACTGTAGAGATCCTTGTCCGTGAACCTGAGTCTCCCGTCGAACAGATCTCGCAGGCCTTCCTGCGTGCCGCCGCTGGAAAAATAGTTGTCATAGCCCGTGAGGATCACGGCCTTGCAATCACTGCGCCGGCCGATCTCGGTAAAGGTCTGCGTCGGCTCCCGGATCAGCTCGTCGGTGAACGTATTCTTGTTGACCCGTTCCTGCATCGTGACCTGAACGATGCCGTCGGCCGGGCTCTGGACGTGGACCACACGATCGCTCATCACTGCAATTCCCATGGGAACTTGCCCGTCCTGACGTAGCGAGCGATCTTCGCGAGGTTCTCCGGGTCCGAGAACACCTCCTCGTTGGCGTGCAGCGCCATAGGCTTCACGCGCGTGAACGCATCGTCCAACGAACCGGCGTAGCGCTTGTAGCGCGCGATGGCGCCCTTGCCGAGACGCCGCAAGCGCAACAGCTGTTTGCGGAGCAGGTTCTCGCTGTTCGCCTCGCAGGCGTCCACCAGGCCCCACTCCTGCGCCTGTTGCGCTGTGATCGGCTGCGTCATGAGCGTCATGTAGTTCGCCTTGGCGAAGCCGATGCGACGAATGAGAAACGGCAGTACGCATGCCGGCATCAATCCGAACAGCAGTTCGGAAAGACTGAACGTCGCCTTCTCCTCGCACAGCACCACATCGCAGGCGGCGAGGAAGCCAACACCACCGGCATTGGTTCGACCACGCACGTGAGCCACCGACGCATACGGTCCACACGCCAGTCGATGCCACACGTCGTAGAGTGGCCCCGGATCCTGAGCGCGGCCGGCACGATCGATGTTCGCTTCGATTTCCTCGAAGTCTGCGCCGGCGCAGAACACGTCCGGCAGTCCTTCCAGTACCACGACTTTGACCGTCGACTCGCAACCCCGTAGCACCGCGCTGCATTCTTCGATCAGACGGCGATCGATCGCGTTGCCCGCCTGCGGTCGATGCATCTGCATGAAGCAGATGTCCTCATCGAAACGGACACGCAGCGTGTCGTATGACTCGCTCACGACACCCATTCGTACTCTCGATGAAATTCGTTGATACGTTTCAGGACCAGCGTCGGCTTGCTCAACGCGCTGCGTGCCTGCGGAACGAATTCCGTGTCAGCCAGCAGATTGCGGGTGCCGAACTTGAGCGCCCGACTCTTCTCGAGCAGACTGTCGTACTGCTGCATCGACAGCTCGTGGCGTCGATCCAGATGCTCGCTGATC
>JBEVDW010000146.1:0-16202 GCA_040513115.1 Steroidobacteraceae bacterium | reverse complement strand
GCACTGTCCGCAGGCAGCGTGCCTCCCGTCGTCGAGAGGTTGCCGCAGACCGCGGCAGTGCTCGTGTGGCGCAGGGAATTCACATCCCGCTTTCGCACGCTTGATACGGTGGAGGAACAAGCCATCGCACACGCGAGATCCGGCGGTTCGTTCGGGGCTCTGTGCGCAATGCTTGTCGCACATGCAGGCGAGACCAAAGGCGTGAAGATGGCTGGCGAATTTCTCGCTCAGTGGCTACAGGAAGGAATGATCGTGGGAGTTCAGGAATCGACATGACGCCGGCGACAAGAAGCTTGGCCACCCGTTGCGGAGTCAGACTTCGTCCGCGAATCCATCACATCGGCGAGCTGCGTGAAGCACAGCGTCGTCATCGCAACAGTTTGCCAAGAGTGCTCGCCGATGCGCCCGTTCCACGCTTCCGCCGCCAATACGAGTGGTTGCGGCAATCAATGAGGCGGCGCTGGCTGTGTCGTGCCCACCGGTTGCAGGTGTTCATCCGCCCATTTGAAGTACGCGATGTAACCTTTGATCTCTTGCTCGGACACGTTCTGATTGGCATCGGCACCTTGTGCTTGGCCAGCATCTCCTTGCGGATCGGATCGCTCTGTGCCATGCCTTCTGGATCTTTCATCCACCGCACCAGCCAGGACTCATCGCGACGTCGCGTGACTAGATGCAAGTCCGGACCCAGCTTGTCGCCCCCAGCGATCGAGTGACACGCAAGGCATTTGGACTCGAAGTCGAGCTTGCCGCGCTGAGCGACCGGGTCGGTCGGTGCCGCGGTGGCGGGAATATTGTGATGCTCTGGACCACCGGGAGCCTGCGTTTCAACCCGTGCGGAGATGATGCCGACGGCCCCTTGTGACGCATTCGCGAAGTGATGATCCACCATGACGTATTCGCCCGCCTCCGGCACGACGAATGCAACGATCGCCCCCGATGACGATCCCAGCAAGACGGTCTGCATGCCACGGAACTGATTGTCGGGATTGCCCTCGATCCACACGCGGTCGAAGATCGTGCCGACCACGTGAAAGCTCGAAGTGTTGGACGGGCCGACGTTCAGCACGAACAGCCGTACGCGCTCGCCTGCCTTGGCGGGCAGAGGCTGCTCGACGAAGCGGTTGTAGCGGCCATTGAACGCCGTGTACGTGGACGCTTTGGAGCGGACACGGTCCATATCCAGGACGTACAACGGCACGCCATCGACTGCGCGTTCCTGGGGATCTCGCTTGGTGTAGAACTCGCTCTGGACCACTGCGTACTCGCGATCCACTCGGGTTCGATAGCCCTCCCGCGGCTCGACGATCATCATCCCGTACATCCCGGCGGCAATATGCTCCAGCACCATCGGTGTACCGCAGTGGTACATGAACACGCCCGGGTAGTTTGGGGTGAACTCGAAATTGATCGTCTGTCCTGGCGCGATCGATCGATATTTGTCGCTCGGCGCGACCATTGCTGAGTGGAAGTCCATCGAGTGCATCATCGGTGCGGAGGTGACGCGCACACCGGGCACTGGCTCGTCGGAGCGATTTGTCATGGAGAACTTGATGCGATCGCCGACTCGGGCCCGCACTACGGGTCCCGGAACCTGATCGCCGAAGGTCCATGCAGAGAACTTCACCCCTGGTGCGATCTCGATGACTTGATGAGTGGTATCTAGGCGAACCTGTTTCTGAGCGGCAGGGTCCAGCGGTTTGACCGCGGCTTCCATGGACAGCGCTGCGCCCCCTGCGAATGCGCCAGTGTGACGCTCGGAACTAACGGCGGCCGGCGGCGCGCCCAGCTTCATGGCGGCGATGTCGTATGGTCTTTGCGTGCCGTGGTTGACGCCGTGTCATTCTGCTCTCGCCCGCACGCACCCGACAGGAGCGCAACGACAGCCAGTGTTACGTTTGCAACGGATCGCAACGGGGCCGAATGAAACCGAGCGGACATTTGCAAACCTCCATTCTCAGCTCTACGCCGTAGCTATCGAGAATGCCCTCATCGGGTGCCCATCACCCGACCTTGCCGTCGCTGCGAGGTGTGAGATAGATCCACGAGCAGCGCAGACCCCAAGGAAGGAAGGCAATGATCCAGCCCAGGCTCGCGATGGCCTGCCAGGCTGCCGTATCGGGGACTACTTCGGCAACTATTCTCACGACTGTGACGCATTGAATCAGAACGAACGCGAAGCCGGCTACGCGGCCGAGCACCAGCGGCCTGCCGGAGTGCCCTAGTGTTACGCGCGTGACCATCGCCACTAGCAAACTCCCGAAATAGCCGACGAACAGCGCATGTGCGGGCCCGCGACCCAGGATGAAGTCGCCGGTTGACGCATACCACGCGCTTTGGAGCGCGTAGAGCAAGAATGCGGTCGGTAACCAGCTCAAGCCGATGAACAGGACGCGCAACAGGGCCGGCATCGCGGACCGGCGTGGCCACCAGAGCCACAGCAACCAGCCCGTCAAAGCGGCGAGCAGCAGATCCGGCAGCCACAGCCACGCATATCCATGTCGTAGCTCCAGCCACGTGTGAGTGAGGGCGAGCAACCACAAGCCCGCGAGCGCCCACACCGGACGAATCATCCGATAACCCTCTACCGCGGTGCTGGAGAAGAACGGGATCATCCGATGGCATACCGTGAAGTAAATCGGCAAGAGCACGGCGATGCTGCCGATCTTGATCGACGCGAATATCAAGCTCGCATCAGGCCGATACAGAAAAGCGTTGTAGAGGATGAGGCCCAACAGTCCGAAACCGAGCGCGAATGTGCAGCTCACGGCATGCCACGTGCGCCCGCGATCGAGGTATGCGAGGCGGACAAGGATCACAGTGCCGATACTCCAGCCGATCAGCGTGAACAGCGCGCCGAGCTTGAAGAGCGGCAGGCCCCCGGCGATACCGACCAACGTCAGCGCCTGCCCACCTAGCAGGCCCACGGCCACCGGGACGTAATGCCAACGCGTCAGCGCGTTCTGATTCATCCAGCGCGGAAACACCGTCAGCAGGAAGCCGAACATAAACGACGGAAGCACCTGATACTGCATCACGATCGCGTGCAGCCAGCCTGCGGGCACCGCAGGCTGACTCAGCGTGAACACAGGCCAGCGTGCATCGACGAGCCACAACGTCCATACACCCATAGCGAGGAGCACGTTGCTCGCCCCGACAAAGAACAGCAAGCGATGCGGCGCCGCCGCGAGCTGACGCAGCAGAGCGGCAGGAAGATCAAGGCTAGCGACGGTGGGCGACACGGGCAACTCTCCGATAGATCAGCGTTGCGTTGCGGTTCGACCCTAAACCGGACTCTGAGACGCAACGTCGCGTCGCCACTCGTGTGCTACGGCGTTACGGCAACCTTCAGCACGCCATCCCTTTGATGCGCGAACAGTTCGTAGGCTGCCTTGATATCGTCCAGTTTGAATCGGTGCGTGACCAATGGACTCAAGTCGACACGCCTGGAAGCCACAACATTGAGCAAGCGGCGCATACGCTCCTTGCCGCCAGGGCACAGCGTGCTCACGATGGTGTGATCGCCCAACCCAGCCGCATAAGCGCTCAGTGGGATTTTCAGATCAACGGAGTACACGCCCAGGCTCGAGAGCGTTCCGCCCGGCCGCAGCGTTCGCAAGCAGCTCTCGAACGTTCCCTGAGTGCCTAACGCTTCGATCGCGACGTCGACACCACGCCCTTGCGTGATGTTCATGATTCGCTCCACAGGGTCGCCCTTGCGGAAGTCGACGACGTGATCGGCCCCCATCCGTTTTGCCATCTCAAGCCGTGCGGGCACCGTATCAACCGCGATGATCGTCGTTGCTCCCTTCAGCTTCGCCCCCGCGGTAGCGCATAAACCTATCGGACCCTGAGCGAACACGACGACGGTGTCGCCGATACGGATGTTGCCTCGCTCGGCACCGGCGAAGCCGGTCGACATGATATCGGGGCACATGAGTACCTGCTCATCCGTGAGGTCGTCCGGCACGGGCGCGAGATTTGCCATTGCATCGGGCACGCGCACGTACTCAGCCTGGCAGCCGTCGATTGTGTTGCCGAACTTCCACCCACCGATGGGCTTCCAGCCGTGAGGCGTCCCGACACCATCTTGGGCATGATCACCATCCAGGGAAGCGTGACTATGCCCACTCGGACAGATGGCTCCCGCAATCACGCGCTGTCCCTCGCGATATCCTTGGACTGCGGAGCCCAGTTTTTCGATGACGCCGACGGGCTCATGGCCGACGATGAGCCCGGAGCGGACCGGATACTCCCCTTTCAGAATGTGAACATCAGTCCCGCAGATCGTCGTGGTCGTCACGCGGACGAGAGCATCCAGCGGACCAACATCTGGCACCGGCCGCTCATCGAGCTCGATGCGCCCCGGTTCGATGAATTCTGCCGCCTTCATCGTGGCCATTTAAAACCTCCAGGTTTCACTGCATCCACGATGAAGGCATCCGGTGCGATGGTACAGAGTGGGGAAGTACTGCGAAGGATAGGTGCAACCGCAGGCCCACGCGCGGACCGCGAAGGGAAAACGTTCCCGTGCGTCTGTCGCTCGATCAGCAGCCCTCGTTGCCGTTCTTCAACAGCTACTGCTGCACCGATTCCAAGTACGTCACCAAGTGCTCAATCAGTGCACCCGTTCGCGCCCGTGCCTCGCGATCGTCCCGCACACCCACGGCCGGATCGTACAGACGCCAGCCCCATACTGGCATGTCCCGTGCTCCATGCGCAGGATGATCGAAGCGGCCATCGATGGCACGCCGTACTGAATATGACGGGAATGCACCGCCATTGCGCTGAGCCAGCGTGGTGAGGTCGGGAACACCGATTTTGATCAGCGGCGCGAGGGGGCCGTCGCCCCTTGCTTGGACTCCGTGACAGCTTGCGCACAGCGACCGATACAAACGCGCCCCGGGATCCTGGGCGATCGGCTGTCCGGATGACTGGTTCGCACACGCACTGATGCCCACGAGCGTCGCGGCCAAGGGGACGACCATGAGCTTCATTGCATGTCACCTCCAAATGACGTCGGCATAGGGCTCCCGACGCAATCATTGCTTTAGTTCCTCCCATCGCAGGTCATCAAACCTCGCAAGAGACCAGTGTGTCACCAGGCCTGCGAAGCCGCCGCGTATCTGACCCTGAGGTAGATCGGCGAAGAGAATTGCGTCGTTGAGCCTGACTTGAGTTCGCGTGCCGACGTGGCGAAGCTCAACGGTGAACCATGTGTTGGGCGGAACACTGTGATTCGCCACAGCGAGCTGCACCTTAGTGCCATTCACAACTTTGTTCGCGTAGGCTTTCCCGGTTTGCGAGAACACCACCTCATAGTAGTCGTGTTCTTCATTGAAGTTCGTGACGAGCCCGACCAGATTTCCCGAAGCGCCGTACCGGTTGAGCAAGCGTGCGCGGTAGAGGAAATCCACACCTTCATCGCCGATGGGGAACGTTGTTATTGCATCCTGCTGTACCGCCAGGCTGTCGTATGTCCCGTTCATCGGCTCCCAACGCCCGGTGCGTACCATGGCTTCAGGTGGGCGACTCGAGAAATTCTGCGAGTACGACTGCGGGAACGGCCGAACTCGAAACTCGACATTATCGAAGCGGCCGGGAGTCCAGTGCGTTACCAATCCGACCTTCCCCAGCGGTCGGCCCTGGGGGAAGAAGCGCTCCCCCTCGAGGTCATCGAAAAGCACCTGACCGTTCAATCGAATCGTGCCGATCCACGGATCATTGCTGAAGGGTCTGCAGTTGCGACACACATCGAGCTGAACTTCGAACCACTGCTTTTGCAGGAGGGGAATTGGCGCACTGCCCAGCGGGATCACGCCGTTCGCGGTGATCCTGTTGAGAATAGCCTCGCCGGTCGGTGTGAACACGACTTCATTCTCACCATCATTCCATACCAGTCCGATCCGGTTTCCAGAAGCGCCGTACGGATTGAACAACTTCGCACGGAAGCCGAACTCTTCGACCTCGCCCGGCTTTACGTCAGCCGGCGCGAGCGACAGGCTGGTCTGTTGCACACCGGTTGCGTACTGCTGATTGGACACGCTCCAAGCGCCCGAAATCGGTTGCCAGCCGTTGGCAATGCCGTCATCGAAGCGCTCTTTGAAAGGTTGGGCGAACTGCGGCGTGTTGACACGTACGTTGTCGAATCGTCCGCCTGATCGATGCGTCACTAAGCCTATACGACCTGATGCGAGCGCATCTTGCGGGACCGTCGTGAAGATTTCATTGCCGTTGACTTGGACGGTTGTGCGGCCTTCGCGGCGCTGCAGAACCACATCGAACCAGCGATCCTGGCCACCGCCCGTGTAGCCAGCGGAGGCGATAGGCTGAACTGCACCGCCATTGATCCGCCGCAGCAGGGAACGACCGGTAGGCGAGAACACGAGCTCGTAAAAGTTCTGTGCGTCTTGATAATTGAAAGCCAAGCCGACGAGTGCATTGTCCGTCGCACCTCGATTGAGCATACGCGCCTGGATCTCGATGGGTTGTTCATCATCCACGACTGAAGAATCGGGCAGGCCCGGATCCACGGTTGCGTATGAAGTCACGGTAGTCACCGATGTGGGAGCTACTGTCGTGCTGGAATAGATGCCGCCCTTGCGTACCCACTGGCCGAGGGCTGGCTGCCATTGGTCTGCGGCAGGAGAAGGGTTGAAACGATCGAAGAAGATTTGGAACGTGTTCGGCACGCGCTGTTTCGTGATGAACGATCCGTAATAGCTGATCTCTGGACCGCTGCCGAAGACGTAAGTGCTGGCACGCCGTGGAAAGAGCAGGTAATCCCACTGCGCAAAGTCGAAGTAACCGAGATGGCAGGAGGAAGCCTGGCTGCTGAACCGCCTTGAGTCAGGGTGCCGAGCAGTATCTCGCCAAGAAACGTATCAGGTTCCGGCGCAACGAGCCTACCCGAGCGGCCGTTATCAAATTCCCACTGCATATCGCTCACTATTCCGGTGTCAGGGTCGTGCGTGAAGCTGCCTACACCGCTGCGCCTCCCACCCAACTCAGCGATGTAGGTGACCAAGTACTCAGTCGGTGCAGCCAGAGCGATCATGGGACAAAGCATCAGTAGTGCGGCTGCAACCCGGAATGGCGTCCGTAGCCTCTCGTGGCAATGAAGTGAGTACATGGTCTCCCCTCCTCTGCTGATTCGTCATCACTCTCAACCAGATCGTCGATCGCCGAATCGAGCGCTGTGGCACGCCGGGTTCATGCACAACCAGACGAACATTACTGAGTGCGGAACGATCTGATCACACGGCCCCGATGACACTCTTTCTGAGTGCAGACTGGCAAGTGAACCACCAGGCGACGCAACTCATTTCGCTCTTGGCCGCGACACATAACACTAAGGACATGCTTGTACGCCGCCGCAGGTGTCACGTAGGAGTGGGTCCGCCGAAGAGGACGAACGTCCATAAGGACTATCGCGACCACCTGCGTGGGCAACACCGTATTTTCATGAGCGCATCGTGCATTCATTTTATTAGTGGTGCCCATCCACAAAAATCATGTTAGTTGCGGCGAGCGCATCCCGGTCGCAATCTCAGCCCGGCATGCTCATCTCTCTCAACCTACGATCGATCGCCTGTTCGGGACCTCCTACGAATTGCACCCGCGCACGGCGTTGTCACAACACGGGCAGTATGCCGCCGAGGAAACCGTCACCTTGATCGGTCCGCGCGGAAGCATCAAGGATGTGCGCCTGATGGGGCCACCACGCCCCGACGATCAGATTGAGATCTCGCGCACGGACGAGTTCACGTTGGGGATCGAAGCGCCGCTGCGCCTGTCCGGCGATTTGCATGACTCGCCGGGAATCACGCTTGAGGGCCCGACCGGACGCGCCACGATTCCCCGCGGGGTCATCAGCGCCCGCCGCCACATCCACATGAGTCCCGACGACGCCGCGCGCTATGGAGTGCGGGATCTGCAGAGCGTCCAGGTGAAGATCGATAGTCTCGGGCGAGATCTGACCTTTGGCGATGTCATCGTCCGCGTATCACCCGCCTTCTCTCTCGAACTGCATCTCGATACCGACGAAGCGAATGCTGCGGGTCTTCTCCCTGGTGATCTGGCCGAACTCAGTCTGGTTGCGCAACCTGCCGGCAGAGGGCATGAATAAACGCGACTTCGATCGGGTCGCACGACTCGAGTCGTGCTATGACGCCGCATTCGTCGCAAGCGGCGTCGTGCTGTCATTCGTAGAAGCCTGGATCGTGTTGTTACTCTTGGATTGAGGCGCTTGATGCAAGTCACTTTCCTTGGAGCCACGGACACAGTAACCGGCTCACGGTATCTCTTATCGGTCGGTTCACAGCAGTTGCTCGTGGATTGCGGACTGTTTCAGGGCTACAAACAACTACGGTTGCGCAATTGGGATGCGCCGCCATTCAACCCGCGTGAAATCGGCGCTGTGCTGCTCACGCACGCACATATCGATCACACCGGCTACATACCCCTGCTCGCACGCCGCGGCTTCGACCGATCGGTATTCTGCACGCCCGCGACATTGGAATTGAGCCGGATTCTCTTGCCTGACAGCGGCTTCTTGCAGGAGGAGCAGGCACGTTTCGCGAACCGCCACGGTTTCTCGAAGCACTCCCCTGCTCTTCCCTTGTACACCGAAGCGGATGCCGAGGCGTCGCTGAAACTGTTCCGCGCACAGCCCGTGCACCGCGAGTTCGAACCTCTTTCAGGTATTCGTGGCCAGTTCTCCTCTGCCGGGCACGTGCTCGGCGCCGCGAGCGTTCGGGTTGTTCACCAAGGCGTGAGCATCACCTTCTCCGGCGATCTCGGTCGGGTAAACGACCCTCTCATGCAGGCGCCAGAACCACCGCCTCAGACGGACTATCTGGTCGTCGAATCCACCTATGGCAATCGCCAGCATGCGGCTGTGGATCTGGAGTCGGAGCTTGTCGGCGCGTTGTGGCCGGTGCTCGCACGCGGCGGCGTGGCGATATGCCCCGCGTTTGCGGTGGGTCGTGCGCAATTGCTTCTGCTATTGATTGCTCGCGCCAAAGCCAAGCGCCTACTGCCCGATGTGCCGGTCTTTCTCGATAGTCCGATGGCGGTGGATGCGACCGAGCTATACCGGATCTTCCGAAGCGAGCACCGGCTTTCCGAAGCGGAATGCCGCTCGATGTGCAGGGCTGCACATCTCGTCCGCAGCGTCGAGGAGTCCAAGGTGTTGTCGCAAGCCTCAGGTCCGAAGATCATTATTTCGGCCAGTGGCATGGCAACAGGCGGACGCGTCATACATCATCTGAAAGCATTCTGTGGCGATGCGCGCAACCTCATCCTCTTGACGGGATTCCAGGCAGTCGGCACTCGTGGCGCAGCGTTGGCCAATGGCCAACGACGGCTGCGCATTCACGGCCAGGAATTCGAAGTGCGGGCGGAGGTTGTTCAGCTCAACAGCGCATCCGCACACGCCGATGCCGACGAGCTCATCGCGTGGATGAAACAACTGACCGTCCCGCCCCGACGCGTGTTCGTCACACACGGCGAGCCGGCAGCCAGCGATGCACTGCGACAACGCATCGAGCGCGAGCTGGGCTGGTCAACCCTCGTTCCGGGTTACCGGGACTCTCACGTGTTGGAGTAATCGAATGCGCAAAGCCTCTCTCATGTGCGAGATACTCATAGCCGCAACGCTTGCAGCTGGACAGGCAGGTGCAACGGAGTCGGTCGACGAGTTGCTGCAGGATGCGCGCGACCGAGATGCCGATCCAAAGCGCGGTCGCGAGTTGTTCGTGCAGTACTGTGTGGAGTGTCATGGCGATCGGGGTCAAGGCAACGCCAAACGCCACATCCCGGTGATCGCACGTCAGCGACAAGCGTATATCGTGAAGCAGTTTGCCGACATCCGCGAACAAGAACGCACTGCACCGCCCATGCACGGCATCATGAAGCAACCGGCATTGAGTGATGTTCAGGCTTGGGTCGACGTAGCTGTCTATACGAATACCTTGAAGCCAGTGACCAGCGTGCAGATGGGCAATGGCAAGTTCCTGCAGTTGGGCGAGGCCATGTTCCGTGAGCAATGCACAAGTTGCCATGGAGAGGACGCGCGCGGCGACGAGGACGGTTTTGTGCCATCGCTTCGTAATCAGCACTACGCGTATCTGCTCGGTGAGATCAAAGAATTGGGTGGCGGCCATCGCAGCAACGTGAATCCAGAGCTCATCCGCTTTCTGAACAGCCTCGATCAGGAGGAGCGAATGGGCCTTGCAGACTATCTTTCCCGAATACAGGGGAAGCCGCGCGATCTCACCTGGTTGCGGAACAACGGGGTGGCCGGGGACTGAGCCGCAGCCCCAGCGCCTGGGGCAAGCAGAAGCCAACGCAGTTCGTCAGCCGCCACACGTCATTGGTTTTGAGCTTACTGCCCTTCCGATTGCGAGCGCAGATAGATGACCCACGTGCGAAAGTCGGTGCTGAACGATTCAAACCGATGCGGCATATGCGCGGGAACATACAGCACGTCCCCCGCTCCACAGGCTACGCGCTGCTCGTTTCTCCACAGGATTGCGGCACCCGATTGTACGAGGTAGAGCTCGTCCTGATTGTGCGGTGTTTGCACATCGCGTCCGCGCGGGATGAAAAACTCCACGGCAACATCGCCGCGCTCGAACAAAAGCGCATAAGGGGTGGGTTCAACGTTTACGCGGGCGACTGCCTCCGCCAACGATATCTTCTCCGGCAACGGAAGAATCATGAAGACTCCAAGGACGATGACCACCGTCTGCGATGACTTTGGATCATGCTTCACCCAGAATTATAAGGATTCAGCCTACAAGAGAAGTTGAGGGATCTTCACAGTCCTCTTCGCGATACTCCGTACCACGCCCGCCTGGCGTCTGGTTGCAGAATCGAGCATGAGAACCTCCTTGAGACCCGGCCGGCATCCATGACTATCGCAGCAATCGAGTCGGCACGTGCCGGACTGTTCGCCCGTGCTCACTGGGGTTCGAATGTACTTGCTGGATTGATCGTAGGAGTCGTGGCCCTACCGCTGGCCATGGCATTTGCCATTGCGTCAGGCGTGAAGCCCGAGCAAGGAATCTATACGGCAATCATCGCGGGAAGCGTCGTCTCACTGTTTGGCGGCAGTCGGCTACAAATCGCAGGGCCAACCGGAGCCTTCGTTGCCATCCTCGCAGGAGTCACAGCGACACATGGAGTCGACGGTTTGCTACTGGCAACGTTGATGGCAGGCGTCATTCTCATCTTGCTCGGTTTTGCCCGTCTGGGATCAGTCATCCGGTTCATACCGCACCCAGTCATCGTCGGCTTCACAGCAGGCATCGCTGTCATTATTTTTGTCGGCCAATGGCGCGATTTTTTCGGCTTGCCTGCGGTATCCGGCAATCACTTCCACGAACGGGTGTGGGAGCTCGCGCAGCTCTTCCCGCAATGGCATCCCAATACGACTGCTATCGCCATTCTGAGTTTGCTGTTGGCAACGCTCGCGCCTCGCATTCGTCTCCTCAGCTACGTGCCGGGTCCGCTGCTCGCAATGGCCGTCGCAACTGCGCTGCAATCGATCTATCACTTCGAAGGGGTGGCGACCATTGACAGCGCTTTTGGTGGCATTCCACAGAAGCTGCCGTCGCTCGCCCTCCCCATACTCCATTTTGCACGCGTGGTGGAGTTGTTACCCAGCGCCTTCGCCATTGCGATGCTTGGGGCCATCGAATCGCTCTTGTCCGCTGTAGTCGCTGACGGCATGGCAGGGACACAGCACGAACCCAATCAAGAATTGATCGGCCAAGGCCTTGCAAATGTGATTGCCCCCTTGTTTGGGGGATTCGCGGCCACGGGTGCTTTGGCGCGCACGGCAACCAACGTTCGAAGCGGCGCAACCGGACCGCTGGCGGGACTGGTCCATGCCGTGTTTCTGTTGATCGTATTGCTGCTGCTTGCACCGCTCGCAGGTCATATTCCCTTGGCTTCGTTGGCGGCGATCCTGTTCGTGGTGGCCTTCAATATGAGCGATGCGCCGCATTTTGCGCGCCTCGTATCCAAGGCACCCCGAGCCGATGTGGCGATCCTGCTGATTACGTTCGCACTCACGGTGTTTGCAGATCTGGTAGTCGCGGTGAACATCGGCGTGATCCTCGCGATGCTACAGTTTCTGCGTCGAATGTCCTCTGCGGTAGAGGTCAGGTCGCAAGACGAAGCGCTGCCCGGCGAGCGCTTGCCGGAAGGCGTGTTGGTCTACGCTATCGAAGGTCCTCTGTTCTTCGGCGCCGTCGAGAGTCTGGAGCGTGCACTCGCCCAGACGCACACGGATCCACGCTGGATGATCATCCGGTTGAATCAAGTGCCCTTCATGGACGCGACCGGGCTGCAGACGTTGGAGCAGGTAGTCAAGAAGTTGGCGCGCCGCGGCGTGCACGTGCTACTGGCTGAAGCCAATGAGCGTGTCCTTCTGAAGCTGGTGCGCATGGGGATCGTTGCAGATACATCCCAATCCTCAAGGCATTTCTCTACACTGGCCTCGGCTCTTGAATTCTCGAAGTTGACGCAGGAACCGAGAGCCAACCCGGTTGCGAATACTCTCGAGAGTGGCGAGCGCAGCAATGAGCTCGAGCCATGAAGAAACTATGTTGCCGCGAAGCGATGGGTAGCCGCACAGGTTTACTTGCCGGCTTTGTTCGCGAGCAACTCGCGCGCTGCATTGGCCAGCTGGCGCAGGTCCACGGGCTTTCGCAGGAGCTCAGAGCGCGGAAACTCGCGCACGCTGCGCATCGCACTCGAGGTGTCGCCGCTCAAGAACACCGCAGGCAGCGCCGCACCCGACACCTGGCGCAGCTGTGTCACGACGTCGACGCCCGTCATGCCGGCGCCCAGGTGGTAATCGCTGACCACGAGGTCGGGCGGTATGCTCGACTCCTGGATCTGCTGCAGCGCCTGCTCCGCCGATGCGGCGGGGACGGGATCGAAATCCTCCATCTCCAGCGCCAGAACGAGTGCCTCGCGCACCGAATCATCATCCTCGATCACCAGAATGCGCGGTGGCCTGCCGAGATCGACCTCGCCCGGTTTGGCGACCTCGCGTTTCTGCTGCAGAGGCCGTGGCGGCAAGTACGCGTCCAGCGGGATATGGACGCGAAATCGCGTGCCATGACCCACCTCTGAGGTCACCTCGACCTGATAGTCGAGCAAATTGCAGATGTGACGCACGATGGCGAGACCCAGGCCGATCCCCTGGCGCCTGTGTCCGTGGTGCTCCAGTTGATAGAACTCGTTGAAGATCGTCGGCAGCTGCTCCTGCGGAATGCCGATGCCCGTGTCTTCGACATCGATGCTCAGGCGCGAGCCCGCATGCTCGCAACGGACACAGACGCGGCCCGCGTCCGTGTACTTGAGCGCGTTTGCGACCAGGTTGTGGAGTAGCTGTCGCAACAGCACGGGGTCGGAAAGCAGGTGGTCATCGCACAGCGCTACGTCGAACTCCAACCCCTTGTGACGTGCGAGCTCATCGAATTGCTCGCGCAGCTCCATGAAGATCTGGGCGACTTCCACTTGCTGCACGTCCGGTTGGATCGTGCCGGATTCCAGCTTGCTGATGTCCAGTAGGGCGTTCAGCAGATCGCCCATGGCTTCGATGGCCTGCTCCTGCCGGCGGACGATCAACTGCAATGCGGGATCTGCGACCTTCTGTTTCAGCGTGGACGCGAGCAGGCGCAGCGATTGCAGCGGCTGTCGCAAATCATGGCTCGCCGTGGCCAGGAACCGGCTCTTCGCTTGATTCGCCTTGTACGCCTCATCGCGCGCTTGCTCCAGGTCGCGTAGAATTTTCTGCCGCTCCGTCGTGTCCCGAATGACGGCGACTGTCTGGAATGCTCCATCGACAGGTAACGGTGCAAGGCGGATCTCGACCGGGAACTCCGAACCGTCGCGACGCGTGGCATAGAGCGGTACACCGCGCTCGCCCATCTCACGCACGGAGGCGGCGCGTTCGAAGCTCAAGCGATGTTGGGCGTGGCGCTCACGATAACGTTGCGGCAGGAGCTGCTCGACACGCATGCCGATGATCTGTTCGGCGCTGTACCCGAACAGATCCTCCACGGCACGATTCGCGTAGCTGATGGCACCAGACGAATCGACGAGCAGCGCCGCATCCGGCGCAAATTGCAACAGGTGTTCCGCTAGTCTTGGATCCACGACATGCTCAATATGACAGCTCAACTTGACAAGGTTACGCGTGTGCTTTGGTAGCAGGCAATCAACTGCGTGCCAATGCGAGTGACTACGCGCATCCTCTTACCCCTTCCGTGGCAGCTCTTTCATACGATAACCGTCATCTCGGTTGCGCGACTCCCATGACTCGACACACTCCGATCGACCCCATTGCTCAAGCATGCTCTGAGCTCGCATACCAGGCAGCGGACATTGCGTGCTTCACGGTATCTCGCGCCCTCGAGTGCTATTGGTCCGAGGAAGCGTGTGCCATGTTGGGCTTACAGCCAGGCGAGGAGCCACGAACATGGCCTGAGTTCGAGCACCGATTTCTCGGTCACTCGGCTCCTGACCCAGTGCCGAATGCCGGCTTGAACATCAAAGTGATTGTCTCCGGCGTGGAACGTCGCATTGCCGTGTTGAGGCGCCCGGTGCCCGACAATAGCGGTCGCATGGCAGGAATTCTCCACGACCGCACGCACAGCGAGCGGCGCGAGGCAGAGTTACTGCAGGCAGTCGAATGGCGCGATCGTTTGCAGCAACTCGGGCGATGGAGCCTTCTGGGTGAGATCGCGTCAGGTCTCGCACACGAACTTAATCAACCGCTGGCGGCCATCTCGGCCTTCGCACAGGCCGGCGAGCGCATGCTGAACCTGCCGCAGCCGAAGGTGGCAAAGGCAGGTACGCTGCTTCGCGAAATCAGCGAGCAAGCACTGCGTGCCGGCGATGTGATCCATCGCATGCGCGGCTTGATCAAGCGGCAAGGAAGCGAGCCGCAGTTGTTGACCTGCCTGGCGATTCTGTCCGACTTCCGCGCGCTGGCCGACCCGATTGCGCGCGCGCATCACGTTCGTTTTGAAGTCGCGTTGCCGGCAGCCGACTTGAAGGTCAGCGCCGATCCCTCGCACATCCAGCAGGTGCTGATGAGCCTGTTCCGCAATGCGTTGGATGCCGTGCGCGATGCACCGCTTGCTACCAAGGTCGTGCAAGCGCGGGCGGACCTGGCGGGCGACACGGTTGAATTCTCCGTCCTGGACAACGGTCCGGGCATCAGCGAGAGCGTTGCGCGGGAATTGTTCCGGCCTTTCTACAGCACGAAACCTGAGGGCACCGGGCTGGGGCTGTCGGTGTGTCGTAGCATCATCGGCGAGTACGGCGGCACATTGCGCTTCACCAACGCCAATCCCGGCGCGTGTTTCATCGTGGGCTTGCCATTGTCGGGTTGATCGGCTGCCAGCCGATCGCTCCGCTACCGCCTCTCTCATACGGGCTTGCCACGGCCGGCGTCGGAACGGCCTGACTGGTGCCTGCGGGGGTGTAAGGCACTATCTGCAGAACACACCCGCAGCGTAGTACTACTATGTATTCCGTCAGCCACCGTATGAGCACCCTTCCGATGTCCGCCAAGAGCACCAAGACAGCCAAGGTCTATGTGGTCGATGACGACGATGCCGTGCGGCGCGCATTGGCAGCGCTCATGGAATCCATCGGCTACGAGTGCATGCTCTTCGCATCGGCGAGCGACTACCTGGCTCAGTTCGATCCGCACGCCGCAGGCTGCCTGGTACTCGACATCCGCATGCCCGAGATGACCGGTCTCGAACTGCAGAATGTGCTCCAGCAGCGCGGCGCGAACATACCGATCATCTTCATCACCGGGCATGGCGATGTGCCAATGGCCGTCGAGGCCATGAAGAAAGGCGCCTTCGGTTTCATCCAGAAACCGTTTCGGGATCAGGACCTCCTCGATAGAGTCAACCATGCTCTGCGACGTGACAGCCGCGAGCGGGAAGACATCGAGAAGCGCGAGGACAGCGCCCAGCGTTGGGGGACGTTGACGCCGCGCGAGCGGGACGTGTGTCATCTCGTCGTCGGGGGACTGTCCAACAAGGAAATCGGCGAGCAGTTGGGATTGAGCGAGCGCACCGTGGAAATTCACCGGGGCCGCGTCATGACGAAGATGGGTGTGCGCGCGGTGGCACAGTTGGTCCACAAGTATGCCCTGCTGC
>JBEVDW010000145.1:0-4845 GCA_040513115.1 Steroidobacteraceae bacterium | reverse complement strand
GTGAGGCGGGTCGTCCAAGACCGCTCATTACGAGTCGCAGTGAGAGCGCGAAGCTCAATTTTTCTGCAGATCCGGCTCTTTCAACAGACGCTGTTCCCAGGCGAGCTGCGAGCTCACGATCGTGCCCAGGTCGTCGTACTTGGGGATCCAGCCGAGCACCTCACGCACGCGCGTTGCCTTCGACACGAGCGCCGGCGGATCTCCTGCGCGGCGTGGCTCTTCGATGATCTTCAAAGGTTTGCCTGCCGCTTTCTCCACGGCCGCGAGCAGCTCGCGCACGCTATAGCCGTGGCCATAGCCGCAGTTCAACGTCGCAGACTCGCCAGCCTTGCGCAGGTAGTCCAGTGCCCGGACATGAGCATCGGCCAAATCCTCGACGTGAATGTAGTCGCGCACACCCGTGCCGTCGGGAGTGGGGTAATCGGTCCCGTACACGGCGACCCTGGGACGCTTGCCCACGGCCGCTTCGCAAGCCACTTTGGTCAGCAAGGTCGCTCCAATCGTGGATTGCCCGATCCGCGCTTCGGGATCGCTGCCGGCCACGTTGAAGTACCGCAGTACCACGTAGCGCAGGGCGGTTGCGAAGGCGAGATCCCGCAACATCCACTCGCTCATGAGCTTCGACATGCCGTACGGATTGATAGGCTGAGTCGGCGAGTCTTCCGCGGCAATCCCGCCTTCGGGTGTTCCATAGACGGCAGCTGTGGACGAAAACACGAAGTGCTTGATCCCGGCTTCCTGGCAGCACTGCAAAAGGCTTCGCGTCGAGCACGTATTGTTGCCGTAGTACTTGAGCGGGTTCGAAACTGATTCCGGCACGACCGTGTGCGCCGCGAAGTGCATCACGGTCTCGATTCCGTGCTCCTTCAGGACCCGGCTGACCAGCTCCCGATCGCCTGTGTCGCCCACGACCAGCTTCCCATGCAGGACTGCCGAGCGGAAACCCGTCGACAAGTTGTCGAGCACCGTCACGCGCTCACCGCGCTCTCCCAACTGCCGCACGACATGGCTGCCGATGTAGCCGGCGCCGCCGGTCACGAGAATGGACATAGATAATGGGGTCGCCTGTGTTGATTTGACTCAGATTCTAGCAACGCAGCCTGACGAATCTCTGTGACGAAAGTTGCGTTGACGATTGACAGCGGATGAGGGTGGCAACAGCCTGCAGGCTTCTTCGACTGTGATTTGCTCCCGCGCATGCCGCCAGTGTCCTCCCACCCGTACGACCGATTAACACCCGAGGTGCTTCTCAGTTCTGTCGAGTCCGTGGGGCTTATCCCGGACGGGCGCATCCTGGCTCTGAACAGCTATGAGAACCGCGTTTACCAAGTGGGTATGGAGGAGGGCCCCCCGCTGATTGCCAAGTTCTACCGTCCCGACCGTTGGTCGGACGCTGCGATTCTGGAAGAGCATGCATTCGCGCTCGAGCTTGCGGCAGCTGAAATCCCCGTCGTGCCGCCCTTGTTCCTCGGTGCACGCACGTTGTTCGAGTACGAGGACTTCCGGTTTGCGATCTTCGAGCGACGCGGTGGACGCTGGCCTGAACTGCAAACCCAAGCCGATCGTGAATGGATGGGCCGCTTCATGGGCAGGATGCACATGATCGGTGCGCGTTCGGCCTTCCGTCATCGCGGGCGTCTGAGCGTGGATCAATTGGGGATCCAGTCCGCGGCATTTCTGCTCGAGCAGGGATGGATTCCCGAGCATCTCGAAGCCGCCTATGACTCACTGACCCAGGACATTCTCGAGCGGGTGAGTGCCCAGTTCGAGTTATCGCAGCCGCTACGCATGCTGCGACTCCACGGCGATTGTCATCCCGGCAATGTGCTGTGGACGGATACGGGCCCGCACTTCGTCGACCTGGATGACTGCATCACAGGTCCCGCGATGCAGGATCTGTGGATGTTGCTGTCCGGGTCGCGCACCGAGATGGGGACGCAATTGAGCATGCTGCTCGAGGGCTACACGCAGTTCGCCGAACTCGACTACAGCGAACTCGGGTTGATCGAAGCGCTGCGTTCCTTGCGCATCATTCACTACAGCGCCTGGCTCGCACGTCGCTGGGAAGACCCGGCGTTCCCCCGCGCGTTCCCCTGGTTCGCTGAACCACGCTATTGGGAGAACCACGTGCTCGCCTTACGCGAGCAGCTGGCGGCCGTGGAGGAGGGGCCGCTGATGCTGATGTGAGGGTGGAGCATTTTTCCCGCCCGCTGCTGCGAGCGAGAGGCTCGTGCAGGCTTTTCCTCAGCTCACCGCCGCCACAGCCTTGGCCACGTACTCCACATTCCCCGCATTCAATGCCGCAACGCAAATCCGTCCGCTGTCCACGGCATAGATCGCGTATTCCTGCCGCAAGCGCCCGACGGCGTCCTTGGAAAGGCCCGAATACGAGAACATGCCCCGCTGACGCAGCACGAAGCTCATGTCTTTGCCTGGCGCGAGTTGCTGCACTCTCTCCACGAGCGCCACACGCATCTGCTTGATGCGCTCGCGCATGTGGCCGAGCTCCTTTTCCCACAACGAGCGCAGCTCCGCATCGGCGAGGACAGTCGCTACGATCTTGCCGCCGTGTGTCGGCGGGTTCGAATAGTTCGTGCGGATGATGCGCTTCAACTGACTCAGCACGCGCGCTGCTTCGTCCTTGCTCGATGTAACGATGTTGAGTGCGCCCGCACGTTCGCCATACAGCGAAAACGATTTGGAGAACGAGCTGGCGATGAACACAGGTGCGCACTGTTCGGCGCAGCGACGCACCGCGGCTCCATCGGCATCCAATCCTTCGGCAAAGCCTTGGTAGGCCATGTCCAAGATCGGGATCAAGCCGCGGGCTTTCACGATCTCGATCACACGCGTCCATTGCTCCGGCTTCAAATCCACGCCGGTGGGGTTGTGGCAGCAGGCGTGCAACACGACGATCGCACCGCTCGATAAACCCTCGAGTGCGTTCACCATCCCGGCGAAATCGACTTCGCGCGTCGCCGGGTCGTAGTACGGATACTGCTGCACCTTGAATCCCGCACCTTCGAAGAGGGCGCGGTGGTTTTCCCAACTCGGCGTGCTGATCCAGACCTCTGCGCCCGCATGGAAGCGTTGCAGGAAATCCGCCGCGATCTTCAGAGCGCCCGTGCCGCCCAGCGCCTGTGCGCCGACGACACGTTCTGCACGCAGGGCTGATGAATCCGCGCCGAGTACCAAGCTCTGGACAGCCTTCACGTAGCCGGGAATGCCATCGATCGGCAGGTAGCCGCGCGGAGCGGGATTCTCCGCCAGCTGTTTCTCCGCCCGGCGCACACACTCGAGTACGGGCAGCTTGCCGGCGTCGTCGTAGTACACGCCGACCCCCAGATTCACTTTGCGAGGATTCGCATCCGCGTTGAAGGCCTCGGTGATGCCGAGGATGGGATCGCGAGGAGCCAGTTCGATGTTGGAAAAAATGGTGGTGGCCATGGTTGCGTGAATCGAGTTCGGTGTCGCTTGGGGGGTGCGAGCGCACGGCCCGCGGTCGGGCGCGAAGCTTACCAAGTTGCCCGCCACGGCGCTCTGTGTGAGAAGACCCTTACAGGTCGAGTGCGAGCAACGAAATTCAGTCTTTATCTGCGACGTGGATATCTCGGCCGCATACGCAGATCTGGCCCGCAGGTGGAAACGTCACCGCACGTCGCGGCTCTTCTTTCCCGTCAACCCCACCAATTGAAACTCATCCTTCACCTGTCCCTGTGCTCGCGGTACCGAACCGCGGGGTGAGATGGATTCGACGAACGGCTGCGGCTGACCAGGTGGCGTTTGCAAATTGACGCGCTTGCTGCCTTCCCACAGTACGACGCAGCCGCTCGGATCCATCGCGCCCTCGTAACAATCTCGCCGAGTAATGCGGATGGTTGCGGAGAGGAGTGTGTAGTCTTCGCTGTGATTGAGGATGGTCCCGCGGAAATCCCATGGAGCCGTGCTGCCGGTAATGGTTAGATCGCTCACTGTGGCTTGATCGGACGGCAGTGACTCAATTGCAGCGGCTGGTGTGAGGGTGGCCGGTGCGGTTTCGGCCGTCTCATCCGGCGTCGTTGCGAGCCGCCGATAGACCGCGATTGCAAAGAGCCCCACGGCGACCAGAGCCAACACAGTCCAGATGCGCTTGACGCCCAGGATCAGTGTGAGCACCACCAGCAAGATCACTGCGGGCACCCACAACTCGGTGATCACTTCCAAGGCTCTTGCGATTGCGCCCATGTTTGTTTTGAATCGATCTGCTTCGAGTGGCGCGCAAGCTTACAACCCGAACTCGCACAATGCCGCATGACCTGCCGCTGATCTTCAATGTCGCCATTGCGCTCACCATCGCCGTGGCGGGCGGCTTTCTAGCAAGTTGGATGAGGCAATCGCCGATTCTTGGCTACCTGCTGGCCGGAGTGCTGATCGGACCGTTTACGCCCGGATTCGTGGGTAATCGTGAGGAGATCGCCGAGCTCGCCGAGGTGGGCGTCATCTTTCTGATGTTTGCATTGGGTGTGGCGTTTTCGTTGAAGGATCTCGCGCGCGTGCGTCGCATCGCCGTGGGTGGAACGGTAGTGCAGGTCGTACTGACGGTAGTGGGTGGGTGGTTGCTCGGGCGCGCCCTGGGCTGGAGCACCCTCGAAGGGTTGTTCTTCGGTGCGGCGCTGGTGGCGAGCAGCTCGATGGTGATACTCAAGACGCTGCTCGATCGCGGCGAGATTGCCTCAGGCCATGGGCGGCTGTTGCTGTCCATGTCGATCGTGCAGGACCTGATCGTTGTCGTGCTCATCGTGACGTTGCCCAAGTTCACGACGATGCAGGGGCTGTCATCAGTCGAGCTAGCGTGGGATATCTCGC
>JBEVDW010000144.1:0-4790 GCA_040513115.1 Steroidobacteraceae bacterium | reverse complement strand
GCTATCTTCCCTAACGGCGGATAGCAAACGTGATATTCAACCCGCGCCCAGCAGTTTCGCTGTGCGCCGAAAATCGCGCGGCTCCACCCAGAAGATCATTCCGTAACGTCCATCGCCCGCGGCAACCCCCTCGACCGCGGTGATATTAATCTTCGCCGCGGCGAGTTTTTCGAGCGGTTCGAGCGCGGCGCCGATGACGTCCCCGCCCTCCACGAGAAATGCTCGCTTCACCCTGCTGAGCTTCCATTTCTGCTTCTTTGCGACAGTTTTCAATGCGTCCATGTCGTCAGTCACGAGGTCGATCTGTGACTTCGCGCGCCCCGCCGGGAATCCAACGAAGGCGAGTAAATTGATGCCGCCGTCGCGGAGCGCCTTGAGCAGGCGCGCCGCCTCGCCGACCTTGTTCGATGTCGTGATGTGGACGTAACTCACTTGACGGATCACGTTGGGCATGACGATCGCTCCTTCGTTTCGTTTGCTGCAACATCATGCGCGCGGCGTTGACGGAGGAACAAGCTCCGACCGGCTCGTTCGTCATTGCACCGCGATGCGGTGTCGCAGAGTTGCCGAATGGACACGTAATCGTGCAGCCGACGGCGTGTTTCCATCATCGACGCAATCCCGCCAAAGCTGTCGGCGTTTGAAGGATTACTGATTGAAAGAGAAGAATTACGGGAACACAGTTTGAGTCGACCGCCACTCATTCAGCATTGCAAGGCAGCAATGAGGAGGGAGTCATGTCCGTACAAGAACCTTCGAAACCGCGAAATTCGTTGGCGTCCATTGAGCCAGGTCGGTTCGAGTACTGCCGACCGCAATCCTTCGACGACATCGCCGCGCTGATCAAGAAGCATGAAATCGAGATCGTCGATCTGAGATTCACCGATCTTCCCGGGCTCTGGCAGCACTTCTCTATCACGCTACCGGAAGTCGGGCCTGGGTTGTTCGAGGCCGGGATCGGCTTCGACGGCTCGTCTATTCGCGGTTTCCAGGAGATCCACGAGTCCGACATGCTGCTCAAGCCCGATTGCACTACTGCGTTCGTCGATCCCTTTTACGAGAGGCCCACACTCGCGCTCATCTGCGACGTTGTCGATCCGATCCTGCGGCAGCCGTATTCGAGAGACCCGCGCTACGTTGCGCGCAAGGCCGAGATCTATCTTTCCGCGAGTGGGATTGCAGACACGTGCTATTTCGGTCCAGAGCTCGAGTTCTTCATCTTCGACTCCATCCGCTTCGGCCAGGACGCGCACTCTGGCTTCTATTACGTCGAGTCCGTGGAGGGCGAGTGGACCACTGGTCGTGACGAGGGCGCGTTCGGCGGCGGCAATCTCGGTTACAAGTCGCGGCACAAGGAAGGCTATTTCCCGCTCCCGCCTCACGACACGCTGCAGGACATTCGCTCGGAGATCGTGCTCGCACTCATGGAGGCCGGCATCCAGGTGGAGGTTCACCACCACGAAGTGGCGACGGCCGGGCAGAACGAAATCGACATGCGCTTCGCGCCGCTCCTGCGTATGGCGGACAACGTGATGATCTACAAATACGCCGTCAAGAACGCTGCGCGCCGGCACGGCAAGGTGGCGACGTTCATGCCGAAGCCCATCTTCGGGGACAACGCGAGTGGCATGCACTGCCACCAGAGTCTATGGAAGGAGAGCAAGAACCTCTTCTTCGAGCCTTCCGGTTACGCGCTCACTTCCGAGCTGTGCCGCTGGTACACAGGAGGTCTGCTGAAACACGCGCCCGCCCTCATGGCGTTCTGTGCGCCGACGACCAACTCCTACAAGCGTCTCGTTCCGGGCTATGAAGCTCCGGTCAATCTCGCAATGTCTCAACGTAATCGCTCGGCGGCCGCGAGAATCCCAATGTACTCGGACTCTCCAAACGCCAAACGCGTAGAGTTTCGCTGTCCTGATCCGTCAGCCAACGCTTATCTCGCGTTTGCGGCCATGTTGATGGCCGGACTCGACGGCATCGACCATCGCATCGATCCGGGAGAACCGCTCGACAAGAACATCTACGATCTGCCGCCAGAGCAGGCGCGCAGCGTCCCTCAGGTCCCCGGCTCACTAGAGGAGTCGTTGCGCGCGCTCGAGCAGGATCACGAGTTTCTGATGCGAGGCGACGTATTCACCAAAGATGTGATCGACACCTGGATCGCCTACAAGCGCGCCCATGAGATCGATCCGGTGCGACTGCGTCCGCATCCATGGGAGTTCCATCTCTACTTCGATACTTGAAAAAGTGTGCAGAGAGCCGGCAGACCATTTCTCGAGGGATCGCGAGTCATGACGCGGTTCATCCACGGAGTAATCTAAGCGCGGCTCTTACATCTTTCGCTCCCACGGCATTCAGCATGCGTGCGCTATTGATCGACTTGGACGGCGTGGTCTACCAGGGCGAGCAACTCGTACCGGGCGCAGCAGGTGTGCTTGCGTGGGTGCAGGAACGACAGATCCGGCACTTGTTCGTCACGAACACGACGTCGCGCTCACGTCGTGCCCTCGCGGAAAGGCTGGCGAGCTTCGGACTAACGGTGCCGGTGGATACTCTGTGGACTCCTGCTGTCGCCGCGCGTCAGTGGCTCGTGGAGAACACCTCGGGGCCGATTGCACTTTTCGTGTCGGACGCGGCGCGCGAGGATTTCGAATCGCTGCCCTGGCTCGATGCATCCGCTGAAACAGGTGCCGCCAGCGTCGTGATCGGTGATCTTGCAAACGAGTGGAGCTATGAGCGATTGAATCGAGCGTTCCGGCTGCTCATGCAAGAGCCGCAGCCCGCGTTCATTGCGCTCGGCACCACGCGCTACTGGCTCGCGGCCGATGGCCTGCGCCTCGACGCCGGACCCTTTGTGAGCGCGCTCGAGTTCGCAGTCAACCGGTCCGCAACTGTTATCGGCAAACCTTCGCAGCTCTTCTTCGCTCAGGCGCTCGAGCGGCTCGACTGCGACGCGACTCAGGCGGTGATGATCGGTGACGATATCGTGAGCGATGTGGGCGCCGCGCAGCGCCTCGGCGTGCGCGGTGTGCTCGTCCGCACCGGAAAGTTCCGGCCACACGACCTCGAGGGTGGCGTGACGCCGGATGCCGTGCTCGCTTCGATCGTGGACCTTCCAGAGTGGTGGAGGAAGCAGGTGACTTAGCCAAGATTGTGGGACATCGGCCGAGGCCGTTTGGAGTAAATCAGAGGTTCCCTAACGACAGAAGGGGCAACGGTTACATGTGTAGGGCACTTGCATCTGAGATGCAGTGTGCAGCGAGTGGCTGACGCCAATCGAGTTCACGACACTTCACGGCCGTTGACAGGGAGTCCTGCTTCGTGCGCCCGCCTGGGATCAAACGACTTGTCGGCTGCATTTCTGAAGCGGGCCGGTCCATGCGCGGCGGCCAAACGAGGGGATCGTCATGAGCGGAGTCAATGCGCTGGTCCTGATCAAGGCCCAAACCGATCTCATCAATGAGCTCGCCGAACAGCTCGCCGAGGTCCCAGGCGTGGCGGAGGTCTTTTCCGTGGCCGGTCAATATGACCTGGTCGCTATCGTCCGCGTCCGCGAGAACGATGCGCTTGCTGATGTGATCAGCCAGCGCATTCGCAAGCTCAACGGCATCCTCAGCAGCGAGACGCTGATCGCCTTTCGCGTCTACACGAAGGCAGAGCTCTCGCAAGGGCTGGACATGGATTGACTGAGCGGCGGGCATGTCTCGCTAGCTAATTCGACGTGGTCTCAACAGCGGTGCCGCGGAGACACTGCGTGGTTGCAAGTGACTCCAGCGGTGGCGCACTCGGAGCGTCGCTGATCGGGGATGCGGCACACAGCGGATAAGGCAACACGCTTGATTGCGAGTGCGATCCGGTATGGACGGCGCCGCCACGTACAAACTGCGTCTCGTTCACAACGCGGTAGCAGTCAAAATCATACACGCGGTTAACCTGTGGCCTGCCGACACGCGAAGCCTTCGAGCCCTCAAGGTAGTCCAACGCGTCGATAGATCTGATCGCTCGCCATGATGTCGGACCGACCCACGGTTCATCGTCCTTTGGTGGCGAAACAGTGAACGAGGGATATGCCATGTCAGACATCTCAGAATCAGAGATCACCCGTGTCATGGACGCCATCCGCGCAGGGCTTCGCAACAAGGACGCAGCGGCCATCGTCCAGCAATACACGTCTGATGCCATCGTGTTCGATCTGGCGCCGCCGCTTGGTCAACGAATCGATGAAGGCCAGCTCGCAGCTTGGCTGGACACGTGGGATGGTCCGGTAAATCAGGAACTGCGGAGCTTGAAGGTCATCGTTCGCGACGATCTCGCGGTCGCCTATGGCTTTATTCGCGTCAGTGCTCGAGCGAAATCGGGGGAAGACACAGCATGGTGGATGCGTGCGACATCCTGCCTGGTCCGTCGGAGCGGCGAATGGAAGATACTGCATGAGCACACCTCCGTCCCGTTCTACATGGACGGCAGTTATCGAGCCGCGCTCGATCTGTCGCCGTAGCTGTCGAGCCCGCATGCAGTTGCTACGCTTGATGCAGCAACCACAGATCAATGATAGATGCGCTTAAGCTCAACACCGTGCGAACTGTGTGAAGGTGGCTCCAGTTCGCCGGATTCACCATGCAACGCAGAACATCATCCTTTTGCTTCTGAGTGAGGGTTCGCACAGCTACGTCGGTTCTGCACAGGAACCATTGCAGTGTGCGCCGCATGATCAACATCAGCGCGCTGCAGCGGTGCTAGCGCATCGCCGCACTTCTGCGCCCTGTCCGATCATCAACAAGGCCGACGAT
>JBEVDW010000143.1:0-4192 GCA_040513115.1 Steroidobacteraceae bacterium | reverse complement strand
CGAGGTCGTACAGGTGGAAGTAATACGACTGCGCGAGAAGGCCGCCGTATGCGGTTTGATCGTCGAGGATCAGCGCCTTGTCGGCTCCCCGCTTGCGCAACCCATTGAAGTAGTCGATCGAGAACTTGCATAGGGTCGTTGCGTTGCGGGCAACCTGAGCGACCTGGTCGGCCATCTGTTCCGGCGTCGGCGCAAGGGGCTTCGACGAGCGATCCAATCGCTCGATGATGCAGACGCCGTCCGTTTGCTTCTCGCTCTTCACGACGTGGCGTGACATCAGGCAGTTCGTCGCTTCCGGCAGCGCTATCCATTCGCCTTTGTGCTCCGGTGGCCGCTTGTTGCTCAGGATGAAATCGAAGTTTCGATTCGCATCCATCTTCAGCGTGAGCAGGTCGATCTCTGCCACACGATTGCCGGCAGGCTTGCCCAGATGCGCGCCGCCGTCGCGCAGCGTGATGGCTGCAACCGACTCCGTCCCATTGTGGCCGGACAGGCGATAGGTGCCGTGCGGATCGATCGGCACGAAGCGATAGACGGTGTCGGGGTTGGGCGCCAGGTAGGGCAGGAAGTAGGGGATGTACGGTACCCAGTCGGGACTCTCGATGCGCGTGCCGAATGCGCCGATTTGCGCACCGGACAAGATCAGCAACGCGAGACGCTCGAAGCCCGCACGCCCCTGTGGATCCGAAAAGCCAAGCTGGGCAGCCAACGCATCCGTCGATGCGAGATAGTCGATCAGCGGTTGCAGTGCCGATGTGGCGGATGCGGTGGCCGCCAATCGAGGAAGACTCAACGCGGCGGCGGCCATCGTCGTCCCGGATAGGCGCAGGGCATCTCTTCGGTTCATATTCCGTTTTCCTTGTGGCGCAGAGGGCGTGATCGTAGCGCAGCAGACAGTTACGTCGGGGTGACGGCGCCGATGCTGTCATCCTGTCGGAGCAACCTGGTCTCGTTCGTCCTTGGGTGTGACAACGGCATCAACCCTATCGGAGCAGCTATGAAGAACTATCTCGCCGTCTTCATCGGCACGGCATCAGCCCTGGAGAAATCCCAGTGGAACACGCTGGACGAAGCCAAGCGCCGCGAGCTGCAGGCCGCCGGCCTCAAGGCCTGGGAAGAGTGGATCAAGCAGAATCAGGCCGCGATCATCGATCACGGCACGCCGCTCGGGAAAACGAAACGTGCATCCCGCGCCGGAATCGACGACATCAAGAACAATATGACTGGATATGCGCTGGTGCGCGCCGAGACACACGATGCGGCGGCGCGGCTGTTCGAAAATCATCCGCACTTCACGATCTTTCCCGGCGACTCCGTGGAGATCATGGAGTGTCTGCCCCTCCCTGGGCAGTGACGCTCGAGCTGTCCGCGAACGGACAGGTCGGCGTGGGCGCATCACTTCTTCATTGCTTCGACTTCGATCGCGAGCGTGATCTCGTCGCTCACGGCGGGCACGTACTTCTCCAACCCGAAGTCCGAGCGTTTGATCTTGGCCGTGGCATCTGCCCCACAGGCTGGGACCTTCGCCATCGGGTGGTCTGCGCACTTGAATGCGGTGATCTGCAGCGTCACGGGCTCGGTCTTGTCCTTGATGGTGAGATCGCCCGTGACTGCGCTGGGAGCATCTCCGGTAAAGGTGAACTTGGTGGCCTTGAAAGTGGCTTTTGGAAACTTCTCGGCATCGAAGAAATCCGGGCTGCGCAAATGCTCGTCGAACTTCGCTACACCGGTGGCAACGGTCTTGAGGTCGAAAGTGATGTCCGCGCTGCCGCTCTTCTGTGCACGGTCGAGCACGATCGTCCCGCTGGTTGCGGGAAACTTGCCGTGGAAGGTCGAGAAGCCCAGGTGTTTGAAGGAAAACGTCGCGCTCGTGTGGTTGCCGTCCACTGTATAGGTATCAGCACCGTACGCAGCTACGCAGCACGAGGCGGACAGAACCGCTGCCAAGAGTTGTGCCTTCATAAGTCCTCCAAAAAAAGGCTATCCAAGATTGAGTCCAATGGGTCGCGAGTCGAACGTGTAGGCGAAAAGCGCAGTTCCCTTGGCAGCGCACGCGCTCTGACGGGGTGGGCCGGCGATCAATATGACACTGCTCGAAGGTGGGATGACGCGATGCCAGCTATCGTCGGTGGCTATGGTCAATCCGCGCGCACTGCGATGTGAACAACTCGCGGGTGTGGTTTTGACAGCATGCGAACTATTCGGCACAGTCCGATCGCGTCGTGCTCGCAGCTTCCGGGCTTGTCGCCTCCGCACAATTCAGGCGTTACACCCTAGCGGCAACGCGCGATAACGGAACAGCTATGTCATTCACTCGCTACGTTCAGTCGCAGCCGCAGAAGGCGCGATTCATGGTCGACAAGAGAGCCTATCGCGATGAAGAGGTTCTCGAGCTCGAGCGCAAGTATGTGTTCAGCCGCACGTGGCTCTACGTCGGCCACGAATCGGAGCTGAGAAAACCTGGCGAGTTCGTCACGCGACGCATCAGCGATTACAGCATCCTGTTCAATCGCGATCAGGAAGGGGTTGTGCGTGCGTTCCACAACATCTGCATGCATCGCGGCACGCTGCTCACGGCGGAGAAGTGTGGACAGGCGAAGGTGTTTACGTGCCCCTATCACGGCTGGACCTACGGTGCGAACGGCCGCCTGCTGAGTCAGGCGGCGAAGACGGGCTACGACGCGAGCTTCAATGCAGACGGCTTCTACAATCTGCGGCAGGTGCCGCGGTTGGAGCAGTACCGCGGGTTCTACTTCATGAACATGAACCCGAAGGCGGTTGCGCTGGAGCAGTATCTTTCCGGTGCGAAGGAGTGGATCGACCTGATCTGCGATCAAACCGATGCGCCGCTGGAAGTGACGCCGGGCGAGCAGGAATTCCACGTGAACTGCAATTGGAAGTTGATCACCGAGAATCAGATCGACTCCTATCACGGCCCATACCTGCATTCGAGCTACTTCAAATATGCAATGCAGCGTAGCGGCCAGACCCCGCAGGAACTGGCCGCCAACTACTCCGGCGCGTCGTTCGGTCTGGGCAATGGACACGCAGGGTTCGAAGTCGGCATCAAGACCGGTAAGCCGGTTGCGGACTGGATTCCCGCGTTCGGCGAGGAGTCGAAGCCGATCATCGAAGCGACCCGTGCCGCGCTCGACAAGAAGTGGGGCGTGGAGCGTGCGGCACGCATGTGCACGCGTACCCGCAATTTGCTCATCTTCCCGAACACGATCTTGAACGATGTGATGTCGCTGTCGGTGCGTACCGCATGGCCGGAAACGGCGGGCACGACCCGCGCTCACATCTGGAGCCTCGCGCCGACGAATGAGCATCCGTTGATTCGCAAGATTCGCTTCCAGAATCATCTGACCTTCGTGGGCCCCGGCGGCTTCGCACATCCGGACGACTACGAGGTGTTCGACCGTATCGCGCTGGGCGATCGCACGTCACCGGCATTCATGCACGATTATTCGAAAGGCATGACGGTCGGTACGGATGATGATTTTCGTATCTCCACCGGCGATCAGGCCGATGAAGGTCAACAGCGCGCGTGGTGGACGCAGTGGGACCGCATCGTTCGCGGCATCGATACGGTGGAAGAATGAGCCGATGAATACTCGAACGTCGCAAGAGTCGGTCGAACGCTTTCTGTACGAGGAAGCCGAGCTCATCGATCGCTGGAAGCTGACTGAATGGGAAGCGCTCTTCACGGCCGACGCCGAATATCTGATTCCGCCGATCGGGCTGGCCGACGCCGAGAATGCGAGTCATGAGTCGGCGCTGTTCGTCATCGCGGACGATCGCGAAGCACTCGCGGCTCGTGTGGAGCGGTTGAGCGGTAAGTCGGCGTTCGCCGAGACACCCAGATCCAATCTGCGCCACATGATCAGCAATGTGCGCATCCTCAGCGAGGAGGGGGACGAACTGTCGGTTGCCGCGAACTTCTGCGTGTACCGCATCCGTCGTGCCGACATTACTCAGTACATCGGGCAGTTTCGCTATCGGTTACTGCGCAGCGGCACTTCGTTCAAGATCCGCCGCAAGTCCGTGCTGATGGATATCGATGTGCTGCGCGGGCAGGGTGGGATTGGATTTATTCTCTAGCAAGGATCGCCGTGGGCGCTGGGCCAGCCTCAGCGCGGAAGGCTCGCATCACCGCCGACGGCGACCCCACAACCCATCGACCGAACCCCCG
>JBEVDW010000142.1:0-4947 GCA_040513115.1 Steroidobacteraceae bacterium | reverse complement strand
ATCGTCAAGCTCGGTAAGGCGATGGAGAAGACCGTTGGTGAGATTCAAGCCGAGCTTCCCTTCGGCGTCGAGCTCGAGCTCGTCGCCGGTCAACCCACGACAGTCAAGCAGTCCGTCTGGGATTTCGAACGCTCACTGCTCGAAGCGTTGATCATCGTGATCATCGTGAGTTTGGTCAGTCTGGGCTGGCGCGCAGGGCTCGTCGTCGCGATGTCAGTGCCCCTGGTGCTGGGCGCGGTCGCGGTGGTGATGCTCGCGATGGGCTGGAATCTCGAGCGCATCTCGCTGGGCTCGCTGATCATCGCGCTGGGCCTGCTGGTGGACGACTCGATCATCGCTTTGGAGACGATGGTCGTGAAGATGGAGGAGGGTTGGGATCGGGCCAAGGCGGCCGCGTTCTCCTACTCATCCACGGCCGTGCCCCGGCTGACGGGCGCGCTCATCACCGCTGCGGCCTTCATGCCCGTCGGTTTCTCCAAATCCACCACCGGCGAATACGCAGGCGGCATCTTCTGGATCGTCGGCGCTGCCGTCGTCTTCTCGTGGCTCGTGTCGGGACTGTTCACGCCCTATCTCGCGCTCAAGATGCTGCCGCAGAGTTTCGGCAAGCATCATGCAGGCGGCGACCCGTACGACACACGGTTCTATCGCACGCTACGCTGCTGGATTGATCGCGCCATCCAACGCCGTTGGTGGGTGATAGGCGTCACCGCTGCGGCGCTGGTGCTCGCGGTGGGCGGAATGAAGTTCGTGCCGCAGCAGTTCTTCCCGAGCAGCACGCGTCCCGAGCTGATCGTCGACCTGCGCGTGAAAGAAGGCGCCTCCTTTGCCGCGACCACCGCACAGGTGAAGCGCATGGAGAAGCTGCTGTCCCAGGACAAAGACGTTCGCTACTTCACGGCGTACACCGGCGCCGGCGCACCGCGCTTCTACCTCGCGCTCAATCCCGAGTTGCCGAATCCCGGCTACGCACAGTTCGTGGTGGTGACGCGTGATCTCGAGGCGCGGGAGCGTGTGCGCTCGCGCCTGATGGCCACTGTGGACGAGACATTCCCACAGACCTGGGTGCGCGTCACTCGTCTGGAGCTGGGTCCTCCCGTGGGCTTCCCCGTGCAATTTCGCGTGGTCGGGCCCGACACGCAGGTCGTACGCTCCATCGCGCGCGATGTCGAACGCGTGGTCGCAGCAAGTCCCAAGGTTCGCGACGTGCAGCTCGATTGGAACGATCCGGTCCGTGCGCTGCGTGTCGAGCTCGACCAGGACAAGGCGCGCGCACTCGGTCTCACGCCCACAGAAGTGGCGTTGGTTACGCAGACGTTGATGAACGGCGCACCGTTGTCGCAACTGCGCGAGCGCGACGATCTGATCGACATCGTGGCGCGAGCGGTTCCCTCCGAGCGGCTCGATCTGGATACGCTCAAGGACGTCAATGTCTTCACTCGCCAGGGCACGGTGGTGCCGCTATCGCAGATCGCGCGCGTCACGTCCGAGCTCGAAGAGCCGGTGCTTTGGCGCCGCAATCGCGACATGGCGATCACCGTTCGTGCCGACGTGAAGGACGGCGAGCAGGGCGTGTCAGTCACGCAGTCCATTCTGCTGGGGCTCAAGGGCATCGAGGCGAAGCTGCCTTCCGGCTATCGCATCGACGTAGGCGGCGCGGTCGAGGAAAGCGACAAAGCCAATGCCGCACTGATCGCGGTGGCACCGGTGATGCTGCTGGTCATCCTGCTCATTCTGATGCTGCAGCTGCAGAGCTTCTCTCTGATGTCGATGGTGTTCCTGACGGCACCGCTCGGATTGATCGGCGTTGTGGGCGCATTACTGCTGTTCCAGGCGCCGCTTGGTTTCGTCGCGATCCTCGGCATCATCGCGCTCAGCGGCATGATCATGCGCAACTCGGTGATCCTCATCGATCAAGTCCAGACCGAGATGGCTGCAGGGCGCGACGCTTGGAATGCAGTCGTGGAGGCTGCGGTGCACCGAACGAGGCCCGTTTTGCTGACGGCGGCAGCGACCGTGCTCGCCATGGTTCCACTGACGCATAGCGTGTTCTGGGGTCCGATGGCGATCTCGATCATGGGCGGTCTCACCATCGCCACGTTGCTCACGATCTTCTTTGTCCCCGCACTGTATGCGGCGTGGTTCAGGGTTACTCGTCAGAGCAAGGACTTGGAAAGCAGTCCAGTCGCGGCTGATGCCGTGCTCGCTTCGTGAACACCATGGCGATTCGATTGGAGGAACAGTCGATGAACATGCGCATTACCTCCGCTCGATGGCACAGTGTTCGCGACAGCCGCTCCGTCAACTCAGAGCCGTTCATCGGCATGGGTTCGCTCGGCTGCTGTATCCGCCATGGCGGCTTCGTGCTGAGTGTCACTGCTACTGTGTTCACGGGCTGATTCGACGATCAGCGGGAGAACGCAGAATTCGGAACGGTGAGATGTCGTGGGATTTCTGAAGTGTGCGAAACGCACGCGCACAATGGTCAACGATATAGACGGTCGGTACTTGCAGAACGTCCGCACTCGTCTCCTTGCAGCTACTACTTTGACGGGGTGATTTCCGGGTAACTTTGCTCGCCATAACCGAAGAACTGATTTCATCTCAATTGGTTACCTGCTCTCTTCGATTCCGTCCCTGGCCGCCATTAAGTTATTGATTTTTGATCGTATTTTCATCTTGGCATTAGCCTTGTCAAGAACTCCGGCGCTGGTCGAGTCTTCATCCGTTAGCGCCGAATTCGATTTCGATCTTCGCCCCGTGGCTTGTTGCCAACGCCTTACGGTGCGCGACTCCGGCCGAGGGAAACGTCGCGACTTTTCAATCGAGTGGACGGACGCGTGTGGCGTGATCTTGCCTCGGTCAGCGCACCGAACTTGCGTCAACGCCATGGTGGGTAGTCGCGAACAGCTGCTGCTTTACTCGTTCTGGTACTCACGCTGATGTCCTGCGAGTCCGCACCTATGAGTCGCCAGCCATCGACACTCGCGCCCTGACAACGCGAGTGCATCCCGCCGACAACGACTCGCAAGCTGCAGGACATCGCCAAGTGCTCGGTCTATCGATCGCGCCGGCTCGGAATCGATTAGTCGCTCTCGATCGGGAGCGTGCGGGCAGGGGGCGGTGAGCACTTCCTGAGGACGATTTCGACCGCAACCATCTACTGCCCGTCCTTGCGTGTGACCGACGTCACGGTCCGGCGCGCACAACGGAACCAGCATCTGAACCAATTCGTGCTCGCACTGGAGGGACGGCCGCTTGCCGACTCCACAGCAACATCCACGTCCATCATTGCCGACGAGGGACTCATGCGTACGCCGATTGGCAGCATTCTGCCGCTCACCGAAGAGGGACGCGCCGAACAAGTCGCCCTCGAGGGGGAGCCGATCGCTCCGTTCCATCCAACAAAGCAGCCTCATCGTATCGCACGAAACCGTTATCGGATGACGAGCAGGCTGCATGGTTGCAGCACGGAGCTGACTCTGCTCGAAGGACACCACTTGCGAGTGCACGACGTCCGCTCGGGCGGTCGAACGCTGAAGTACGAATTCGACCTGCGCTACGTGCATCCACGACCCGTGCGTGTTCGGCACATTGCGTGGGTGTGGCTGGGGCTCTGCATAGGTTGCCTGACCGCCGCCGCGGGCGCGTTCTTTGTCGCGCTGGAGAGCGGTCCACGCGCACTGCCGCTCGGTGTTGGTTGCGGAACTCTCCTGCCGGGCGCGGTGGCGCTCATGCTGTTTTTTCGCCGCACCACGGAGTCACTGCAATTTCTTAGTCAGCACGGCATGGCCGCATTCGTAACCGTGACCGCGGGACTTGGCGCCATTCGCAATGGCAAGCCGTTCTTCGTGGAGTTGATCAAGAGCATCCACGCCGCGCAGAGCGAACGCACTCAGCTACGACAGCAATTGCTGTCCGCTGAGATGCGCGAGCACCATCGCCTGAGGGATCTCGGGGTGCTGTCGGAGCGGGAATACTCGCAAAGCAAGGCGCGCATTCTGGCGCGGCACTGAACATAAAAAGTTGCGTGGCTCGACGCGACACGGTCTTGTGCAGTGGTCGAGTTGGCTGTCGCAATGAAAAAGATCGCTTTGTGCAACCTTTCACAAATCCCGTTCGTGTCTGTCTAAATGCGTCACGTGCAGAGCGAGAAGTGCGTCACATTTTGTCGGTAGATTGGGACGCGTGTCACATCTGATTGATGGTTGCATCGGCAATAGTTTTTCCCGCGATTCAGACAAGGGCAAAGCCATTCGAAAGATGGCGACGCAAAGTCACCGGTCTAAAGAGCCTCATGTTGGGCTCCATGACAGCGGGACCGCCGGAATCGAATTCGACACAGCTCGGATTCTGTTCAATTGATCGGCGATGTGCGTGCCCTTTGGAAGACCGGAGGATAGCCATGTCACTGCCGACCTCGATGACGAATGCGCGTCCACGTACACGAGGCTCTCACGGAGCCATGACCGCGCAATCTGCGCTTGCGGCATTCATTGCCTATATCTCGACTCCGCCACCCCATGTGCACCGTCAGCGGCTGACGTAGCGCGCAACGCGTGACGTCCTGCCGACGTCACGCCGAATCAATCCAAACGTTCAACTTCCCTTGGTGCCCTGCCACACGCAGGGTGCCTAGGACTTGGCTGGGCAAAAAAATGGTTAGGACCTTCTCGAGAACGATTTTCGCGGCGTTAGTAGCGCTCGGCTGTGTCGACAGCTCGGCAGCGGACAGCTATCGCGAGCAGATGAAAGGGCTCGACGAGCAGGTGCAGGAGATCAAGTCCGACGTGCTCAGCATCGACGCCGAGCTCAGTCGGCTCGAAGAGCGGCTGCTCTACCCATCGAACACGCATGTCGCGCTGTTCGTCACGCTTGCTGCCGGCAATCCGCTGCGTCTCGATGCCATGCACATTCAGATCGACGGCCAACCGGTTGCTCACTACA
>JBEVDW010000141.1:0-3847 GCA_040513115.1 Steroidobacteraceae bacterium | reverse complement strand
CGACCGCATTGCCACGGCGCTGCGAAGGGGCGGCGCTCGAGTTGTTCGAGTGCAGCCCACAGGCATTGCCGTTGCACGGGATGCCGTGAGCGTCGACTTTCTCGACCCCGACGCGATTCGCCGGTTGTTCGACACATTGCAAGGCGATGGCGCGGCTCCCTCGATGCTCGTCGTCGCGCCCGAGCTCAAGAGCGGTCCGTTCCGAGATGCCCTTGCGAATGCGCTTGATGCGCCGTTCTTCTGGCAAAGCGAATTCGCTCGGCGACGAATTGCGCTCGGCCTGCCTGGCTCGTCCCTCCACGTCCTGTCCGCCCACAGTGGTCCAGCGGATGCCGTCGCTCAGACGGCCCAACACGCGTTGGCAAACATGATCAAGAGCCTGGCGGTCGAATGGGCCCGCGACGGACTACGAACGAACGGGTTGGTCGTGGGCGAGGACCTCGACAGCGCGGCGAATCTTGCACTCTATGTTTTGAGCGACTATGGAGCCTACATCACTGGTACGGTGTCGATCGCAGCAGGTCCTCACGTGGGGAGTGGTCTTTACATTTGATGGAGGGGGCTCAGCACCGGATCGGCGCGCTAGCCCGTCACCGCACGTGATTGACGGAACGGCAGGTCGCGATCAAATTCGGGTTCGCGCGGCAGACCGAGCACACGTTCACCGATGATGTTGCGTTGGATCTGATCGGTGCCGCCGCCGATGGATGTCATGTACGCGTTGAAGCAACGGTAGTTCACATCGGCAGCGGTAGGGTGTTCCGGACCGTCGAGCAGGCTCTGTGCTCCCAGGATGGCGGTCATTACGCGGGCGTCCTCGTGCAGGATGCGCGACATGGCGAGCTTGCCGAGCGACATGATCGATGCGGACGTGCTTTGCTCCAATGCCGTTTTCGCCCGGGCCATGTTGAGTGCATTGAGCTGGCGATAAGCCATGGCGCGCGCGATGTCTTGACGAATAAGTGGATCATCGAGTCGGCCGGCTTCGCGCGCCAGTTGGATGAGGTTGGCACGGTTGTCCCGCATAGACCCTTGCCGACGTTCGCCTGCGCCTTCGCCCATGATCAGCCGTTCATACGCCAGTGCTGTCTGCAGCACTTTCCATCCTGCATTCTCATCGCCCAGAAGATGGTCTTGCGGCGCGACGGCCCGATCGAGAAATACTTCGTTGAAATGCGAATCGCCCGTGATCTGGTGGATGGGTCGCACAGTGATGCCGCTCTGCTTCATCGGCACGAAGAAGAAGCTGATGCCCTGATGCTTGGGGACATCCCAGTTGGTGCGAGCGATGAGCAAGCCATAGTCCGCGGTCATGGCGCCCGAAGTCCATACCTTCTGTCCGGTGATGATCCAGCGATCACCTTCGCGCTCGGCACGCGTCCGCAGTCCGGCCAGGTCCGATCCCGCACCGGGTTCGCTGTAGAGCAGGCAGATGCTGGCTGTATTGGTCAGTAGTTTCGGTAGCAGCTCGCGTTTCAGTGCCTCTTGTCCGAACGTCAGGAGCGTGTTGGCCGCGAGATTGGAGCGATCTTGACCGGTGCCCAGCGCTGCAACGCGAGCGAATTCCTGCTCGATGATCTTCGCTTGATCATTGCCGAGGCCACGGCCGTACCACGCAACGGGCCAACGAGGCACGGCCCAGCGTGCCTCGAATACTTTACCGAGCCATGCCTTGCCGCTGGCTGCTTGATCGTCCTGCGCGCGCTTCAGTGCGGCATCCCAGTTTGCGTCCAGCCAGGCCCGGACTTCGGCTCGTAACTGTTCGTCGGTCAGAGTGCTCTCGATGGTCATTACTCACTTCCCTCCAGGGCCGCCACATAACGCTCGCGATAGAACGATGGCGAGCCGAACAGTTGTGCATCTGCTCGCGCCCGGCGCAGATAAAGATGCGCCGGATGTTCCCAGGTGAAGCCGATCCCGCCATGCATCTGAATGGAAGCCGCAGCGACTTGACTGAATGCGTCCGCACACGCAAACGCGGCGAGAGAGACAGCCGCCGGAGCATCCTCGGCCTCAGCGGCGAGTGCCTGCGCGGCATGTCGAGCAGCGGATGTGGCGGACTCCACCTCCAACAGCAAGTCGGCCGCCATGTGCTTGATGGCCTGAAAACCGCCGACGGGCCGGCCAAACTGGATGCGCGACTTGATGTACTCGACCGTCATCTCGAACACGCGGCGTGCGCCGCCCGTCTGCTCACCGGCGAGCGCGACCCGGGCGAGGTTCATCATCTTCTCGAACGCGTGCGTATCCGCACCTGCAATCGGCCGCGCTGCGACGCAATCGAAAACCATCTTCGACAGACGCAGCGTGCGATCGAACGTGTCGAGGTTCGACACGGCAAGCCCCGCTGCCGCCGGCTCCACCTCGAATGCGAGCAGCCCTTGCGGCGTCATTGCAAGCACCAGAAATGTATCGGCAATCGATGCCGAGGTAACGTATGAGGCGATGCCGCTCAGTAGCCAGGTGTCATGCGTCGGGATGGCCTTCACCGTCACCCCATGTGCCATCCACCTGCCGGCCTCACCCGTAAGCGCCACGGTCGCGATGCGTTCGCCGGCAGCAATGCCGGGCAAGAGTCTTGCTTTAGCATCGTCGTCGGATGAGCTAGAGAGCAGTGCCGCGGCCAGCACGCTGCTGGACAAGAAGGGCGAGCACAGCAGCGAGGCACCGACTTCCTCCATCACCAATTCGAGCTCGACGGCACCGGCGCCGATGCCGCCGTATTCGGCATCGATGAGCAGTCCGAGCATTCCCATCGCGCCCAGTTGTCGCCACAGGGAAGCATCGAAGCCTGGCTCGCTTGCAGCGGTGCGACGCAGGTCGGCCTCGGTCGCGCGATCCTTCAGCAGCCGGCGCAAGCTCTCCTGCATCGCGGTTCTTTCATCCGACGTGAGCGACGCCATTGCTGCAATTCACTGCTTTCATCGCCGATCCGCCCGAATGGCGCTGAGGTACATTTAGGATAACCTGGATAACCAGGTGGCGTGCAGGCTCCCACCTTCGTGGGCTTCCGCAACGAGGCGCGGCGTAGCGCGATCCAACATGAATACAGAACTGTGCAAACGACTGGGCATGGACTTTCCGTTGTTCGCCTTCAGTCACTGCCGCGACGTCGTGGTGGAGGTAAGCCGCGCGGGCGGCTTCGGTGTGCTGGGGGTCGTGGGGTACTCCCCGGAGCAATTGGAAGCGGAGTTACGCTGGATCGATCGGCATGTCGAGGGGCGTCCGTATGGCGTCGACGTGCTCATTACCGAGAACCTAGCCGTGCGTGATAGCGGTTACAACGCCAAAGGACTTGCCGAGCGCATCCCAGTGCAGCACCGCGAGTTCGTTCGCAATCTGCTCGCGCAACACGGCGTGCAGGGTGGCGGCGCTCCGCGCACCGACGGCGTCGTACCGTTCATGGCCGATGTCGCCGACCAATTGCTGAACGTGGCCTTTGGCCATCCGATCCGATTGATTGCAAACACGTTGGGCGTTCCGCCCCAGTCGATCGACCGCGGCCATCAACATCAAGTCCCGGTGACGACGAGAACGGCACCGGCGCAACGCAGCGTCCCAGCTCTTGCGCAATCACGCACAGCTCGATGACGGTGAGGCCGAGCCCGCCGAACTGCTCTTCGATGCCCGCACCCAGCCAGCCGAGCTCCGCCATCTCATGCCACAGTGAGGCATCCCACGACTCGCCTGCATCGAAGCGGGCGCAATTGGGCATACGGGGCGCGCTCGGCAAGCACTTGACGCGCTTGTTCCTGGAGAAGCTTCGGCTCGTCCGGCAGGTCGAAGTTCATTGAATGTCCGTGCTGCGTAAGCGTGCGCGCAATTCATTCTTCTTGACCTTGCCTGC
>JBEVDW010000140.1:0-4122 GCA_040513115.1 Steroidobacteraceae bacterium | reverse complement strand
AGGGCAACCTCACGATCGATTCCGGTGCCAAAGTCACCGGCGGCGTGCGCGCCCAGACCGTCGTCATCGGCGGTGAGCTCGAAGGCAATATCGATGCCGCTTCGCGTGTCGAGTTGTTGCAGACGGGCATCCTGAACGGCGACCTGAAGGCGGGCTCCCTCACCGTTGCGGCGGGCTCACGCATGCGTGGTCGTGCCGAATTCGGTTGGGATGAGAAGCCTGCCCGCGCTACCTCCGCGGCATGAGTGCAACACGCATGGGCACGCCGGGTAAGACCCGGCCGTGTCCGCACTGCAAGGCGCTCATCCTCGAGAGCGCCAGCATCTGCCCTGCGTGTAATCATCACCTGCGGTTCGATCCCAAGGCGGTCGCGGAAAAGCGGGCGCAAGCCACGCACACGCCGCTGCGTGTCGAAGGGACGTTCAAGCATCCAAACGTCGGTGAGTCCTGGGAATATTCCGTGGTCGTCTCGATTCGCAACGAACGCGGCGAGGAGCTGGCGCGCAAAGTCGTCGGGGTCGGAGCACTCAGCGCCAATGAAGCGCGCAGCTTCACGCTCGCTGTAGACGTTTACGCTCCTCCCGGCGGCACGACTCCTACCCGACGCTGAGCTGGTTCACGCGAGTAGCACCACTCGCGTGTTGGCCTACACTGCGAGGCTTGCCGCGGTGGTGACTCAAGGTGCACTCATGAGCTTCGATATCTATCAGGCCTCCATTCCCGTGTTCGCCCGCGCGCTGACCAATCTGCGCGCGATTCTCAGCAAGGGTCAGTCCTATGCGGACGCGCGCAAGATCGATCCGCAGGCACTGCTGGGCGCTCGCCTCTTCCCAGACATGCTTCCTCTGGTGAAGCAAATACAAATCGCATCGGATGTCTGCAAAGGCGGTGCTGCGCGCCTGGCCGGCGTCGACGTGCCGAGCTACGCCGACACAGAGACGAGTTTCAGCGAGCTGCTCGCGCGTCTCGACAAGACCATCGCGTTCGTCAACAGCATCAGGCAAGAACAGCTGCAAGGCGCGGCTGATCGCAAGATCTCGCTCACGGTGCAGCAGAAGCCAGTCAGTTTCACCGGCACGGAATATCTGCTCGGCTTCGTCACGCCGAATCTGTACTTCCATGTCACGACGAGCTATGCGCTGTTGCGGCACAACGGAGTCGAGCTCGGAAAAGCCGATTATCTCGGCATGCGCTAGGAGCGCGCGAAACGGCTAGGCCTTGCGCGAGCGCGCGCGTCGACGCTGCGCTTCCGCAGGCGCGCCTTCTGCATCGATTGACATCTCCATGCTCGCGACGCAGCGAATCAGGAAATTCTGAAACTGCTGCACCTCGGCATCGCTGAGCGGCAGCAACAATCGCCTACACACGCGCTCACCCACTCCCTTTGCGCGTCCCAGACGCAACTGACCGCCACGCGTGACGAACCAACTGTCCGAACGCGCGCTGGTCGGATGAGGCCGACGCTCGATCAACTTATCTTCTTCCAGGCGCCGCAGGATCGCGTGCATCGTCTGAGCGGTTACCGACGCACGGCGCGCGAGCTCGGCACCTGCCGCTCCGGGATCGGTTTCCAATACGTACAACGTGACGAGATGTGACAGCGACAGACCGAGCCGCTCACGCCGCAGTGCCTCATCGAATGCCTGACGCGAGCTGTGTTGCAGCTGCTTTATCAGGTAGGCCACCTCTGTTTCGGGGCGTTTAAGGGCCGGATTGGCCGCCTGCGCAACATTTGCGCTGCGAGCAGCGCCTCGTCGTGACGTGGTTCTCATTTGCATCCGCAATTACCGCCGGTTTGGTGGCTTATCAGCTTCCTGATAATATTATCAGGAAGCTGATAAGCCAACCTGCGCTGGACGCGCTTTTCCGTCGCCACACATGAACGCCCCCCTCGAATTGCTACAGAGTCGCAAGTTGCGCGTGAGCCTGTTCGGTCTCATTGCGGTCCTCGTGGTCCTCGCACTTTGCTTCAGGCCCTCATCTGCGGAGAAGCGGCCCAGCGCTCCTCCAGCTTCGCTGACTGTAACGACCACCACACTGGAACCGGCGGAGCTCACACGCAGCATCGCTGCAACGGGCACGGTATTTCCCTGGCAGGAGATTCAGGTCGGCGCCGAGCTGGCGGGATACCGCGTCACCGCGCTGAACGTCGATGTCGGCGATCGCGTCAAACGCGGGCAGGAACTCGTGCGACTGCAGGACGACTTGCTCGCGTCCGAAGTGGCTTCCAAACGCGCGAACGTTCAGCAAGCACAAGCCACGCTGACGAACGCGACGTCGGCGTACGATCGAGCGCGCTCGCTGTCAGTATCAGGTGCGCTCTCCGCATCCGATCTCGATCGGCTGCAAAGCGAGAAGCTGGCAACGGCCGCGCGCGTCGAAGTGGCGAAGGCCGATCTCGAGGGTGCTGAACTACGTCTGCGATACACACGTGTGCTCGCACCCGATGACGGCATCGTCACTGCGCGCACCGTAAGCCTCGGTCAGATCTCACAGGCAGGTGGAGAGATGTTGCGCATCCTGCGCAAGGGCCGCGTCGAGTGGCGCGCCGAAGTTCCCGAAGCGCGCTTGAAGGAGATTCAGCGCGGCCAGCTCGTGCGCTTGAGCACGGCGGATGGCGCGCAGTTCGAAGGCCGCGTGCGCACCGTCGCACCGACTATTCAAGACACGAATCGCACGGGCCTCGTCTATGTCGACATCGCAGATGCCGGCACTGTTCGGCCCGGAATGTTTGCACGCGGCGCAATTCTCACCGGAAAGAACGCTTCGCAGCTTGCACCGCTTGCGAGCGTCGTGATGCAGGATGGCTACAGCTACGTGTTCGTTCTGCGTGAAGAGAACATCGTGCAGCGCCGTCGCGTGGAGACGGGCGTGATCCACGGCACCACGATTGAGATCGTCAACGGCTTGACCCCGCAGGATCGCATCATCGAGCGCGGCGCCGCATTCTTGAAGGATGGCGACCGCGTCAGCGTGGCGCTGACGACCACCGCCTCGAAGTTATGAACTTCGTCACCTGGTCGATTCGCAATCCGGTTCCGGTCATCGTCCTGTTCTTTGGATTGATGCTGGCGGGCTTGATCAGCTTCCCCAAGCTGCCCGTTCAAGATCAGCCGGACATCGAGTTCCCGATGGTGACCGTCACGGTCACCTACCCTGGCGTGCCGCCGTCGCAGCTCGAATCGGAAGTCACCCGCAAGGTCGAGGATGCGGTCTCCACCATTGCGGGCATTCAGCAGATCCGTTCGACCGTGAATGAAGGCGTGTCCTCGACGTTCATCGAGCTACGGTTCGAGCGTGACATCAACGAAGCGCTCGATGATGTGCGCGATGCCATGACGCGCATCCGTTCTGATCTGCCGCAGGACGCGAACGAGCCCATCGTCTCGCGCCTCAACATCGCAGGTCGCCCCGTCGTGACGTTCAGCGTTGCGTCCAAGAACATGAGCGACACGGAGCTGTCGTGGTTCGTCGATCTCACCGTGATGCGCGAGCTGAGCGCCGTGCGCGGCGTCGGTGCCGTGCATCGTGTCGGCGGCGCGAATCGCGAAGTGCGCGTCGATCTGGATCCAGACCGCATGGCGGCACTCGGCGCGACCGCGGCCGATGTCTCGCGTCAGCTCAAGCGCATTCAGGCGGAGTTTCCCGGCGGCGAGGCACGCATCGGCGGCTTGGAGCAAAGCGTCCGCACGACGGGGACGATCGCGTCCGCTCAGGATCTGCGCAGCTTGCCCATTCTGTTGTCGGACGGGCGCAGCGTGCGTCTCGATACGATTGCCGACATCCGTGATGAAGCCTCCGAGCGTCGACAGCTCGCCTTGCTCGACGGGCAGGAGGTCATCGGCTTCGAGGTGGTCCGCGCGTGGGGCGCGGGCGCGCTCGGCGTGGCGGATGCTTCGCGTGCGGCCGTCGCCAAGCTGCAGCGAGAGCATCCCACTGTGCAGTTCACGGAAGTGAGCTCGACCGTACACCACGTCCTGGAGTCGTATCACGCGTCGATGGAGATGCTGGTGGAGGGCGCGATTCTCGCCATCCTCGTCGTGTGGGTGTTCTTGCGGGACTGGCGTGCAACGTTGGTTTCGGCAACGGCATTACCGCTCGCAATCGTCCCGACGTTCTGGG
>JBEVDW010000139.1:0-17485 GCA_040513115.1 Steroidobacteraceae bacterium | reverse complement strand
ATCCAAGGCACGCTCCATCCGCGCAAGGGGGAGGACGGGCAGCCCTACGGGATGGGCTTCGATCTGAGCCTGCCCGATGAGTGGAATGGCCGTTTTGCCTTCCAGGGTGGCGGCGGTATCGATGGCTTCCTGGCACCAGCAGTGGGCATGCTCACAGGTACCGGGCCCACGCCGCTCGAGCGCGGCTTCGCGACCGCCGCGAGCGACGGCGGACATCGCGACAATGGCAAGCCCGGCGAAGGCGGCAACTTCGGTTTCGACCAGCAGGCCCGCAAGGACTACGCCTACAACGCACTCGACACTACGATCCTCAACAGCAAGAAGGCCGTCGAGAAGTATTACGGCAAGCCGATCTCGAAATCCTATTTCTTCGGCTGCTCGAACGGCGGCCGCCAGGGCATGTTGTTGTCGCAACGCTTTCCCAAACATTTCGATGGCATCGTGGCGGGCGCGCCTGGCTTTCACCTGATCGAGCTGCACTTCGCCAGCATCAGCCGCGGCATTGCGATGCAGCCTTACGCGCCCGTCGAGAGCGGGCAAGTGCGTCTCGACAAGGCCATCGATGCGGCCGATCTCAAGCTCGTGGGTAATGCCGTGCTCAAGCAGTGCGATGCGCAGGATGGCGTCACCGATGGCATCGTGAGCAATACTCAGGCGTGTCACTTCGACGTCGATACGCTCGCATGCAAGTCCGGTGCGAGCACGGAGTGTCTGACGCCTGCCAAGCTCGCAGTCGTGAAGGCCGCCGTCGCACCCGTGACGACATCAAAGGGGCAGGTGCTCTATCCGGAGATGGCTTTCGATACGGGCATCGGCGAGAGCTTCTGGAAAGCCTCGCGCTTTCCGGCATCGCTGCCCCTGGTCGCGAAGCCGCAGAACGTGGCGTTCTTCCAGCCGCCGGCGCCGGAGCTGGATCCCTTCACCTTCAACATGGACGAGGCATTGGCGCGCACCAAGGACATGCGTGCTTGGGCGAATGCAGATTCGACGGACCTTTCAGCGTTCGAGAAGGCAGGCGGCAAGTTGCTGCTGTATCACGGCATCTCCGATCAGATCATGACGGCGAAGGATACGGTGCAGTACTACGAAGCGTTGGCGAAACGCGAGGGCGGATTCAACAACGCAGCGGAGCACACGCGCCTGTTCCTCGTCCCCGGCATGCTTCACTGCGCGATGGGCCCGGGCACGGATGACTTCGATCTGGTGAAGACGATCACGGAGTGGGTCGAAGGCGGCAAGGCGCCGGAACGCATCGTCGCGAAGAATGAGAAGCTGTGGCCCGGCCGCACACGCCCGCTGTGCCCGTATCCCACCTATGCGCATTACAAGGGCAACGGCGACCCGGAGAAGGCCGAGAACTTTGAGTGCCGCACGCCAGCCAAGAAGTAATCGACGCTCGCTCGGCGGCGCAGACGCTGCGCCGCCGATGCATGCTCAGCTCGCATCCGAGACTCGCGCTCTTCGCGCGTGATCAGTCACCCACTGTCGACCGAGCCGCCGCCAATCGCTCGCGGCATTCGCGCACGATGCGCGCGATGAGCTCCGCACAGGTCGGAATGTCGTCGATGAGCCCGGCCGCCATGCTCGCCCATACGAGCCCGCCGTTGACATCACCCGTTTGCAGCGCTGCACGACCTCGTGCGCCGGCAACCAGATGATGAATCTCCTCGAACTTGCAGCCGCCCTCCCGCCGCTCGAAGCCCACGACCTGCTGCGAAATCTCGTTCTTGAACACGCGCGCTGTGTTGTGCAGCGTACGGAAGATGAGCTGCGTATCGCGCTCCGTTCCCGCGGCAATGGCCTTCTTGATGTTCTCGTGAACCGGTGCTTCCTGCGTGCAGACGAATCGCGTACCCATGTTGATTCCCTGCGCACCCAACGTCAGAGCGGCTGCCATGCCGCGCCCATCTGCAATGCCACCTGAAGCGATGATGGGAATTTTGAGTACGCGCGCTGCGGCTGGAATGAGAATGAGCCCGGGTATGTCGTCTTCTCCCGGATGACCGGCGCACTCGAAACCGTCGATGCTGATGATATCGACACCGTTGCGCTCGGCAGAGAGCGCATGTCGCACGGCGGTGCACTTATGGAGGATTTTGATGCCCGCATCTTTGAACTTGCCGACGAACTCCTTGGGACTGTAACCGGCGGTCTCGACGATCTTCACGCTGCTCTCGAGGATCGCATCGACGTACTGTGCGTACGGCGGCGGATTGGCCGACGGAAGAATCGTCAGGTTCACGCCAAAGGGTTGATCCGTCATCGTGCGACACCGCGCGATTTCCTCGCGCAGCTTGTCGGGCGAGGGTTGCGTCAGCGCAGTGAGAATGCCCAACCCGCCGGCGTTGGACACTGCCGATGCGAGCTCTGCGGTGCCGACCCATTGCATGCCTCCTTGCACGATGGGATAGCGGATTCCGAGCATGTCCGTCACTGCATTGCGCATGTACTTCTCTTCCAGAACTTTAGATCGCCAGATTCGTGATCAGTGCATCGACATCCGCGCGCCGTGTACGGACGCGTTGACCTGCGCGGCTGCGGCGCGCGTGCTCATCGCGGCTGCATTCGAATGCCGCCATCCAGCCGAATCGTGTCGCCGTTCAGCATGGGATTTTCAACGATCGACTTGCACAACAGCGCGAACTCGGCGGGATCGCCCAGCCGCTTCGGGAAGAGCGTTTGCTGGGTCAGTGAATCGATCACTTGCGGACTGGCGCCCTGAAACAGCGGTGTCATGAACAGGCCGGGCGCAATCGTCAGACACCGCACACCACGATCGGCAAGGTCGCGCGCAATCGTGAGCGTCATTCCCACCAGACCACCTTTCGAAGCCGAGTACGCGGCCTGACCCACCTGACCTTCGAAGGCAGCAACGGAAGCTGTGTTGATGATGACGCCGCGCTCTTCCTTGCCGATCGGATCCGCCTGCGATGCGCGCGCGGCAAATTTGGCGATGCAGTTGAACGTGCCGATGAGATTGATCTCGATCACCTTGCGGAACGAGTCGATGGGATGCGGCACACCCTTGCCGACGGTCTTGGCAGCGACACCGATGCCGGCGCAGTTCACGAGCACGCGTGCGATACCGTGCACCTGCTGCGCCTTGTCGAGGCCTGCCGTCACTTCCTGCTCCGATGTGACGTCCACTTTCGCGAAGACGCCACCCAATTGCTTGGCCAGCGCTTCTCCGGTCGCGACATTGAGATCGAAAATGGCGACCTTGGCACCACTGGCCGCGAACAGCTCCGCAGTGGCCGCGCCAAGCCCCGATGCTCCGCCGGAGATGATGACCGGCACTCCATTCAAATTCATCGCAAGATCCCCGCTTTATTGGCTGTCGGTCGAGAAGGCACGCGCCCAGTGGCCTGTTCGAACTGGTAGTAGCCGTTCGCCCCGAGCCTGTCGAAGGGCTCACAGCTCAGGAGTGCTTCGACAAGCTCAGCACGAACGGTACTATCGAATCGTTTGTTACAGCTCACTAGAGACGTTCGATGATGGTGACGTTGGCCTGCCCGCCGCCTTCGCACATCGTCTGCAAGCCCCAGCGCTTATTGGTGCGTTCGAGCTCGTGCAGCAACGTGGCCATCAGCTTCGTGCCGCTGGCGCCGAGTGGATGACCCAGCGCGATCGCGCCGCCGTTCACATTCAGCTTCTCGTGCGGGAAGTCGAGCTCTTTCATCCATGCCATGGGCACGGGAGCGAACGCCTCATTCACTTCGGCGAGATCGATGTCGGCAACACGCATGCCGCTGCGCTTGAGCGCGAGTCGAGTGGCAGGAATCGGCGCCGCCAGCATCATGACAGGATCATCGCCGAGCACGGTCATGTGATGAACCCGCGCTCGCGGTTTCAGGTTGTAGCGCTTGAGCGCGGTCTCGGAAACGATCAACAGCGCGCTCGCGCCATCGGAGATCTGGCTCGCCACCGCAGCCGTGATCACCGTGCCCGGCACGACAGGTTGCAGCGCTGCCATTTTCTCCATCGATGTACGACGGGCCGTCTCGTCCATCTCCAGGCCATTGAGGGGCACGATCTCTCTCTTCAGCCGCCCCTCCTCGATCGCCATGAGTGCGCGATTATTCGAGTGGAGCGCGAACTCTTCGAGCTGCTCGCGCGAAAACTGCCATCGTTCCGCAATGAGCTGAGCGCCACGAAATTGACTGATCTCCTGATCCTGGTAACGCGCATACCACGTCTTGGAACCATGGAACACGTTGTCGAAGCCGTACTGGCGGGCCGCCGTACCCGATGCACCGATCGGAATGAGGCTCATGGACTGCACGCCGCCTGCGAGCATGACGTGGGCCGTACCGGACATCACGGCCTGCGCCGCGAAGTGCACCGCTTGCTGCGATGATCCGCACTGCCGATCGATCGTCACGCCTGGCACCGAGTTCGCGAGGCCTGCCGCCAGCCAGCACGTGCGGGCAATGCAGCCGGACTGGGGTCCGATCTGATCCAGACAACCGAAAATGACGTCGTCGTATTCATCGGCTGGAATCGCATTGCGTGCGACCAGAGACCCGATGACGTGCGCGCCCAGATCCACCGGATGCACTTGACTCAATGTGCCGCCGCGCTTGCCGGTAGGCGTGCGCAGCGCGTCGACGATGTACGCTTCAGCCATGATCCTGAGCCTCTCGAAACCAGCAACGAGCATGGCTCGCGACACGAGCCTGTAAGACAAGTTCACACATGTGCGCGGGCGAGATTCTATAGGGAGTATGCCAGCGAGCGCTACGATCAAGGGCCCTTGATCTGTGTCTCCAGGCGGATCGCGGGTGCTGACGAGCGGGCCACGGCTCCCCTCCTGCTGACCCGACCCAGCAACTCGTGCAAGACTGCGAGCGGCTCGACACGAAGTTGCGCGGCACTCGCCGGCTCGCCGCTCGTCGGGACACCGAACTACATCGCAGGATGGTTGTGAACACTGCCCAGACTTTCGCCCGCACGTCCGACACGTCCTCCGCGGCCGACGCACCTACTCCATTATCGAGTTATCGATGGTACGTACTCGCCGTGCTCGTGCTGGTCTATGCCTGTCATTACCTCGATCGGACCGTCGTTTCGGTCGTGCTCGAAGCGGTCAAACAAGAGTTCTCGTTGAGCGATGGCCAGCTCGGGCTACTCTCGGGACTCATCTACGGTATCAGCTTTGCGATCGCTGGCATTCCGCTGGGCGTACTCATCGATCGAGTGAATCGGAAGAAGCTGCTCAGCGGACTCCTCCTCATCTGGAGCTTGCTCACCACATTGAGCGGCCTGGCGCAGTCCTTCGTGAATCTCCTGCTTGCACGCGTCGGTGTGGGTGCCGCTGAAGCTGGCGGATCGCCGACAGCGATGTCTATCATCTCCGATACTTTCCCGCGTCATGAACGCGCCACGGCGATGGGCATCTTCTTCCTGAGCGGACCGATCGGCTTCGTTGCCAGCTTCGCCCTGGGCGGGTGGATCGTCGCAGAGTACGGCTGGCGCGCTGCTTTTTTCGCGGCTGGCATTCCCGGCATCCTGCTGGCGGTGCTCATCTTCACCACGGTTCGCGAACCGGCACGCGGCGCGTACGACCCGGAAACGGCCCATCAGCAAAACTCCGCGCCGACCTATGCCGAGACTCTGAAACTCATCGTGCGTCGACGCTCGCTCCTCTTCCTGATGCTCGCTGCACTCTTCTCCTCGTCGGTGCAGGCTTCGTTTCTGGCCTGGGTCGTGCCTTTCTTCATGCGTCTGCACGACATGAACGTCACGGAAGCCGGCACCAACGTCGCCCTCGCCATCGGCGTGTTCGGGGCCATCAGCACTCCTTTCGCAGGGTGGCTCGCCGATCGCATCGGGAAGCGCGACCCGCGCCGCATGTTGTGGTTCGTGGGAACGGCGACCGCGCTGGTGGTTCCCGTCGGACTGGCACTCGTCCTGACGCCGTCCACGTCCGCCGCCGTCGTGTTGCTCATGCTGATGAACGTGCTCATGCAGATGTGGTTGGGAGCGTCTTACGGGCTGACGCTCAGCCTTGCCCCTTCCCGCATGCGCGGGATGAGTACCGCGACGCTACAGGTCGCGAACAACCTGATCGGCGCAGGGCTTGCGCCGTTCCTGGTCGGCGTCCTGAGCGACTGGTACGGAGGCTCGGACTCGTTGCGGTGGGCGTTGGCCACCTTGCTGATCGTCGATCTCGCTGCAGCCGCGTGCTATTTCCTTGCGACACGGACGTTGCGTTCGGATTTGCAGCAGTTCTCCGTGTCCTGACAAGCGGTTCGACAACCGCGACTTCGAGGCAATCATGATGCAGACCAAAGCGCGTATTCCCGTCATCATCGGCATCGGTGAGCTCACCGACAAAGCCTGCGATCCGGTACTCGAACCCGTCGAGATGCTCGTGCGCTGCGCGAGATCGGCGGAAGCGGATGCGGGCGGCGTGTGGGTACGGAACATCGACACCATTCGCGTCGTCGCCTCCATGAGCTGGCAGTACAAGGATCTAGCCGCGCTGCTGGCCCGCAAGTTGCGGGCACGTGGCGCAGAGGCTATCGAAGGACCTGTCGGCGGCGAGTCGCCCGTGCGCTTGCTGGTCGATCTCGCGGTCGACATCGCCTTCGGACAGAGCGACATCGCGCTTCTCTGCGGTGCCGAAGCCACGAAGACGTTGATGCAGGCATTGATGCGCGGCGGCGCGCCGGCATGGAGCGACCGCAATCCGAACGCGCGCCGGCTGACTGCCGACGATTTCGTTTCGCCCCTCTGTTCGCGCTACGGCCTCGCCTCGCCCACTGACGTGTATCCGATTTATGAAAACGCGCTGCGCTCGGCGTGGGGCTCGAGCTACGAACAGGCCCAGGGCGAATCGGGCGCGATCTGGTCGAAGATGTCCGAGGTCGCGGCGCGCAATCCTTATGCGTGGCTGCGCAAGCCCATCTCAGCGCAGGATATCGTGACTCCATCGGACCACAATCGCCCGATCGCTTTCCCGTACACCAAATTCCAGGTCGCGAATCCTGGCGTCAATCAAGCATCCGCCGTGCTGCTCACGCATCGCGATGCCGCGCTGGCGGCAGGCATTCCCGAGAACAAGCTGATCTACGTGTGGTCGGGCGCCGGTGCACACGAGCCCTACGATGTCCTGGCGCGCGATCGCTATGATCACGCTCCCGCGCTCGACATGAGCATTCAGCGCACGCTCGAACTCAACCAGTTGTCCACGCAAGACATCGATCTGTTCGAGCTGTACAGCTGCTTTCCTATCGTGCCGAAGCTCGCACGACGCAAGCTCGGTTTATCCACCGACAAGCCGCTCACGGTGGCCGGCGGGCTCACGTTCTTCGGCGGACCCGCGAACAACTACATGACCCACGGCATCACCGCAATGGTGCGTGCGCTGCGCGCCGGCGAAGGCAAGAAGGGCTTCCTGCACGGCAACGGCGAGTTCGTCACCAAGCATCATTGCGCAGTGATTGCCACCACGCCGCCGCCCACCCATGTCGGTGTGCGCAATCTCGATCTGCAGTCCGAGTTCGATGCGGCGTACGGCGCCGTACCGGAACTGGTCGAGTACTACGAAGGGCCGGCCACGATCGAGACGCATACGGTCACCTTCACGCCCAAAGGCGAGCCGGACCGCGGCGTCGTCATCGCACGCTCGCCGGAAGGCAAGCGCATCGTCGCACGCGTCACCGAGCTCGAACCGGAGACGCTGCAGTTCCTGCTCGATGTGGAGAAGCAGGTGATCGGGCAACGCGGGTACATCTACGATGGCGGCGATGGTCTCAATCACTTTGCGCTGAGCGAGCCGGTATCGAAGCCCGTGCCTGCGGTGCTGTTCGAGAGGCTCGCACCGCATGTCGTGCTCGTGACGATCAATCGACCCGAGCGACGCAACGCTGTCAACGGCGCCGTCGCGCGTCTCATCGCACGCTACGTGAAGCAGGTGGAGGGCGATCCGGACATTCGCGTGGCCATTCTCACCGGCGCGGGCACACAAGCGTTCTGCGCTGGTGCGGATCTATCCGAAGTCGCCAGAGGACGCACGGACCTGAGCGCGGGCGGCAACGGCTTCGGTGGCTTCATCAATGCCAAACGCCGCAAACCCTGGATCGCAGCCGTGCGCGGCGCGGCGTTCGGTGGCGGCACCGAGTTCACGCTTGCATGCGACCTCGCCGTCGCAGGCCAATCCGCACAGTTCGGGCTGCCTGAGGTCAAGCGCAGCATCGTCGCAGCAGCGGGTGGCGCATACCGCCTGCCGCGCGCCATCCCGTCGCGACTCGCGATGGAGCTCATGCTGACGGGCGATGCCCTGAACGCGCAGCAGGCTTTCGAATACAAGCTGGTCAACAGCATCGTGCCCGATGATGAGGTGATTCCCGCTGCGCTTCGACTGGCGGAACGTATCGTCGAGAATGCTCCCCTGGCGGTCTACGCCACACGCGAGGTGGCGCGCAATGCGTTCGATGCTCGTGACGAGGAGCTGGCGCAGTTGAGCATCGACAAGGTCATGGCAGTGATGGCAAGCGAGGACGCAAGGGAAGGTCCGCGCGCCTTCATCGAGAAGCGTAAGCCTGTGTGGAAGGGTCGGTAACTCAATCCATTGCGGGCAGGTGTGCGCGACAACGGATCAGCGTGTCTGACATCAGCACAATGGACGACTCAACGATGAATACGGCGGAGGATTTCCGCTACATGACCGATTCGTTTCGGGCTACCGGCGCGCCGCTCTATGCACGCATCTGTGAAGCCGCCGCGAGCGATGATGCCATCATCGAGATCGCCGCACGTGTTCCCGCCGGCCAACCCCCGGCGATCTTGTTTCTCGCGGCAGCTCACTTCGTGCTCTCGCATGCTGCGGATGAGCCGCTGGCAGCCTTCTATCCCTCGCTGACGCCGACGCCTCGCACGGGTCCGGAGCTCTACCCGATCTTTCGCGAATTCTGTTTGCGACATCGCCAGCAGATCGAGCAACTCGTGGCAAGCCGCACGGTGCAGCTCACCTCCGCCGACCGCGCCACGTACATTCTCTTCGCGCTGTCGCATGTCGCAGGTGAAGCCAACGCACCGTTGCATGTCATCGAAGTGGGCGCCAGCGCGGGGCTGTGCCTGATGTTCGATCAGTTTCGACATGATCTCGGCGGCAGCCATTTTCTCGGACCGGAAGATTCCCCCGTGCGTGTGCAGCATCACTTTCGCGGCGCACCTCCGCCGCTGCCGCGCACGCTGCCGCCCATCGCTTCGCGCACCGGCATCGATCTCATGCCGCTCGATGCCGGGCGGCAGGAGCAGGCCGACTGGGTCCTGACCTCGATGTACCCGGACTGGCGTGACGAAAGCTGTCGGTTGCGAGCGGCATTGGCGATGCGCCGCGAGTATCCGTTGCACATGATCGCCGGCGATGCCATGGCGGTATTGCCCACGCTCGTGCGCAGCACACCTGATCCGATCTGCGTTCTGCACTCGGCCTGTCTTTATCAATGGCCGGCGGAGGCTCGCGCACGCTTCGGGAAACTCCTCCGCGAGCTGAGCACCGGTCGCACGCTCTATCGCGTCGGCATCGAACCCGAGAGCATCGGCCGCGAGGAACGCAGGCGCATGTATCGCGCCGGCCAGGAGCCTCACGTCGACATGGAACTCACGATCTATCGAAGCGGCACGCACGAGTCGCGGCAACTCGCGCGCTGCGAGGGCTTCGGGCGCTGGATCGAGTGGCTCGCGTGAGTGATCTTCGAGCGCACGCGTTCGCGAGCTGAGTCTCTCCGGCAGAATTGTAGCCGCCTCCATCATGCGCCTTGTGCACGGCTGCGCGATCCACGATGCCTGCAGTCGCCGGCGGTAGAGCGGCCGCGAACTCTGCCCACACCTGGGCAGTCATGCTCATGTCTCGATCTGCAGGGCGTAGAGGGTGGGCATTCACTTCGTCCTGTAACGGTCGGCGATGACGCCTTGATCGAGCAAGCGATCGATTTCGCCCTGACCGTAGCCCAACTCGAGCAACACTTCGCGTGTCTGTTCGCCCATTACCGGCGCATGGCGGCTGACCTCGTAGCGTTGCCCGTCGACGATGGCTGGGAAGGAAATGGCGGTGTAAGGACCTGCCTGCGGATGTACCGTTTCGCGCAGAATGCCGCGCGCGCGGTTGTGCGGATCGTCGGGCACATCGGCAAGGCGATGGACCGGTCCGATCGCCAGGTCGTTCTCGATCGCAAGCTCGATCCACTGCGCCTGCGTTCGCGTATGAAAAATCGCCTGCAGTGCATGGCGCTCGGCATCTTCTCCGATCCCGAAATCGGCGAAGTTGTTGGCAGCCGCCGGGTCGATCAGATCGTCACGGCCGATGGCGCGGCAGAATTTGTGGAAGAACTTGCCTTCGATGCAGGCGAACAGGACGAAGCGACGATCCTTCGTTTCGTAGATCTGATAGCGCGAGGAGCCATCGCCTTCGGAGTAAGGATCCCTCGGCTCGGCGCTCGGCGCGCCCGTCCAGTCCGTCACGCGACTGTGATTGAAATTCATGGTGGCGCCGATCCAGGAGCTCGCGAGCACGGCGTCACTGGCAGCCACATCGATGTAACTGCCCTGCCCCGTCGCACCACGCCTTTGCAGCGCCGCGACGGCGGCAAGAGCCGCGTACGGAGCGCCCGCCATCGGACCCGGGCTGGCCGGCTGCGTGCCGCCCATGAAGTCGCGGTTGTACACGTGACGCACGAAGCCGTCCGCGCACATTTCGACGGGCACGCCGCCGACCTGCGCATTCATGTGCCGGCCGTGAGTCGGAATGCTGGCGTACGGGCCCGTGGCGCCGAATCCGGTGTACTGCACGAAAATGATGTCGGGTTTGACCTTGCGCTGAGCGTCGTAGCCGATGCCGAGCTTCTCGCACGCATCCGCGGTGAGCCCGGTGACGAATATGTCGGTGGTCGCGAGCAAGCGATCGAAGATTGCCCGCCCTTCCACCGTGCGCAGATCGACGGCGATGCTGCGTTTGCCTTTGAGGAGGTGCAGCGCGTTCAGCGAATAGTGAGGCTTCACCAGTCCGAGAAACTCACGAATGTAGTCGCCGACCGGTGGCGCTTCGACCTTGATGACGTCCGCGCCCAGATCGGCGAGCAGCATGCCGACGTTGTCACCATTGATGAGCACGGCAAGCTCGAGAACACGCACACCCTGCAAGAGATCGAACATGTGCGACTCCGTTGGTATTGATGCTCGGCCTACACCGGCGACTGCTCGAGATCAGCCAGCGTGAAGTCTGGAGCCGAATGAAAGATGCGATTCGCGGATGCAGCGATCTGACGTGCATCAACGCCGCGACCGGCAATACCAGGAGCAGCCTGGAGCTTCAGCTCCATGATCCTGCGGCCCGATGCAAACAGGGTCTTGCCCGTGTGCGGAGCCGACAGGTCGCTCGCCATGTAGAGAACGGTGGGCGCGACATGCTCCGGAGCCAGCTCCTCGCGCAGCTCAGGCGCCACCAGATTGGCGGTCAATCCCGTGACCGCCGCCGGCGCGAGATTCCACACACGAATACCGTACCGAGCACCCTCGAGTGCGAGAACATGGGTGAACGCCCAGACGCCACCTTTCGCCGCAGCGTAGTTGCTCTGTCCGAAGTTGCCGATGAGCCCCGAGGTGGACGTGGTGTTGATGATGACGCCCTTGACAGCGTTGTCCTTCATCCACTGAAAGATGGGCCGCGTGACGAGGTACGTGCCCTTGAGATTCACACGCTGCACGGCGTCCCAATCGGCTTCCTCCATCTTCACTAGCGACCTGTCGCGCAGGATGCCGGCGTTGTTGATGAGAATGTCGACGCGACCGAAGTGTTCGAGCGCCGTGGCAAGCAGCCGCGAACCGCTGTCCATGGCGCCGACGTCCCACGCACAGCTCACTGCCGTGCCGCGCTGAGCGTGGATTTCCTCGACCACCTGCTGTGCCAGGTCGGCGGCATGGTCGTTGACCACGACATTCGCACCTTCACGTGCGAACAGATGCGCATACGCGCGTCCGAGTCCGCCACCGGCGCCGGTGACGACCGCCGTTCTCCCGCTTAGCAAAGCCATCGAAATTCTCCAGTGGCGGCGAGACCCGCACTTTCGCCGGCGCGCAGGGCGTCAACCTGCCGACTCGAATGCGATGTTCACTTTGCGCGGTCCGAACGCAAAGAAATGGGGCAGATACTCGGTCGCGTTGCTGCCGTCGAAACCGATGTTGCACAGCCGCGCAAGCAGGCGTTTGAAGCCGATGCGCAACTCTGCACGTGCCAGCTGGTTACCGACGCAGTAGTGGATGCCGTAGCCGAAGGTGACGTGTTGAGAGGCGTTGGGCCGATCCACGTTCAGCTCTTCGGGCGCGGCGAACGTCCGTTCGTCACGATTGCCGGCCGACCAGCGCAACCACACGATGGATCCCTTCGGAATCGTGTGGCCATGCAGCTCGACATCCTCTTTCACCAGCCGCGGTAGGCCCTGCAACGGAGCGGTGAGCCGCAGCGCCTCTTCGACGAATTGCGGAATGCTTTCTGGATTGGTACGCAGAGACGCTTCCAACCCGTACTGGATTACATAGATCAACGCCTGTCCCAACGTGTTCGTCGTCGTTTCATTGCCGGCGACCAGAATCTGCTGCGCGATCGAGAGCCGCTCCTCGAGGCTCATCGCCGTGCCGTCCTCGTTCTCTGCGTGCGCGATGTCGTTCAGGATGCAGGAGCGCGGACGAGCCAGGAGTTCCTTCATCTCCTGCGCCAGGAAATTCTGCATTTCGATGATGTTGCGCACGTGCGCAATCTGCATCGCCTCATCGTTGCCGACGTTTGCCACGCCGATCAACGAATCCGACCAGCGTTTGAATTCATCCTTCATCGTACGCGGCACGCCCAGCTGATCCGCGATCACGAGCATCGGCAGCGGCACTGCGAATTGCGATACGAACTCGGCACGGCCAGCACCGCTGAAGCCATCGATCAATTCATCAGCGATCGATTCGATCTGTGGTTCGAGCTGGCGGATGCGCAGTGGCGAGAACGCTTTGTCCACCACCCGCCGATACGGCCGGTGACGCGGAGGATCGCTGTTCACGAGGACTTGCGGCGTGACATAGCCGTGTTCGGCAAACATACGCGCGATCGTTGCCGCGCCCGGCGTCGACTCGCGCGTCGCCAACAGCTGCTGCGTTTCGTTGGAAAACCGTTCGGCGTCCTGGGCGATCCTGCGGATGTCCTCGTAGCGCGTCACGACCCAGCTCTTTGACAGCGGGTCGAAGTACACAGGAGCCTCGTCGCGCAGCGTCTTGTACGCAGCATAGGGACAGACCTGAACGGCCGGATCGGTGAGTGAAGGGATGGGAGTGGAGCTCATGACTCGCCTTTGGACAATCACGCATGCTGCGGGGAAACGAAATGCTGCCGTGTTTGGAAGAGCGTAGACGGGCAGCGGATTGGTCCCACGGCACACCGTCCACGCCATCATAACAAGTTTGCCGGCTCAACAATAAGGGCCCTTGTTGTAGCAGGCATGTTGGGCGGGAAAGGCCCGTCATGGTTGCAGCTCAGCACACTCAGCAGCGCCTGACGAGGCAATAGGAGGATCAGCGCGATTAGGTTAATATTCGCGCTCATTTCGGAGGAATGGCCGTGGACCTGCAGTACGACGCGAGTTACGAGAAGTTCCGCCAGCAGGTACGCGAGTTCCTTGCGGAAAATTGGAATGCTGCACAAGCCAAGCGCGCCGATCGGGTCGAAGCCGAGCGCGCGTTCCGCCGCAGATCGATCGCCGCAGGCTACATGCATCGCGGCGTTCCACGGCGTTACGGCGGCTCCGAACAGGCCCCTGACGTGGCACAGGCGCAAATCATCCGCGAAGAATTCATTCGTGCCCGCGCGCCATCCGAAGCGGCCGTGACGATCAACGGTCCGCGCATGGTCGTACCCACGCTGTTGCAATGGGGCACGGAGGAACAGAAGCAGCAGTTCATTCCGCCCACGCTGGAAGGCACCTACATCTGGGCTCAGGGCTACAGCGAGCCGGGTGCGGGCAGCGACCTTGCAGCGGTCAAGACGCGCGGTGAGCTCGTCAATGGCGAGTGGATCATCAACGGTCAGAAGGTCTGGAGCACGCTGGCACACAAGTGCAATCATCTTTTCGCGCTCGTACGCACGGAACCCAATGCGCCCAAGCACGAAGGCATCTCCTACCTTCTGATCGACATGAGGCAGCCCGGAGTGCGGGTGCGACCGCTGCGCCAGATCACGGGCAGTTCGGAATTCAGCGAGATCTTCCTGGAGGATGTGCGCACGCCGGCGGACTGGATCGTCGGCGGACGGGGCAAAGGCTGGATGGTCTCGCGCACCACGCTCAAGCACGAACGCGCCACGATCGGAGCGGGTGATGTCATCGGACTGCTCGACAAGCTGGTTGCGCTCGCGCGTTCAACCCGACTGAACGGCCGACCGGCGATTGAGAGTCCAACGATCCAACGCCGACTCGTGGCACTCGAGGGCTACGTGCGCTCGCTCGCCTACTCTGGCTATCGCGAGTTCTCGATGAACAGCGAAGGCAAGGATGCGGGCGTCATCTCACTCATGACGAAGCTGGTGCAGACCAACATCAATCACGAGGTTGCTGCAATTGCACGCGATCTCCTGGGAGATGCGTTCATGCTGGAACCGATCAGCGACGAAGCGCGCGTGTCCGGCATCGAGAAGTGGAACAACCTGTTCATGGGCTCCATCGCGCTCGGCATTGGCGGGGGCACCTCCAACATCCAGCGCAACATCATTGCCGAGCGCGGCTTGGGACTGCCCCGCGACGTGACGGCCAAGGGTTGAGGTAGTCGCATGCACTTCTCTTTATCCGAGCAACAGATCGAGATGCAGGACGCCGTGCGCCGCTTCCTGGCCGCGGAGGCGCCGATCCGTCGCGTCCACGCGGTGTTCGATGGCGACGACGGTTACGATGCCACGATCTGGCGCGGCCTTAGCGAGCTCGGTGTGCTCGGAATTGCGTTACCGATCGAGCATGATGGGATGGGATTGGAGCTGCTCGATTTAGCGCTCGTGTCCGAGGCGGTCGGGGAGGCTGCCGCACCGGGTCCATTCCTCAATCACGTGATCGCAGCCCTCGCGATTGCCTGGGCCGGCGATGATGCCCAACGAGCAAAGTGGCTGCCGAGGCTCGCGTCGGGGGAGCTGACGGCCACCATTGCGTTTGCCGAAGCCGGTGCAGCCTGGCAGCCGCATGAGTGGACTCTGAGTGGGACAGACACACTGAACGGGCAGAAGCACTTCGTGCCTTATGCCAGCAAAGCCGAACTGGTCGTCGTGGGATTGCAAAACGGCGGCTTTGCCGTCGTCGAGCGCGCGGACGCGTTGCCCGAATGCAAGCCGATCAACGGGGTTGATCGCACACGCCGCACGGATACGGTCACCTTTCGCAACACGCCTGCCACCTTGCTCTCCAACAGTTCGCTGCAGGTGGCAGGACGGGTGCGTGATGCGGCCCTGGTGCTACTGGCCGCTGACTCCTTCGGTGGCGCTTCGCGCTCGGTGCAGATGGCCGTGGATTACGCGAACACGCGCGAACAGTTCGGTGTGAAGATTGGTCTGTTCCAGGGACTCAAATATCAGATCGTGAATACCGCCGTGGAGGTCGAGCCGGCGCGCGGCCTGTACTGGTATGCCGCGCATGCGTTCACCCACATGCCCTCCGAATCCGAGCGCATGGCAGCCCTCGCGAAGTCGCATCTCACCAGCGTGTATCTGCAGGCGACGCGGACTATGGTGGAGTCGCACGGTGGCATCGGCTTCACGTGGGAGTTCGATGCGCACATCTACTTGAAACGGGCGATGTTCAACTACGCCTTCATGGGTGCCGCGGAAGTGCACCAGCAGCGTGCCATCGAGCTCGCGGGCTGGGCTCACGCTGCCACCTGATTGCAGCTTTGTTGGCGAGCGATACCTGAATTGTCAGCTCGAGACTAGAGTCAAGATGGACGCTGACCTATGATCGATCCGTGACCTGCACAAGCCCTGACAACAACCATGAACCCAGCGGGCATTCCAGCGCTTGGTCCGCGCATCAGCTAAGCTGAAACGGATGCGTACATCAGTTCCGAAACGATCCACGGGCACGGCTCCGATTGCCGTGAAGCGCGACCGGCGTCCGAAACTCGCCGAAGAAGTCGCCCGCCGCATCGAAAAAGACATCATCGCGGGCGGCTGGGAAGAGGGCCGGTTCATCGGCAGCGAGGCCGATCTCGTCAAGCGCTATGGCGTGAGCCGTTGGTCGATCCGCGAAGCGATCAGTATCCTCGAGCGCGATGGACTGGCGCGCATGCGTCGCGGCGGCAACGGCGGACTCTTCGTCGCGACACCGGGTGCAGACGCTGCTGTCGAGGCGCTGCGTAACTACCTCGAATTCTCGCGTGTCAGCGTGGAAGACATCATCGCGGCTCGCGCTCCGATCGAGGAGCTGGTGGTGGTGCTCGCTGCCAAACGTATCGACACCGTCGCCATCGCTCAGTTGCAGCGCCTGGCGTCGGAGGTGACCAGCGCCCCGATCGAGGACATCGCGCCGTACGGGATCACCATGCTCAAAGCGCTCCGCGAAGCCACTCGCAACGTCGTGCTCGCCGTATTCTCGAAAACGCTGGGGCAATTGACCATGGTGTTCACGATGCGCTCCGATATCTCGGATGAGCGCTTTCAGAAATTCTATTACCAGCTGATGCGCACACGCGTGGCGCAGGTCAAGGCCATCGCTGGTAAAGAGATAGACGCAGCCCGCCGCATCGAACAGGAGCACATTCGCGTCTCGCGTACGATGTTGACGGCTTCGATCGCGAACCTGCCGAAGAATCGGCGCACACTCGCGGTGGGCCGAAAACGAGTGGCTCGATGGCTTGCGACGGATGCGACAAGCCCCGTCAGCCTGAAGCGCTCGGATCTGGTCGCACAACAGATCCATATGGGAATCGTGGCCGCTGGTTGGCAGCCCGGCGCGCATCTGGGCCTGGAACCCGAATTGCAGAAGCGCTACGGTGTGAGCCGTGCCGTGTTCCGCGAGGCAGTGCGCTCGCTCGAGCGACTGGGTGCGGTCGAAATGCGAGCGGGTGGCGGACGCGGACTCAAGGTGGGCTCTCCCGACCCGGCGGCAACCATTCGCACCGCGCAGATCTTCCTCACGCACTGCGGGGCCAAGCCTGAGGAGGTGAACGAGGTCAGTGCCGCGTTGGACCGCACGGCAGTTCTGCTCGCCGCGCGCCGACCACCGCCGGAGCGAAAAGCCGCCGCGGAACGGCTGCGAGCAATCGCCATGTCTAAGAGCGATGCCACCCTGAGCGAAGAAGCGAATCGCATGGGCGAGTTCTATCTGACGCTGGCGGAAGCCTGTGGCAATCCCATTCTGGAGCTCTTCATGCGCGTGCTGCAGGGAATGGCACGCTTGAAGGCTCAGCAGCAGCTGCCGGCGCGCAAGATCGAGCAAGTCCTGAAGCAGATCCGCAGTATTCAGGT
>JBEVDW010000138.1:0-4403 GCA_040513115.1 Steroidobacteraceae bacterium | reverse complement strand
TTTCGCGGGCTGGCGGAGCGGCTGTATTGGGCGACGTGCGCGCGCATCCGCGATTACTGCCGCAAGCTGGAGGACGTTCCGGAGGAGCTGGAAGGGCTCGAGCTGATCCTGTCGGACACCTACTTCTGCAATTTCTCGATTTTCCAGTCGCTGCCTGACAGCTGGGCCATCGACCAGCTCTTTCCGATCATGCCCATCCACCGGCTCGCCGAGCGGCCGACGCGCAATGCCGTGCTGGCAGACATCACCTGCGACTCCGACGGCAAGATCGACCGCTTCGTGAGCCAGCGCGACGTCAAACGGACGCTCGAGTTGCACGAGCTCCAGGGCGACGACGAGTATTACCTCGCTGCATTCCTGGTCGGGGCGTACCAGGAGACCTTGGGCGATCTACACAACCTGTTCGGCGATACCCATGTCGTGCACATCCGCGTCCCGGACCAGGGCTGCTGGTGGATCGAGGAGATCGTCAAGGGCGATACCGCCAGCGAAGTGCTCACGTACATGCAGTACGACGTCGATCAGCTCTATCCGAGGTTCACCCGCGACTGCGAGCGTGCCGTGCGCGAGGGGCGCATGACGCTCGCGGAAGGCCAGGCGTTGAGACGCTTCTATGAGTGGGAGCTGGCCGGGTACACCTATCTGGAAAAGGACTGAAGGACAGAGCGTCCCTTGCCTTTGCGTTGCAGTAATCGCATTCGAGAGGTGGCCCCATTGGCTTCATCTGCAACTGTTTGCCGTCTGGACGCTCGGTAAACGCAGGCTCTGCCGAAGTCACGTACGGCTGTCCGCGCAACACGCCCGCAGCAAGTCCTGCTTTTTCCGGGCTTTCATGCTGCAACCGCAAAAAAACGGTTGCATTGCAACCCTAAAAAGCCTGACGTAGTATCCGGCGCGTTCGCGTATTTCTCGGCTTTTTTCCTGGTTTGGCGAACACCTGCGGCACATAAGACCGGCGGCTCACCGCCCAACAACACAAGTACCCGCATCGAATGTTCTTCTCTAGTGGATGGCTCAAGAATGCTGCGAACAAGGCGCAGCGGCTCGGCATCGCCGCCTGAATGCGTGCGAGCGGACTGCTGCATTCTTCGATGATTGTCTAGTGAGTGGAATCGATGACGACGATCTACGTGGGTAACCTTCCCTTCAATGCAACTGAGAACGACGTACGATCCCTCTTCGAGAAGCACGGCTCGGTGCAATCGGTGAAGCTGATCAACGATCGCGAAACAGGACGTCCGCGCGGCTTCGGCTTCGTGGAAATGCCCGCAAGCGACGCGCAGACAGCCATTCAGCACATGAACGGCTTCGAGATGGGCGGACGCCCATTGCGCGTCAATGAGGCGCGCGAGCGCGAAGCTCGCCCGCCACGTCAAGGCGCTCGCTGGTAGCCACTTCCAAGCGAGGAGATCGCACTCCTCGCTGCTAGCTCGCGTCGTGGGGGATGCGCGTGCCCTGGGGCACAGCGCGCGAGCGGCACAGCATGTCGGCGCACGACTTCAGAAGAGTCGGCGCTCGTGGGGGTGTTGTTGCCTACGCCTCCGCAAGCCTTCCGGACCAAAACCAGCGGTCGAATACGCAATCTCTGTTTTCTTTCCGCTCGCCACACCCCCCGTTGAATCAATTGCGCGTGTCATGCAACACGCGATTGCTCTATCTTTCGCGCCAGTTCAGCTGATACCGAGTAGCGTGAGCTCGATGCACCCTCTCCGTCCCTGCAGCGGCCCGGCCGCGTGATGCTTCTCAGCCTTACGTCATCGAGACCATGGCGGCGCGCCGCCGCGCTGGGCGTGTGTCTCTTGTGCATAGCTGCCAGCGCTGCCGCGCACACCACTCCACCTGCACCGACGGCTGTGGCTGGAGAACAACCGCCACCCGCTCCCACAGAGCTCAAACCCAAGTCGCGCGTGCGCCTGCTGGGCACGGAAGTGGCGCCGGGCACGGTCAAGCGCCTGAGCTGGACCAGTGGCCTCGTCGTGGGCGGTTTTTCGGCGCCGGTGCCCGTCACGGTGATGAACGGCAAGGGCAATGGGCCGGTGCTCTGCCTCACGGCGGCCATTCACGGCGATGAGCTCAATGGCATCGAGGTGGTGCGGCGTGTGCTGGACGACATCGACGTGGAGGAGCTCAACGGCGCAGTCATCGGCGTACCCATCGTCAATCTGCAAGGCTTCTACCGCGGCACGCGCTATCTGCCCGACCGGCGCGATCTGAATCGGCACTTCCCGGGCAATGCACGCGGCAGTGCTGCGACGCGCATGGCGTATTCGTTCTTTACCGAGGTCGTGAAGCACTGCTCGGCGCTCGTGGATCTCCACACCGGCTCGCTGGACCGGACCAACCTGCCGCAGGTGCGTGCCAACTTGAGCTCTCCCATCGTGGCAAAGCTGACGCAGTCCTTCGGCGCGACCGTCGTGTTGCACAGCGCGGGGGAGAAGGGCTCGCTGCGGCGGGCAGCACAAGATGCCGACATTCCCGCCGTCACGTTCGAGATGGGCGAACCGATGAGGGTGCAACAGGAGCAGGTCGAGCACGGTGCCAAGGCGGTGGAGACGTTGATGTACGCGCTCGGGATGACCTCGCAGCGGCGCTTCTGGGGCGATCCCGAATCGGTGTACTACCGCTCGAAATGGGTTCGCGTCGACCAGGGCGGCATTCTCTTTTCCGATGTGGCCTTGGGCGAGCGTGTCAGCGAGGGCGAACTGCTCGGCACGGTGAACGACCCGTTGTCGAACAAGCAGTACCGTGTCTACGCACCGGTGAGCGGACGCATTCTCGGCATGGCGCTGAATCAGGTCGTGCTGCCCGGCTACGCGGCCTACCGCATCGGCATCGTGAACCCGAAGAACGCCAACAAGCTCGATGCGGCGGTCGAAGACTCCGATACCGATGAGCCTGAAGGCGAAGACGTATCGCCGGAGGATGAGCGGACGCGGGAAGAGTGAAGCTCGCGCATCGCGCGTTGTCTGCGTCTCACTTCCACATTCCCAGCAATTTGGAAGCCACATCTACGGTCGCACCGGGACGCTGCAGAGCAGTGCCAGTCCCAGGCAGCGACCAGGCCACGAGCTCCAGGTGCTGCTTCACTTGCGGTGTGATGAATCTGCTTTCCGCACCGTACACGTGTGCCGCACCACCGCGCGGTTGCTGCGTGATGTAGTACTTCAATGGCCGGATCAGATGCAGCTCGTCGCGGGCACGCGTCATGGCGACATACATCAGTCGACGTTCCTCTTCGATGAGCTCCGGCCGGCCGGTGGCGAACTCCGAGGGCAACGCACCGTCCGCGACGTTCAGCACGTGCACGGCATCCCACTCCTGTCCCTTGGCCGAATGAATCGTCGACAGAATCAGGTAGTCCTCATCCCGCGACGGCGGTCCCGCACGGTCGCTCGTCACTTGAGGCGGATCCAACGTCAGCTCGGTAACGAAGTCGGTCAGCGAAGCGTACTGCGAGGCGAGCAGTTGCAACTGCTCGAGATCGCTGCGTCGTGCTTCAGCACTCTCGTAGAGCCGCTCGAGCAGCGGCTCATACCAACGCCGCGCCAGCTCGGCCTGCAACGGCCAAGCAGCGGGCGCGGCCAGTGCCGGCATGAGCGCCGCGAAGCTCGGCCAAGCGTCGACAGTGAGCTTTGGTACTTGGTAGGTCGCAAGCCATTGCCACTCGAAACCGGCAGCCTCGAACACCTTGAAACAGCGCTGTGCCGCGGCGGGTCCCATGCCAGGAAGCAACTGCAGGACACGCGTGGCAGCAATACGATTGCGTGGGTTGTCGGCCCAGCGCAGCAGCGCCAGCAGGTCCTTCACGTGCGCCGCTTCCAGGAACTTGAGCCCGCCGTACTTCACGTACGGAATGTTGCGCCGGGTGAGCTCCACCTCGAGCACGTCGCTGTGATGCGAGCTGCGCATCAGCACGGCCTGCCGGTGCAGTGCCGTGCCGCGTTCGCGCGCTTCGAGCACGTGTGCGATCACATACTCCGCCTGAGCCATATCGTCCTGCACGCTCACATACTTCGGCTGCTGTCGTGAGACCCGTTGGGAGTGAAGTTGTTTTCGATATTGCCGCGCGCCTTGTGCAATGAGCGCGTTGGACGCATCCAGGATGGGTTGGACCGAGCGATAGTTCTGTTCCAATGCCACGACCTTGGCCGTGCGCGTAAAGCTCTGGGGAAACTGCAGAATGTTCTCCACGCTCGCTGCGCGGAAGGAATAGATGGCCTGCGCATCGTCGCCGACGACGCACACGCCGGCGCCATCCGGCTTCAGCGCGCACAGAATCTGAGCCTGCAGCGCGTTCGTATCCTGATACTCATCGACGAGCACGTGATCGAAGAGCGCGCCCAGCTCGCGTGCGAGCTGCGGCTCTTGCATCAACGCGTGCCAGTACAACAGCAGGTCATCGT
>JBEVDW010000137.1:0-4666 GCA_040513115.1 Steroidobacteraceae bacterium | reverse complement strand
TCGCGCGTGTGCGATGGCTCGTTCCTCTACCGCATCAAGCGTGCGGAAGCGAGATGTGAACTCCTTGCGCCACACGAGCACTGCGGCCGGTTGCGGCAACCACTCGAGGACGGGAGGCACGTTGCCTGCGGACAGTGCAGACCAGATCGCGGTGGAATTCGTGATCACTTGGGCGAACTGCAGTGTCGGATTGAACTGAAGCACAGCAGGGTCCCAGTCGATCGCGCCGAGCGAGTGTGGCGACACCGGCTCAACATCCGGACCGACGAAGGCGTCCGCGAGTGCTCGATCCAGCCATGCGAGCTCGGCCACTTCCGGATCCTCCGGGTAACACGCACGCAGCGTGTGAGGAAAGTCGCGGCCGTAGTTGTCGAGCGTCCAATCGCTCGGCGCTGATGTATCGATATGGCGTGCAGCCGCTGCAAGAAATTCCTCCTCGCCGAGCCAGGTTTGCACTCGTTGGAATGTTTCTGCGAGACAGGTGATGAGCTGCGCGCGGTAGTTGTTCTGATAGATGCCGAGTCCAGCTCGGGCGCCCGGTTCGAATCGGGCGGCAGCGGATTCCGTGCCTGTCGTCAACCAGGCTCGCATATCGCGTTGGAGTGAAAGCAGGCTCATGCAGCACGCCGCTCGAGCCGAGCATCGATCGCGCGTGCGATATCGAGCTCGGTGAGCAGCGCCTCGAGCGCGGGGATGGCGTCGTCACGTTCGATCATGGTCGCGACATCGCCCACGCGGCGCAGTGCGCGTTCGTAGAGCGCCCACACCGGCGCGGCGACCGGACTGTCATGCGTATCGATCAACAACTCCTTGCCTTGGCTGTGTCCAGCGAGATGGATCTGTCGTACACGATGGGCCGGCACGCCATCGACGTAGGCGATCGGATCGAAGCCATGATTCATAGCGCTCACGTAGATGTTGTTGACGTCCAGCAGCAGGTCACAGCCGGTGCGCGCGCACATCGCGTCGAGGAACTGCCACTCACTCGACACCGATTGAGCGAAGGTCAGGTAGCTCGATGGATTCTCGATCAACAACGCTCGGCCGAGCACGTCCTGTGCGATGCCGATATTCGTGCAGACGAGATCGAGGGCTTCTTCCGTGTACGGCAATGGCAGCAGGTCGTGCGAGCTGAACCTCTCAATGCGCGACCAGCACAGATGGTCGGATACGAACAGTGGCTCGATCCCGTCCACGAGTTCCCGTAGGCGACGCAGATATTGGCGATCGAGACCATCTGCCGAGCCGATCGACATGGACACGCCATGCAGTGCGACCGGGTGGCGCTCGCGAACACGACGCAGGACGTCACGAGGGCGGCCGCCGTCGATCATGAAGTTCTCGGAAATGACCTCGACGAAATCGACGGGCACGTCGCGATTCAAGAAGTCCGCGTAGTGCTGCGAACGAAGAGCAAGACCAAAGCCACGGAAAGGCATGCGCATGCGACGTAGACCTCTCGTTGAACAGTGTAGAGGGCGGCCGGCTGGGCGCCGGCCGGCCCTCCATCTCACTTCGCTTCGGTGGTGCGACCGCCGGCCGCGGTGCATGCCTTCGCTGACATTTCCTTGAAGCCGTGACCTTTGCAGCTGTTCTGGCCCTTGCACTCGTTGCTCGTCGTCTTGCAATCCGACATGCCCTTGCAGTTGTTCACGCCGTAACAGTGAACCGCGTCGCTGTCTGCAGCGGAGGCGGGCGCTGTCATTGCTACTGCCGAGAGGGCGAACAGGGCGGCAGAGGCGGCGATACCTGCAGTGGATTTTGCGTTGATCATGAGTGGAGTCTCCTTAAGCTTTGCCGAAGTGGCCGAAGCTCATTCGCCGCTGTGGCGTGCTCGGTTACAGCGTGATCACCAGCGCAGCAGTCGCGGACCCAGCAGCGCGCCCAGGGCGGTCACGAGGCCGATTCCCAGCGAATACCAGATCAGTACGAACATCGCAGAGACTTCGGGACAGTGCAGGCAATAGAGCGTCGCCGCCCACGCACCCGCGCTCAGGCCCGCTGTAGCCCCGGCCGCGCGCAGGCGCGTTGGAGCGAATCGACGGTACGACCAGAGCAGACCTGCGAAGATCGGAAGCGACAACGACAAAACCAGCCACGGGCACACCTTCCAGCTATGGCCGAGCCACATTTCAACCGACGCTCCGGCCGGTGCGTACGCGAATTCCGCGATGCCGATTCCCGCAAGCAACAAGACCGGTACCGCCAGCAGCCATAGCCAACGCAAGCTCACGATCTCGGGCCGTGCGAGATTTGCAGTCGCAATGACGGCGACGGTACCGAGCGAGGCGGTGTAAGCCCACTTCATCCACAGGGAAAATCCTCCCATCGCGGCGCCGAGGTCGGACCGTACGCCGAGCAGAGCGGTGATCAGCAGTAGCGTGACGACCGCTCCACCGATCATGCCCACCGCGATCCGTTGGGCGACCGCCTGACGCGGCACACGCTTCACGTCGGTCGCAAGCGAGCGGATGAGTTCTTCGGTCATCATGGCTCGACGCCTCGAATGCGCGCGGCTAGCACCTTCAGTCCGCGATGGACCGAAACCTTGACGTCGGATTCCCCGATGCCGCTTTGGGATGCAGCCTCGGCGACGCTCAGTCCGTCGATTCGTGTGCCACGTATGGCGTTCGCTTGTTTGGCCGGCAAGGCATCGAGCAAACGCTCGATGTCCATTTGCGCGACGCTCGCGTCCTCGAAGCCATCCGCGACCAACAGTTCATCCAGGTCTTCCACGTGACACTCGGGCCGCCGGCGTCGGAAGTGATCGATCATCTTGTAACGTGCGATCGCAAACAGCCACGCCGTGAAGCTTCGGCCGCGATCGTATGTAGCGCGACGAGTGTGGACGGCTATGAGCGTCTCCTGGACGAGATCCTCGACATCATCGGCGGCTCCGCGTGCACGACGCCGGAAGAAAGCGCGCAACAAGGGTACGAGCGCGCTCAGCAAAGCAGCGTGCGCCGCGGCATCGCCTTCCAGGCCGCCGACCATCAACTCTCTAAGGTGCTCTTCGCTTACCAGCACATGCGCCCCCTTGTGCTCGTTCGCTGCTCATGGGCGTAGGGTTACACGGGAGCGAGCGTTCGAACATGAAAATGTTGAGCGCCGTGTGTAACCGCCGAGGCTGCAATCCCGAACTTGCAACCGAGCCCTGCCGTCAAGTCGCATGGGCAATCGCATTTGCATCACCGCAAATGCAAGCCGCGTTCCTTCGTCTGACATGAGGAGATCACATGATGTCGAATCCTGCTGCACTCGCCGCAGCGCTGGCGCTGACGCTCGTTACGGGTGCTGCCAGCGCCGACACCGCGGACAAGAAGCCGACAGAGAAATGCTATGGCGTCTCACTCGCGGGCAAGAATGACTGCAAGGCCGGTGCCGGCACAAGCTGTGCTGGCACTTCAAAAGTGAACTACCAGGGCGATGCCTGGAAGCTCGTTCCGGTTGGCACGTGCACCAAGATCAAGACCCCGACCGGCTTCGGATCACTGACGCCGAAAAAGTGAGACTGGCCGCGTCGGCCGGCTATTGAGCAGCCGGCGCGGCAATTCCATCTAGAGGATCTTCCGTGCCGCAACTCAGGCAGTCTTACGCACGCTTCGCGCACTGGCTCGACCGGCGCATTCCCGACTCAGTGCTGTTGCTCGTCGCCAGACTAGGCATCGCGTCCGTGTTCTTTCTCTCCGGCCGCTCGAAAGTGGAAGGGCTGTTGGAAATCACGCCCGGAACCTACGAGTTGTTTCGCAGCGAGTATGCGCTGCCCTTGATTTCGCCGACGCTGGCTGCGCAGGTCGCCACGTACGCGGAGCATCTCTTCCCGCTGTTGCTCACGCTCGGATTGTTCACACGACTTGCCGCCAGCGCGCTGCTCGGTATGACGCTGGTCATTGAGATCTTCGTCTACCCCGATGCGTGGCCTACTCACCTGAGCTGGGCTGGACTGCTGTTGCTGCTTCTCGCGCGCGGTGGCGGTGCGTGGTCGCTGGATCGCTTGCTTGCAATCGAAGGCTAGTAAGACCGGATGCTGCGGTGCTTAAGGCGTGAGAGCACAGTTGCCGCTGGAGGTATGTGGCGCGGATTGTCCTTCACCTTCACTATGCTCTTGCCAAGCGGCGGGCCTGTCGCATCGTGAAGCAGCATCGCAGCGTGCAGTATTACCGTTCGCGCAAGGACCCCAGGACAGCATTGCGAGTTCGCATGGATGAGCTCGCGCGTACGCGCATGCGATACGGTTGCCGTCGTCTGCACGTACTACTGCGACGTCAAGGGTGGACGCTGGGTAAAGAACAGGCCTATCGGCTGTATACGGAGGAAGGGCTTCAGCTCCGCAGTAAGCGTCCGCGACGGCGCAAGATGGCGGTGAGTCGCCGCGAGCGCTACGCTCCGAATCGACCTAACCAAGCGTGGTCAATGGATTGTTGTGGCCGATCAACTGGTGATGGAACACGTTGGCGCGCGCTGACGGTGATAGATGTGTTTACCCGAGAAGCGCTCAGCATTCACGTGGGTCAGGGTTTGCGTGCTGAGGATGTCGTGCAGGTGTGCAATCGGCTGACAGTGACCCGCGGTGCACCGGTAGGTATTCTCGTGGACAACTGCAGCGAGTTCTCAGGTCGAATAGTCGATCTATGGCGTATCACCATCAGGTGCACGACCGGAAACT
>JBEVDW010000136.1:0-5172 GCA_040513115.1 Steroidobacteraceae bacterium | reverse complement strand
ACCGGCTTCAAGAGTGCCGTGCTCAACGGCAACGATCCCGGAGGACTTGGCGGCGCCGATCAGGAGGAAGTGCAATCGATCGAAGTGGGCATCAAGCGTGATTTCGCCGATCGCTACCGACTCAATGCCTCGGTCTACTATGCGACGTATGAAGGTATCCAGCTGAATGTGATCGATCAGGACATTGGCGGGAACATCCTCATCGGCGGACCTGACGCAGAGGTCAAAGGCATCGACCTGCAGGCGCTTGCACGTGTGACGGACAACTTCCAGCTCACGTTCAGCGCGACTGCGCTCGATGCGGAGTTCACCAAAAACAACGACAGATTCCAGATCAAGGGCAACAAACTGCCAGGTGCATCTGACCTGACGGTCTCGCTGGTGGGCGATCTGCACATTCCGCTGGGCAACGTCGGCGACATGAACTTCACGACGACGGTCACACACAACGACGGCATGTACTACGACCACCTCAACTACACAGGCAGCGGTGGCACGGATAAGGACTCGTTCGACCTCGTGAACCTGAACCTCGCTTACACGTCGCCGGATGAGCACTGGGTGGCTTCGCTCTGGGCGAACAACGTGTTCGATGAGGAGTACTACCGCACGGGTATCGTGGCGTTCGATACGCCTTTCGGTTCGTATGGCCGATTGGGTCTTCCGGGCAATCCCCGAACCTATGGCGTCACTCTGACGGCGAAGTTCTGATGTGATCGTGCAACTGCGGCTTGCAAGACAAGCCGCAGTCCCCTTCCACTGAAAATGAAAAGCCGCGACCGGCCATCATCCGGTCGCGGCATTTGTCTTGCAGGCGTGTTTACGCTGCCTTGGCAGCCGCGCTCTTCACACTGTTGAGCGACGTCAACAACTGCGCCAGATCCTGCTCGTACTGCTTCAGATTGCCATCCTTCACGTGGCCATAGCCGCGGATGTTGTCGGCGAGTCCCGCGATCTTCACCACCACCTCGTAGTTCTCCGGTGTGAGGGCCGGCAAGACGCTCTCGATGGTGCTGCGATACTCCGTGATCAACGCCCGCTCGCGCTTGCGTTCGGGTTGGTAGCCAAACACATCGAATGGCGTGCCGCGCAGTCCCTTCAATCGCGTCAATAGCTTGAACACGCCGAGCCACCACGAGGGGAACGCCGTCTTGCGAGGCTTGCCGGTAGCTTTGTCCTTTCGGAGCGAGCCCGGGGCAAGATTGAACTCGAGTTTGTAGTTCCCCTCGAATTGCGCCTTGATGCGACGCTCGAAATCGCCGTTCGCGTAGAAGCGACCGACCTCGTACTCGTCCTTATAGGACATGAGCTTCGACAGTGACCAAGCCACCGCACGGGTGAGATCCGTCTTGCCGGGTGCCATAGCGTTCTCCGCAGCACGCACCTTGGCGACAAAGTCGGCATAGCTCTTCGCGTAGTCAGCGTTTTGATACGCGGTGAGATGCCTGATGCGCTGCTCGATGAGCTGATCCACGGTCTGCGGAATCGGCTTGTCCAACAGAGCCTCATCGCCCGATGCTGCCTTCAACATCTGATCCAAGCGGACCGGATCCTGCGCAGCCAACCGGCCCCAGCTCAACGCATGCAGGTTGTCCTCTACCGCAACACCGTTCAGGCGGATCGCCTGCTCGATGCTCTCCACCGACACCGGCAACAAACCCTTCTGCAACGCGAAGCCCATCATGAACACGTTCGTTGCGATGCTGTCGCCCATCAGCTTCACAGCCGATGTGGTCGCATCCACCGGAGTGACATGCTCCTTCGTCACGCGCGCATTCAGGATCGCGATCAACTTGTCTTTGTTGAGGTCGATGGCGTTGTTGGATTGGAACTGAGCCGTTGGCACCACGTCGCTGTTCACGACGATGCGAGCAGTATCATGACGCAGCAGATCCAGGATGGCCTGACCCGTGGTCACGACGAGATCGCAACCGATGAGGAGATCTGCCGACTCTTCCCACAAGCGGGTGGCGTACAAATCGCCCCTCTTCTCACCGAAGCGCAGATGCGTCACCACCGAGCCGCCCTTCTGAGCCATGCCGGTGATGTCCATGACGCTGCATGCCTTGTTGTCCAAGTGAGCGGCCATACCGAGCAGCGCCCCCACCGTCAGCACGCCCGTGCCGCCGATGCCCGTGATCAGTACGTTGTATGAACCATCGATACCCGGCTGCTTTGGCGCAGGCAGAGTCGCGAAAAGCGACTTGAGCTGATCGGCCGTGTTCATGGCCTCGGCCTTGCGCGGCGCGCCGCCATGCACCGTGACGAACGATGGGCAGAAGCCATCGAGACAGCTGTAGTCCTTGTTGCAGTTCGACTGATCGATCTTGCGCTTGCGGCCGAACTCCGTCTCGAGCGGTTGCACGCTCACGCAGTTCGACTTCTTGTTGCAGTCGCCGCAGCCTTCGCACACGTCCTGGTTGATGAACACGCGCTTCTGCGGATTCGGGAAGGTGCCGCGTTTGCGACGCCGACGCTTCTCTGCGGCGCACGTCTGGTCGTAGATGATGGCTGAGACGCCCTTGACCTGCTGCATTTCCTGCTGCACGAGCTCGAGCTCTTTGCGATGACGAATCGTCGTGCCTTCCGGCCAGCGCACGGTCGCTGGATATTTATCCGGCTCGTCTGTGACGATAACGATGGGACGCACGCCCTCCCAGTAAACCTGATTGGCCATGTCCTCGACCGACAGCTTGCCGTCGATGGGTTGACCGCCGGTCATCGCCACCGCATCGTTGTACAGCAGCTTGTAGGTCACGTTGGCCTTCACAGCCACCGCTTGACGCACGGCGAGGATGCCGGAATGGAAGTACGTGCCATCGCCGAGATTCTGGAAGGCGTGCGGTACGTCGATGAAGTTCTGCAGGCCGACCCACAGCGAGCCTTCGGCACCCATCTGCGCTGCCCACTCGGTCTTGCGCTCCGGCATGAGCATCGGCACCAGGCCGTAACAACCGACCCCTGTGAAAGCCATGCTGCCTTCGACCGTGTTCGTCGATGTGTTGTGCGGACAGCCCGAGCAGAAGTATGCGGTGCGGATCAGATTGCTCGGCGGTGTCTTCGGCAGTTCGAGCAACTGGCCTCGTTTTCTGCGCAGTGCAGCGATTCGCTCCTTCAGGCGATCATCGCCCAAGCCGAGCGCTTCGATACGCTTGGCCAGAATGTCGATGGCCTGGTGCACGGAGAGCTCGCCATGAGCCGGCTTCAACGGCCGGCCCTGCTCGTCCACTTTGCCGGTGATGCGTGGCCGAGTGCTGGCGGGCTCGTGATAGAACAGATTCGTGAGCTGCTCTTCGACGACCGGGCGCTTCTCTTCCACGCACAACAGTTCCTGATGTCCGCGGCCGAACGCCAGTGCGTTTTCCGGCTCGAGCGGCCACACCACGCCCACTTTGTAGAGTCGAATGCCCAGATCGCGTGCCCGTGCCTCGTCGATCCCAAGCTCGCGCAGTGCCTCTCGCACATCGAGATAAGCCTTGCCCGTGGTCACGATTCCCAGTCCACGACGTGGGCTGTCGAAGATCACACGGTCGATACCGTTGGCACGCGTGAAAGCCTTCGCTGCAGGCAACTTGTAGTCGACCAGTCGGCGTTCCATCGGCAGCGGATAAAAGTCTCCGCCGCGTGAGTTCAATCCGCCCGGCGGCATTTCGAGATCGGTGGGTAGCACGATCTGAACGCGATGCGGATCGACATCGATCGTACGCGTGAGCTCGATCGTGTCGGTCACCGCCTTGTAGGCAACCCACAATCCCGAGAAGCGCGACATCGCCCAACCATACAGGCCGTAATCGAGATATTCCTGCGTGTCGGAAGGCGCGAGGATCGGCAGCATGCCGGCGATCCAGATGTGATCCGACTCGGCCGCGGTGATCGACGATTTCCCGCCGATATCATCGGCGCCGACGACGAGCACGCCACCGTGCTTGCTCGATCCATCGTAGTTGCCGACCTTCAATGCTTCGGCGGCACGCTCCACACCCAAGTGCTTGCCGTACCACAGCGAGAACACACCGTCGTATTTTGCCTTTGGATAGCGATCGAGCCATTGCGTGCCCTTGATGGCGGCGGCCGCAAGCTCTTCATTCACCGCAGGAACGAACGTGATGTCGTTCTTGTCGAGGTGCTTGCGGGCCGCCCACAGCGCGAAGTCGTACGTGCCGATCGGCGAGCCGCGATAGCCCGCGATGAAGCCGGCCGTGTTGAGACCCGCGGCACGATCGCGCTGCTTCTGCATGAGCGGCAGACGCACGAGTGTCTGGATCGAGGAGATGTACACATCCCCCGACTCCTGGGTGTACTTGTCGTCGAGCGCGACAGAACTCTTGGCCACGTGTCTTTCTCCGAATGAAACAGGCGAAGCGCAGCGATGCGCGCCGTGTCAAAGATTCAGCAGTCGTTCGGCGTTGCCATGAGCGACTTGCTCACGATCCGCTCCCGTCAACCCTGCGTCCGCCAGGAAGCCGACGATGGGCGGCTGTCCGAAATCGACGGGTCCATCTGTACCGGCCACCAGCTGACTCGCGCCGAATTTGCGCACGAGATACGCCAGATAGTCATGACCGAACACCACGGTGTCGTAGTAGAACCGACGCGCATACTCCGCCGGTGGGATCTTCAATTGGGTCCGCATCGCGTCAAATCCAGCCCATACTGCATCGAAGCGATCGATCACCGCGGCGAGCGTGCCGCCGCCATGGCTGAAGACCAGCTTGAGCTTGGGGAAGCGTCCCAGAATGTCGGTCATCATCAACGAGCAGATGGCGACCGCGTTCTCTTGCGGGACGCCAATCACGGCCGGCATGAACGGCGGGCCGAGCATGAGCTCTACCCCGCCCGGCTTGATGCCGTGGACGAAAATGGCGAGGCCGAGCGCTTCTGCGGCTTCGTAGAATGGATAGAACATGGGATCGGCAATCGACCTGCCGTTCACATGACTACCGATGTGCACGCCTCTAAGGCCGAGCACCTTCAACTGCTCGAGCTGGCGCACCGCACGCGGTGGGTCCTGTAGCGCGACCGCTCCCATCCCCACGAAACGTGTTGGCGCCTTGCCAACCAACTCGGCGATGAACTGATTCATGAAGTTGGTCAGGACTTCCGCCGCATCGGCAGCGAGCCAGTAGGACAACAGCTCCGGCAGTGGCGAGACGACCTGCATCGCGACGCCCA
>JBEVDW010000135.1:0-18953 GCA_040513115.1 Steroidobacteraceae bacterium | reverse complement strand
CGAGCAGGAATCCGATTCTCCTGCGCACGGAAATGCAGGCGGGTCACGGCGGCAAATCGGGTCGTTACCGCCGGCTGCATGAGATCGCCGAGGAATACGCGTTCGTGCTGCTGGCAACCGACGGACGGCTGGTCGCCGACCCCGCCGTAGAGCATGCATTGGGGCTGAGCACTGGCACACGCTGAGCCAGAGTCTTGTCAGCGGCCGCTCGCTGTCGTCATCATCGCTTGTCGCCAAGCCACGCGAGATCCCGATGTTGCCCTTGCTGTCGCAACCCAGCGGTGCTCATCCCTATGTCCTGTTAGCCGACGATAGCGAGAACGAGGCCGAGCTCGCGCAGTTGGCGTTCTCGCGTGCGGGCATCGTGCGGGAGCTCGTGTGGGCACAGGATGGGGAAGCCGCATTCGCCTGTCTGCAACGCGCGGCGACTTCCTTGCCGCAATTCCTGCTGATGGATCTGCACATGCCGAAGCTCGATGGCCTGGCATTGCTCGCGCGCATCCGCAGCGACTCCCGGCTGCAACATCTGCCGACCATCGTCATGTCCGCAAGTACGCAACCTCAGGACGTGCAGCGGAGCCTGAGTGCCGGTGCGAACAGTTACGTTTGCAAGCCTGTCGACTTTCAGCAATTCACCGAGCAGCTCGCGCTGCTTGCACGCTACTGGATCCAGGTCCATCGCGGCCTGGGCAGATAAGCCTGCGGCGCCAGGCAAACTGTGCGCCAGCACTCATTTGGGGCTGAAATCGCGACTCTTTGCCCCCCCTGTAGAGGTGGGGTCGGCATACTGCTGAGGCATGAAACCTTTATGAGTGCCCACCCAGCAATCTGCCAGGTCCTATGAGCCACATCCTGATCGCCTACGAGCGCGAAGCCGAACAAGTCTCGTTGGAGAAATTGCTGCTGAATCGTGGCCACTCGGTGGTGCGCGCCGCGAACGGTCTGGAGGCGCTCGATGTGGCACGACGCGACGCGCCTGAGCTGATCGTTAGCGATGTGTTGTTGCCACGCATGGACGGTATCGCGCTGTGTCGGAAGTGGAAGCAGGATGAGCGGCTGCAGAGCGTGCCGTTCGTGTTCTATACGCAGCGCTACGACGATCCTAAGTACGAGCGTTTCGCGCTCGAGCTCGGCGCTGAACGTTTTCTAGCGCGCACGGTGCGGCCCGAAGCCGTACTGCAAGCCATCGATGAAGTGCTCGCCAGTGCCCCACTGCGCGTGCCCGTGCTGGAAACACCCGCACCTGATGTCAGTGCGATGACACGCTCGCAGGCACTGGTCCGCGAACAGCAGCTGCGCACCCAGCTCGCCGAACTGGAGGCAACCGCGAAACGCCATGCGCTGGGCGAGGCGCAATTCCGCGGCTTGTTCGAAGACAATCCATTGCCGTTGTTCATCGCCGATCAGGCAAGCGGCGGCTTCATTGCGGTGAACGCAGCCGCGCTGGAGTTCTACGGCTATCAGCGCTCCGAGCTTCTCGCCTTGCCACGGTCGGCACTCAGCGCGGCACACGCGCGCGAGGGCGATCAGGACGTGATCTGGCATGTGCGCAAGGACGGGCGGCGCATTCCCGTAGCACTCGCCTCCACGGAAATTCAGTTCGCCGGACGGGCGGCCGATCTGATCTGCGTGCACGACATCGCTGCTGCCTGGCAGCATGCCCACAACATTGAGGCGCAGCTGAAACTACAGCGCAATCTGCTGGATACGATGCCTGGCGGCTGGTGCCTCGTCGATCGCGAAGGTCACCTGATGGACGCGAACGAAGTGTACTGCCGCATGTCCGGCTACGAGCGCGATGAGCTGCTGAACAAACGGTTGAAGGATCTCGAAGTCGAAGGTAGCAGCGGGGCCGGCGACTACGAGACACAGCATCGACGCCGCGATGGCTCGATCTATCCCGTGGACGTGCGAGTCACCGCTCTGCGCGATGCGGCGGGAACAGAGACGGGCGCGCGCATACTCCTCATTCAAGAGCCTTCTACGCGCGCGCTCGCGGCCATCACTGCACAGCATCGAGCCCAGCGCGAAGCGAACGAATACGCTCAGTTGAGCGTGGCGCTGGTGGAAGAGCACGAGCTTTACGCCAAGGGCTCGGCACAGCGCGTGGCGCATCTTGCGTTCGAGCTCGCACGCGAAACGGGATTGAGCCCGGCGCAATGCGAGCGTGTGCGTCTCGCAGGCCTGCTGCACGACGTCGGCTTGATGTCCGTTCCGGCAAGCCTTCTGCACAAGCCGGCCGAGTTCACTCCTGCCGAGATGGCGCTCGTGTGCTCGCATGCCGAAGCCGGCGCGAAGTTGCTGGCGCGATTGCCTGATCCGCGCATCGGGGAAATCGTGCATCAGCATCACGAGCGTGTGAACGGCAGCGGCTATCCGCGCGGCTTGAGCGGTGAGGCGATCTGCATCGAAGCACGCGTGCTTGCCGTGGCCGATGTCGTCGAAGCAATGTGCTCGCCGCGCCCGCATCGCGCGGCGCTCGGCACGCAGGTGGCGTTGACAGAGATCGAGGGCAATGCGGGCGTACTGTACGACAACAAAGTCGTTGCGGCGTGCCTGCGCCTGCTGCGCGAACAGCAATTTGCATTTGCTGCTTGAAGCTCGATGCGAGTTCTGTAAAGCATCGCAACGCGGACTCGCCGGCAAAAATCCCACAGCGCGCTCATCCCCTGCCTGAAGACTTTTGACGTCATCGGGTAGCCGCCGATGGCGGCGCTGCCCGATATGTCCTTCCCATTCACGCGTGCACACTGCCTACCGTCGAACAAGGGCATAACCGTCGTAAGTCGGTGACGCAAAGCCTCCGGTCCTCAAGCTCGTGACACGCGAGACGGATAGCGGGGTTACCGGTGGATGTACTCCATCGTGAAGCCAACAGATCGGACTCTCGCAATCGCTCCGTTCCAGCTTCCCTTGACGACACGGTCCCCGCCGCGCGCGGGCTCGAGGGAAATTCTCGCTGGTTTGCTTTGGTCACGCCGGACAGCGGCGTCGCGAATGCAAGCCCACGGAGTGGAACATGCAGTTTCAGAGTCGTTCGATCACGCGTCACGCCGCCATCCTGAGTGTACTGTCAGTTGGATTGCTCAATGCCCTGCCGCAAGTTGCGCTCGCGAGCGGCAGCCCGCCCGCGATCACCACGCCCTCGCCGCTCACTGCGACGGTAGGCACGTATTTCTCGTATACGCCGACGATCAGGGACGCGGAGGGCGATGCGCTGCATGTGCGCCTCTACAACCGTCCGGCATGGCTCAACATCGATCGTGCGACCGGCCGCATCTACGGGACGCCGACGGCGACCGCGAGCTACAAATGGCTTGCATATAAGGCGTATGACGGCTCGAGCTCTACCACAGGCAAGTATTTCACGTTGAGCGTGGTCAAGAGCACGAGCACGAACAGCGCTCCGACCATCTCCGGCACGCCCTCAGCATCGGGTACGGTCAACTCAGCGTACAACTTCCAACCGACCGCTAGGGACGCGAACGGCGATACGCTCGCTTTCAGCATCGCGAACAAGCCTTCGTGGGCGACGTTCAGCACGGCCACGGGTCGCCTGTACGGCACGCCGACGACGGGCGGTACGTTCAGCGGTATCGCCATCAAAGTGAGCGATGGCAAAGCAAGTGCCTCGCTGCCGGCGTTCTCGATCACCGTCGCTGCTGGCACGACAAATCGGGCTCCAGTCATCAGCGGCACGCCAGCATCGTCGGTGAATGCGGGTAACGCATACTCATTCGCGCCTGCGGTCTCCGATGCGGATGGCGATGCATTGACCTTCAGCATTGCGAACAAGCCCGCGTGGGCGACGTTCAATGCGGGCACGGGCCGTCTCTCCGGCACACCGACAGCAGCGCAGGTCGGCAGCTACGGCAATGTCGCAATCACGGTCAGCGATGGCAAAGCCGCGGCAAACCTCGCGCCGTTCGCAATCGCGGTGGTGCAAGTGTCCTCCGGCAATGCGTCGATCTCCTGGACACCGCCGACACAGAACACCGATGGTTCTGCTTTGACCAATCTCGCCGGCTATCGCATCTATTACGGCACGAGCGCGAACGCGATGACGCAAGTAGTGCAAGTGGCGAACGCGGGTATGACGAACTACGTGCTCGAGAATCTCTCGCCTGCCACTTACTACTTCGCGTTGAAGGCTTACAACGCCGCTGGTGCAGAAAGCACGCAGTCGAACGTGGTGAGTAAGTCGGTGCAGTAAGCTTCAATTGCAATTCGAAGTTGACTAAACGGGGTGGCGATAACGTCCACCCCGTTCCATTTTCCACAGCGGGCAACGTTTATGTGAACACCAAAGACGCGCGGTTCTGTCGGGTTCTTAAGACACTACCCAAGGCCGGTCGTCTGTAGTTAACTCCAGCACGCACAAGGGCAAACCCGTCGTAAGGCGGGGACGCAAAGCCTCCGGTCCATGAGCGTTTCACGCGCAGGATAGCGGGGTTGCCGGCCAAGCTCTGATCTTGAAGCTGCAGCCGTCATCCTACTCGCGCTCGACGCACACGAACCGAACCTTGCCGCTCTCGTGCAGTGCCTATGAAGGCATTGATACACGCGTTGAGCTTGCATAAGCACGCGCGCTGTAACGTAAAGACTCGGTGTTTAAGGGCAAACCCGCTGAAAGGCGGGGACGCAAAGCCTCCGGTCTAAAGGATGTCGCTGACATCCCATGACAGCGGGGTTGCCGGAAGAGTCGACGTGGACTTGAGCTCGAGCGCGCTGGCCCGCGCTTGTTCGCCAAGTCAGCTTCGTGCCGCTTCCGAACCCGACGACATCGACTCGACCAATAACACGTCGTGCCACGAGCGCGACTGCGCGAAAGGTGTGAGTCATGGGTGAAACGAGCGCGTACTTACGCAAGCTGCGGCTACCGGCCCTGGCGTTGATCTGCAGCACTGCATTGGCAGGCTGCTTCGATGATGGCTCCGGCAGCAGCACCCAAAGCGCCGAAGCCACAGATCCCCCGCCGCCCGCCGCCGAAATACCACCGCCGAACAATCCACCTGAAGTCACGGGACAGCCAGCGCCAGCGGTCACCGCCGGCGAAGCCTATAGCTTCAAACCGGATGCCAGCGACGCTGATCAGGACTTCCTGGAGTTCTCGATTAGCGGTAAGCCTGAGTGGGCCACGTTCAGCACCGACACCGGCGAGCTGATCGGCACACCGACTGACACGGCCGTCGGCGACTCCGAAGACATCACGATCACCGTGACCGATGGTCGCGACACGCGTTCGATCGGTCCGTTCAAGATCAAGGTCAACCCACGCAACAACAATTCGACGCCCACGACCAACACAGCGCCCACGATCAGCGGTGCCGCTGCTGCTTCCGTTGTGGTCGGTCAGGCCTATGCATTTCAGCCTGCTGCTGCCGACGGCGATGGCGACGAGCTGAGTTTCTCGATCTCGAATCGTCCATCGTGGGCGAGCTTCAGCACCTCCACGGGTCGCCTGTCCGGTACGCCGGCGGCTGCCAACGTTGCAACGTATTCCAACATCGTGGTCAGCGTGAGCGACGGCCGCGCGACGACGTCTCTGCCCGCGTTCGCGATTCAAGTCATCTCCAACAATCGCGCGCCGACGATCTCCGGCTCGCCGATGACGTCCGTGCAGGCTGGGCAAAGCTACACGTTCCAGCCTTCTGCGAGCGACGCCGACGGCAACTCGCTCACGTACTCCGTTGCCAACAAGCCGAGCTGGGCAACCTTCAGCACGTCGACGGGCCGCTTGTCTGGCACGCCGGCCGCAGCGAACGTCGGCACGTACTCGAACATCATGATCAGCGTTAGCGACGGGCGCGCATCGGCATCGCTGCCTGGGTTCGCGGTCGCCGTGCAGTCTGCACCGAACCGCGCACCGACGATCAGTGGCACACCCAGCACGAGCGCGAAGGTGGGGTCGGCCTACTCTTTCACGCCGAGCGGCGCTGACCAGGACAACGACACGCTCGCATACACGATTCAGAATCGTCCGACGTGGGCCACGTTCAACACAGTGAACGGTGCACTCACCGGTACACCGTCCACTGGCGGTACGTTCAGCAACATCGTCATCAGCGTGAGCGACGGCAAGGCAAGCGCTTCGTTGCCTGTCTTCACGATCACCGCGTCCTCGAATGCCGCACCGACGATTGCGGGCACGCCGGCAACATCTGTGACCGTGGGTAACGCTTACTCCTTCCTGCCGACGGCCTCGGACGCAGAAGGCGACGCGCTCACCTTCAACGTGCAGAACCTGCCAACGTGGGCAACCTTCAACACGTCCACCGGTCGCATCAGCGGAACGCCGCAGGTCGCGAACGTCGGCACGTACAGCAACATCGTGGTACGCGTCAGCGACGGCACGAGCACCACTTCGCTGACTGCCTTCTCGATCGCTGTCGCCGACACCACGACCGGCGGCGCCACATTGAGCTGGCAAGCGCCCACAGAGAACACCGATGGCAGCTCGCTGTCGGATCTCGCCGGCTACCGCATCGTCTACGGCACGAGCTCGAATGCGCTCAACCAGACCATCGAGATCACCAACCCCAGCATCTCGAGCTACGTTGTCAGCAACCTCGCATCCGGTACGTACTACTTCGCCATCAAGGCATACACGACTGCGGGCGCCGAGAGCGCGCAGTCGAACCTGGCGACGAAGACGATTCAGTAAGTCGAGGACTCCCACTGCCTCATTCCCCTCCCCTGCGCAGCGACCCGCGCTTCGCAGGGAGGGGACGCAAGATCACACTTCAGCGCGCTCTGCAGACAAGGTCGAAGGGTAAAGTAGACATCGGCGCGCCGTTCGTCAGCGCCTGCCACACAATCACTGCGCCGGCGTCTCCGTCGCCGTTCCTCGCATCAGCTCAATCTCTGTTCTCAACTTGCGCGCCGCACTCATCGCAGGAACCAGCTCATCGACACGATCCAGCAACCGAGTCGCATCATCGAAGCGATGATCGGCAATGGCTTGCTCTGCCGCAGCGATGCACGCCAATGCGAGCGCTTGCGTTTCTGTTGAGACGATTTCAGCTTCCGGAGATCGGACGCGTGCGACTTGTAGTTGATCGAACGCGCTCGCACCGGCAGGTTCGATGAGTTGTCCGGCTTCGCGCCGTGCGCGAGCGACATCGAGAATGCTTTCCAGCTGCTTGGCTGCGGCAGTGGCGCGTGCATGTTCCAAGGCGTCGACACCGGCCTGCAGATCGGGTAGCCCAAGATTCAGCTCCCGGTCCAGCCCCACCGCTGCGTCGAGACGTCGCTGCGCGAGATCGAACTGACCTTCGCCCACGGCCGCGCTCGCGCGCGTCAGCAGCTGTTCTCCGATCGTCGTCGCGAGGATCGCGATACGCGCATCATCCGCTGCGACGCTCGCCGCTTGCCGCACGGTGCGCATCGCATCGTTCAGCCGTCCGGCGTCCACCATGCGTTGCGTGTCTTGCAGTAGCTGATCCAATGCATCCGGAGAGCCGCGTTCTGCTGCGGTCGACTTGGGCTGGGCAAGTGATGGCGGTGCAGCGTGGAACTCTGCCGCCGCAACAGGCGGTCGAAGTTGCGGAGTCTGTACCGCGATCTCTGGTTCCGATGGCACATCCTCGCGGAGAGACGAGAGGACGAACGCTCCCGCCGCAACGCCACCCATCACGCCCACCGCCCTCACGCTGTACTTGAACAGCTGTTGCCACACTCGTGCGCGCACGAGCTCGCGCACTGTCGCAAGCCCCATCGGCTCGCGCTGGTTGAGCTGGCGATGGCGGCGTGACGCGGCTTGCAAGAACTGCTGCGCGCGGCCTGGAGAGATCGGCTTGTGGATGTAGCGATAGATGACACCGCGCGTGAGCAGCTGCGCGACGGCGGATTCGTCCTCGCGCCGGCCGGCAGCCATCAACACGAGACTGGGAAACTGAGCGGCAAGACGCGTGAGTAGCACGGCGACCTCGCCGCGCAGACGTTCGAGATCCACCAGGAGAATGCCGCAACGTCCGGAAACGAGGTGTTCGACGACCGCCTCGGCGGTCGCAGCGGACCAGAACAACGGCTCACCTTCCCCCGCTGCCTGCATCACAGCCAGCAGCGCGTGATCGGTGGAGAGAACGATCAGATCGATCGACGCGTTGGGTGGCGCGAACTTCGCCAGGTCCGCAGCCGCGCCGCGCTCTGCCCGAATGGAATGCTTATGGGCGGGCACGGCGGCACACGAATGAACTCAGCGTATCGCTCGTTACTCCAGGCAAACAACGAGCTGCGCGGAGTGACTGCGCCAATTGATCGGAATTACGAACGAGCGCATGTTTTCCGGCGGAGCGACTTTATCCGGCTCGCCAGCGACGACCTGCGGCACGGAGATCATGAAGTCCTTGCCGAAGTCGCGGCGCGCGTTGCCCGAGATGGTATTGGCGACTTCGCCGACGAGATCGCGCATGTTCTCTTCCGTCAGCTCCGTTTCACCCATGCGCATCAGCATGACCGTGAGCATGGGGCGCGAAGCGGTGAAGTAGACGATGCCGCGGCGTTTGCCCGCGATACTGATCAAGCCGGTGAACTCCTGCACCGTCGGTCGACCTTCATGCACGATGTACGGCGAGCCGACCGAGGCCGGCTGATTCGCAGCAGTCTCGAAGTAGTGCGTCGTGCCTTCGACAAACGTCTCGAGTTCAACTTTAGTCATCATTACCTGCACCCCTCAACAGTTCTTCCAGCGCTTCCGTCAGCTGGCGATCCGTGAATGGTTTGCATAAGAAGCCGTTGGCACCGCGCTTGAGTGCTTCGATCGCAGTGGCCTTGTCCGACAGAGCGGAGATCACCAGGATCAAAACGTCGGGCTTGATCTTCACGAGGTTCTCGACACATTCGATGCCGTCCATTTCCGGCATCGTGATGTCCATCGTCACCACGTCCGCGGGTTCCTTGCGGAAAGCTTCGACGGCGAGCTTGCCGTTCGCCGCGGTCGCAATCACGTGCAGGCGATCGATCTTGAGCTCGCGCTCGATCTTGCGACGAATGATGTTGGAATCGTCACAGATCATGAGCTTGAGCTTCTTGTTCGTCAACGGTTGAGCCTGAGCGCTGGCAGCCATTGGTGTCCCTCTTTTTGGTATTAAGCGGCGACGGCGCGATCAGTCGCCGGCAACCAAATCTTGAACTTCGAGAAGCGTCCGCCGGCCGAAGCCAACCCCACGCGTCCGCCCAGTTCGGCCACGAGAATGCGCACCAGGTCCATACCGGCGCCGCGGCCAGCATCCGTGGTGACCTTGTCCGCCGTCGAGAAGCCAGGACGGAAAATCAACGCCATCGTCTGACGCGGATCGAGCAGTGCCGCTTCGGCTGGCGTGATCACGCCGCGCTCGATCGCCACCTGCTTGATGCGTTCCAGCTGCAAGCCGCGACCGTCGTCCTGCACGACGAGCTCGAAGCCATCGTTGCGCTTCGCAAACTCCACTGCGAGTGTGCCGGCTTCCGGCTTCTGCGCGGAAGCGCGTTCGCCGGGCTCTTCGATGCCGTGCACGACGGCGTTGCGAACCAGCTGAATCGAGATGTCCTTGACGGCGCGCTTATACGCCTCCGGCACCTGATCGAGACCCGTGCAACGCAGCTCCACTCGCTTGGAGTGACTGCTCGCGATGCGCTCGGCCAAGCTGCTCAGCGTTTGATCGAGCCCGCTGGACCCGCCAGTCGCGGTCGTCTCGCCATCCGCGATGTCGATAGCGATCTCGCCTTCCTTGCCGGAAAGCCATGCATCGACTTTCGCTGCATCGACCTTCTCGTTGTTCTTGGTGCGACGCGAGGCGATCGCCTGGTGCAGATCCATCAAGCGACTCAACATCTCGCGCACTTGCGCCAAGTGAGCAAACAGATCGTCCAGCTTCACGACGAGCGGCAGGAAGTCGCTGCCCGACAGCGACGACCGGCCCTTCAGTTCGTTCAGCGTTTCTTCGAATGCATGCGCGCGTTGCTCCACCGTCTTCAGGCCAAGCGCCGCTGATTCGCCCTTGACCGCGTGCACCTGACGATAGATGCCGTCGATCTTGGCGCGGAATGCAGTTTCTTCACGTGCCGGCTCCTTCAGGATCGAGTTCACCATCTTCAGCGACACGTCTGCATCCGTGAGGAAGCTCGTGAGCTGATCGGGCTCGACGTGCAGGATGCGCAACAACAGATCGAGCTGCGCCTGCGCTTTTTCCTGCGATTCCTGCAGTTCGCGCGAGAGCATCACGCGCTTGGTGACATCGTTCACTGTCACGAGCAGATGCGACAATGCGCCTTCCGATTTCACGCGCGTGAAATCGAATTCGAGGAAGTGCGTGTCGAAGCCGCCGTTCGGATTGTCGAAGTGGACTTCGACCTCATTGAGCGGGTTGATCGTCTTGACGAGCTTCTCGTTCACGCGCTCGCCCCACAGCAACGCCACGTAGTCCATCGCGGTACGCAGCGTCTTCTCGGGCACGATGTTGCGCAGGACCTGATCGAACGTGATGCCAGTGAGATCTTCGCGGCGGAAGATCGTGGCGAGCGCCATCGAACGTTCGGTACCGATCTTCAGATCGCGGTCGAGCAGGAACAGACCTTCGTTCACCGTGCGCAAGATGTCTTCGGTCTCCTTGCGCGCGCGATTGGAGATGAGCTCGTCCTTGCGTAGGTTACGTGCAAAGTAGAAGAAGATGGAGAGCAGCATCGCCAACGAAACGAGCACGCCGGCGACCTGCACGATACGCAGAGACCGCGCCAGCGACTGGTTGCTTGCTTCGAGCGTCGCGGTCAGCTCAGCTCCGACCTTGGCAAGCTTCGGCTGGGCATCGGCGCCTGCCTTGTTCAGATCGGTGAGCGCGGATTGCAAGCGCTTGCCGCGCGGGCTGTATGCATCAGTTGCAGCGGCCTTTGGATCCTGTGCGGCTGTCGCATAAGGAGAACCGCTGAAGCGCAGTACAGGCTCGAGCTTCGTCTTGTACACCTGCCAGATCTTGGCGGCGCTCTGCAGCTGTGCCTGAGCAACATCCGCGCGCAGCGCACCGACCGAGAGCACTTTGCCGGTTTCATCGACGACGCTGCCGCTGCTCTGCATGCCGTTCAAGGCTTCGTCATAGGTACTGGCGGTACGGCGCAGATCGTCGAGAGAGCCGCTGATGTCTTCGCGAGCGGTCAGCTTGGATTCCAGCAGACGAGCACTGTCGTGCACTGCTCGCGGCTGCATGCGCTGCTGCGCGGCGTATTTGACCGCGACACCCGTAGAAGCGAGTCGACCTGCCAGATTGAAATTCAGGGTTAGCACTACGGCGACAAACAGCAGAAACACTGCGTTTGCGATCACGATGCTCTTGAAGCGACCCAGATCCAGAATATTCATGCCACCTTTCCCCTTGAGCTCTGTATCCGGCCGCGCCTGCGCGGCCAGTCTCGTCCGTCAGCCGTAATGTTGTTACTTGGAATCGAACTGCGCCCTGCCTGCACCCATATCGAATCAGTGTCGGGTATCTTGACAATGTGAGGCGCTGGAGACGCTCGAACCAGTTCCCGTTTTCCCACTGGCAAAGCTTGAGCCAGTTCAAAGTTCTGCGGAGGCTTGCCACTAAAGCGTAGTCGCGAATGGGCCGAGATCTTATCGGTCGTTCCCTGTTATCGCCGAGGCAGGTGCGCGTAAGGAGAAATAGTTCAGATGTCGGGGGCCGCCGCTGTCTCTCCTTGCGCACAGAGAACCCTTCTAACTGTCATTCGGGTGCTCATGCCGTAAGCCCGGCCCTGCATCCTGCACCGTCTAGAACCCTGCGCAGGCTGTCACGCTCGTGCAACACCGGGCCGCTTCGGGCATCGTCCCGGAGATCTCCGCTCACTTGAAATCAGCTGCCCGCTCCACTCATGATATCCCGCTACATTTGTGCCACAAGCGTAGTCTCCCGGCTGCTCGTGCTGCGTAGCGTCGGAACGTGCGTGAGGAGCGCCTCGACAGGCGATATTCCTGCCCGCATGATCGGCCGCCATCCTCCCACGGTGTGTCGGCCCTATGAACTCGTCGTTCGCGTTCCAGTCGCACGTCGCGCAATCCCAGCGGCGTTTTTTGGAAGCGCTGGTGTTCTTCAACGCCTGTCAGGGTCGCGTCATGGATTGCATTGCCGAAGCCGTGGAACGCTTCGGCACGCCGGAGATCGTCGATGAAGGCCCGCGTTTGCGCATGCGGGTGGGCGGTCGGGACGACGTGCAGTGCCTGTTCGCGGTGGAGTCGGCAACGGGGCGCCCTGTCGGCGTGGCGATCTACATCCGGCCCGATCTCGAGCACATCACGGTGCTGCACCTGTCCATCTCGAGCGAATACGCCACGGGAGGCTTGAAGGCCGGTGAACAGTTGCTGTTGCGCCTATTGCGCGAGCTGCGTCGCTCGACGCGTCAAGTGAAGGGCGTGCGCCGCGTGGAGTTGTATTACCTTACGGGCCGTTCTCACAGCACTCGGACGCGCGTTGCCGCCGAGCGCACCGCGTAGTCATTTCCTTGCCGATTTCAGAGCTTGACCATCGCCCGCAGCGTGTGCGGGTCTTACTCGCGCGCGTGGCGCGTATCGGCTGCGTACTACTGCCAGTCGCCTTCGTGTTTGGTTTGCTCGGCACGCATTGGTGGCTGTTCGACCTGTTCGCACATTTTCGTGTGCAGTACGGCTATGCGCTGCTCGCCTGTGCAGTGCTGCTCACGTTGTTGCGTGATTTCCGCTGGTCGATTCCAGCCTGGATTGCAGCCGCTTGGATCTCTTGGCCACAGGTGCTGAGCCTGCTGCATGTGTATGCAGCCGCAAGCGTAACGGCACAAGAGCAACCCACATTCAAAGTACTGACATTGAATGCGTGGTATCGCAATCACGATACCGCGCAAGTGGCGCGCTATCTCGCCCGCTCGGACGCTGATGTCATTCTCGTGCAGGAATTCGACGGCAACAGCATGCGCGAGCTCGTGGCCGCACTGCCCTCATATCCTCACGCTGCCTTGGCTGCATCGGAAGATCGCCTCGGCGCGGCCATACTGAGTCGCTGGCCCATCGAAAGCTCACAACCGCTACCGCTCGCCAACGCTCGACGACATGCGCAGTGGGCACTCCTGCGCTGGCATTCGCTGCCGGTGCAAGTCGTCGCGGTTCATCTGCCATGGCCGCTAGGTCCACGCGTCAGTCGTGAACGCAATCGACAGTTGCACGCGTTGTCGCAGTGGATGCGCCAGGCAGAGGGGCCGGTAGTAGTCGGCGGGGATTTCAATTTATCTCCCTGGTCGCCGCACTTCGATGCGACCCTCGAGCTGGCCAACGCTCGAGATGCCATTGCGAGTCGGCCGGGAATGAGCACGTGGCCGACGCAGTTCCCGCCGCTCGGCATTCAGATCGATCATTGTTTGATATCGCGGGAGTGGCAGGTGATGCGCATCGTACGCGGTCCCCGCGTCGGTTCGGATCACTACCCAGTGCTGGTCGAGCTGCGGCTCGATTCGCAGAACGCTATTCCTCGCGCACCACACGCCGGATGACGTAGCCACCGGACTTCTGGTCGGCTTCCAGCTCGAGCAGCTTGTGACTTTGGGCATCCTGCAACAGGTCGCTGAAGCTGCGGAAGCCGAAATAACTCTCGTCGAACCCAGGATTGCGGCGCTTCAATGCCTGCTTGACCATCGAGCCCCAGATCTTCTCGCCGGCATCGCGCTCGTCAGCAAGTGCTTCGATCGTATCCATCACAAGATCGAATGCCTGTTGCTTGCGTTCTTCATCGTTCTTCGCGCTCTCGACTTTGGCGACGTCTTTGGGCGCTTCTGGCGCCGCCGTCTTCGCGGGTGTCTTGCGACGACTGCGCTGACCTTTCTGACTGCTACGGCGCACGAGGTCATCGTAGAAAATGAACTCATCGCAGTTCGCCATCAGCAGATCCGACGTCGAGCTCTTCACGCCCACGCCGATGACCGTCTTGTTGTTCTCGCGCAGCTTGCTCACCAGCGGTGAGAAATCGGAGTCGCCGCTGATGATGACGAACGCATCGACGTGCTCCTTCGTGTAGCAGAGATCGAGCGCATCGACGACCAGGCGAATATCGGCTGAGTTCTTGCCGGAAATCCGCAGGTGCGGAATCTCGATCAGCTCGAAGGACGCTTCGTGCATGGGCCCCTTGAACTCCTTGTAGCGCTCCCAGTCGCAGTAGGCCTTCTTCACGACGATGCTGCCCTTCAGCAGCAATCGCTCCAATACACGATCGATATCGAACTTTGCGTACTTCGCATCGCGCACACCGAGCGCGATGTTCTCGAAGTCGCAAAAGAGGGCCATGCTGGTAATTGGGCGGGTCATGAGAGAGTCACAGCTGATGAGTTACGGGGGAGGGGCGGCCAAGGGACATGCAGGAGCTTGGCGGTGAGCCGCAGGCCATCTGCCTTGCTCACAGCCAGCCCTTGCGCTTGAACCACCAATACGGCACGACGGCGGAAAGGATCATGATCAGGAGCGCGAGTGGATAACCAAGATGCCAATCGAGCTCCGGCATGTGGTGGAAGTTCATGCCGTAGACGCTCGCAATGAACGTCGGCGGCAGGAACATGACTGCGGCTACTGAAAAAATCTTGATGATGTTGTTCTGCTCGATGTTGATGAGTCCGAGCGTGGCTTCGAGCAGAAAGGTCACTTTGCTGGCAAGGAAGGTCGCGTAGTCGGAGAGAGCCAACACATCGCGATTGCTGGAGCGCAAGCGGCCCCGCAACTCCTCACTGAGCTCAGGAAGCTGCGACTGCTGCACGAACATCAGCAAGCGCCCCAAGCTCACCAGACTTTCACGCGCCTTCGAGTCGAGCTCGCCGCTGAACCCGATACGTTCCATCAGGGCGCGCAGATCGCGACTCGCCGGCGCGCGACTGGAGACGCTATGGAAGATCGTTTCCGATATGGCGTCCAAGTCGCTGCCGACGCGCTCGAGCACATCGGCGATGCGCTGAACGGACGCTTCGATCAGTCCCATCAACACAGCAGCACCGCTGTTCAGACTGCCGCCGTTGCGCTCGCAATAGCTGGCGAAGTTGCGGAACGGCTTGGTGTCCACATAGCGGTTGGTCACCAGTCTGCCTTGCGTCAGAATGAACGTAACGGCAGCGCTCTCGGGTCGATCCGTGTCCAGTTTGGCCGCGACGGTCATCGTCATGTAGAGCGTGCCGTTTTCTTCGTACAGACGATTGGACGTTTCGATCTCGCGCATTTCCTCGCGCGTCGGCACGTCGATCTTGAGAGTCCGTTCGATCAGTTGCTCCTCTTCCGCGGTCGGCTCGAGCAAGTCGATCCACACCGCCTCGTCAGGCACGCGCTCGCCAGCAGCCAGATCGATTCGCTGCAAACGATGCGTACTCGCGGTCAGCGCGTTCAGCATCGTCTTGGGTCCAGTGCGGTCAACCGCCGCCGTGTTCTGCGGTCGCTACTTCATTCACGAGCGTGAAGAGCTGCTTTTCGCCGCCGGCGTCGCCGACGCCCGTGGTGTACTTGCCGTTGATCGTGAATGTCGGCACGGCATCGACGCGATAGGCACGACTGAGGAACTCAGCGCGCTTGAGCTTGTTTTCCACGCCGAACGAAGAGAAGGCGCGCTTGAAGTCCGCCTCGCTGACGCCTTGGGCCACGAAGAACGCCTGAATCTTGTCCTCCGTATCCAGCATGTTTCCTTCCGCGTGGATGGCGCGGAAGATCTTCGAGTGCAGCTGATCCAGCTTGCCCAGAATTTCCGCCGTGTAGAACACGCGCGCGTGGATGCGCTGAATGTTGCCCCACACCACCGGGACGCGGACGAAGTCCACGAACTCAGGCTTGCCGTTGTGTTGCCACGACTCGACTGAAGTGTCCAGGGTGTAGCAGTGACCGCAGCCGTACCAGAACATCTCCATCACTTCGATTTTGCCGGGCGCCACGTTCGTGCGCTGGGCCGGTACGACCCGCTTGTAGTTGACCCCCTCCTGGAACTGACGGCTCGCCGGCTGGAGAGCCGGACCGCCGAGACGCAATGAAGGTTGCGTGCCCGCAGCGGCCGTATCGGGTGTCGCCTCCACGGGATCTTCGGTCTCGCTCAGCTGCGCCGTGGCTGGTGCCTCCTGAGCTTCGCCTTCCGCCGAAGATGCCGGCGCAGCCGGTGTGGCATCGGCCGGAGGTGCGCTAGTTTCAGGTGTCGGGGGCGCCGGGGTTTGAACCTGTGTCGCTGGCGCGGTTGGCTGATCGGACGCCTCTTTCTTACCGCAACCGGACAACCCGGCGACCGTCAGCAATACAAGGCAAACCGACAGCAGCCACTTCATGCAACACCTCAAGACTTCAAGGGCGAGGGATTCAAGCCGACGTCAACGCAGGCCCTGGACGTAGGAGGCGACGGCGTCGATCTGCTCATCGCTCAACGCAGAGGCCACGTTGCGCATCATCTGATTCGGATCCGTCTGCCGGGTTCCCGTCTTGTAGGCCCGAAGCTGCGCGGCCAGGTAAGTTGCATGCTGGCCGCCGATGGCTGCATAGCCGGCCGGTCCGTTACCGCCGCCGTTCGGGCCGTGGCATGCCAGGCAGGCCGGTACGCCACGCGCCTTGTCTCCACCGCGATAAATGCGCTGGCCGAGCGCCACCTTGCTGGAATCCGCTTCGCCGCCGCGACGAGCCTGCTTGGAGTAGTAGGCGGCCAGATCCTGGATGTCCTGATCGCTCAGCATTTTTGCCTGCGGCGTCATCAAGGGGTTCTGGCGGGCATCGGATTTGAATGCCTGAAGCTGCTTGACGATGAAGGGCGCGCTTTGTCCGGCGAGGCTCGGCCACTCGGGGTTTGCGCTGTTGCCGTCGACGCCGTGGCAGGCAACGCAGACAGCTGTCTTAGCTTGACCTGCCTCTGCGGAACCTTCAGCCCATGCAGGCGTGACGGCGCAGGCAATCAGCACGGGCAAGAGCAGCGACTGAAACTTCATCTCAACACTCCGAAGGCAACTCTGCAGGATTTGCGCGCGGCATTTTCTACGTTGGCCGGTCGCGAAGGCGCGGGATTGTACACTAGCCCGCCTTTCTCACAGGAACCTGGCGGCTTGCGAGAAAGACGGCTACACCCTGCAGTGCCGAGACGAGCATGAACGCCCGCGCCCTAAGGTCCGTGATCCCCGAACGATGGCTCAATTTCCACACATCGAATTCCTGACGAGCTCGTGGCAGCCGCATCAATTCCCGCCAGACACGGGGGCGGAGGTGACCTTCGCCGGCCGCTCGAACGCCGGCAAGTCCAGCGCGCTGAATGCGATCACGGGTCGGCCGCATCTGGCGCGCGTGAGCAAGACGCCCGGACGCACTCAGCTGATCAATTTCTTTCAGATCGACACCGAGCGACGTCTGTCCGATTTACCAGGCTATGGGTTCGCCAAGGTGCCGCTCGAAATGCAGCGACACTGGCGCGAGCTGCTGTCTCGCTATGTGGAGCGACGTGCCAGCCTGCGCGGCATCGTCATCGTGATGGACGCGCGCCGACCCCTCACCGACTACGACAGGCACATGCTGGATTGGGTCGGCACACAACGCCTGCCGGTGCACCTGCTGCTGACCAAGGCCGACAAGCTCAACCGCAGCGAGGCGCAAGCAGCGCTTCGCTCAGTGCTTGCCCAAACCGGCGAGTTCGCGACCGCACAGCTGTTCTCCGCACTGAAGAAGACCGGAATTGAAGAGGCCCGAGCCGCTGTGCTGAAGCTGCTCGATGGGACCTGGGAGCCTGCCGGATAAAAAGAACCCCGGTGGCAAAGCCACCGGGGCAGATCAACCCGGCATGGGGATAAACCGGGTCATATCGCCCACTCAGGGAGGTTAGCGGGCGAAAGCGTCCTGGCCGACGCTCGCAGGTGAGACGTGCTGTGCGGCGCTAAAGTTCCGCCGATTTCACGCGAAAATCCGCAGGAAAATTCCTGCGGATCAGTGGTTTACGCGCGACCATAGCAAGTCCTTGGGCTGCCTACACCTGCAGCTCGTGAAGGCCTCGTCGTGGCATTGGCACTACACCTACAGGGGCCTGATTTGTGGGAACGCGCCGTCTCAAAGGAAGGTATAGGTGACACTCAGCGAGAGCATATTCACGTCATCGACGTGCTTGACGTCGAACTTCTCGTACTCGCCGCGGAACGCGAGGCTCAGCAGCCGAAACTGGACGCCAGCGCCGTAGGCAAACTCGGTCCCTTTGTCGTCCAGCTCGCCGACATCGAAGTTGGCGTCGTAGTTGATCAGTCCGGCCTTGGCGAAGACATCAACCGGACCGACAGGCAAGAAGCCCACCGCGAACGCCGAAAGGCCATCGGCATCGACCTTCACGCCGTTGTCCTTCGGCTTGCCGAAATCGACATAGCTGGCCTCCACGCCAAGCCAATCCAGAGGCCGGACGCCCACGATGAGCTTCCACGCCGTATCGTTACCGTCGAAGCCGATACCCAGGTCGTCGCTGTCGACTTCCACATTCGATTCGCCGATACCCGCGCCGATATAGATCCCGTTATCCGCAGCGCCCGCCGACAGCGTCCACATGAGCGCGCCGACGGCGCCCACAGCAATCCTCATCCGCATGGTGGTCTCCTGGTTCGAAGTGAGCTCGTGTCCTGAATCGTCGTGGCTCGGGCCTTTGTTCCACGCCGATGCGCTAATGAGCCTCATCCCAATTCTCGCCCGCTCCCATCTCCACCTTCAGCGGCACATCGAGATCCGCCGCCCGACACATCAGCTCACGCAATGGTTGCGCGAACTCATCGACGAGCTCGCGACGCACTTCGAAAACGAGCTCGTCGTGGACTTGCATGATCAGGCGCGCATCGAGCTTCGACTGCGCGAGCCATGCATCGACGGCGATCATGGCCCGCTTGATGATGTCGGCAGCCGTACCCTGCATGGGTGCATTGATCGCGCTGCGCTCGGCGTACTGGCGCATGGCCGCGTTGCGTGAGTTGATGTCTTGCAGGTAGAGCCGGCGACCGAACACGGT